>NZ_JCALCV010000019.1:0-106805 GCF_059812525.1 Mycobacterium sp. NGS51
GACATCGGCCAGCGCCGCACCCAACGCCTCGACGTCCAATGCCCCACTGATCCGCAGCGCTGTCGGCATGTTGTGCACCGGCGAGGGCCCCTGCAACTGGTCTAGGAACCACAACCGCTGCTGGGCAAACGACAACGGCACCACCGCGGGCCGCTCACCAGCCACCAACGGCGCCAACCCATCTCCGCCAGCGCCAATACGCGGTGCCAGCTGGGCCACTGTGGGCGCCTCGAACACCGCACGCACCGCCAGCCCCGCATCCAGGCCGGTGTTGACCGCAGCGACCAGACGCATCGCCGACAGCGAATCCCCACCCAAATCGAAGAACGAGTCGTCGACCCCAACCCGCTCCAACCCCAAAACCTGGGCATAGATGCCGGCCAAGATTTCCTCGATCGCATCGCCCGGGGCGCGGTAACGGTCAGTGTCCTGGTAATCCGGTGCCGGCAGAGCGCGCCTGTCGACTTTGCCATTCGGCGTGAGCGGCAACACATCCAGAGCCACCACAGCTGCGGGAACCATGTAGGCCGGGAGCCGGTCGGCTAGCGCAGTGCGCGCCTGGGCAGGGTCGACGGTGCCGGTCACATACCCGATCAGCCGCTTGTCGCCCGGGCGGTCCTCACGGGCGATCACCACCGCCTGCTCAACCCCGTCGAGCCCGCCCAGGGCTGTTTGGATCTCGCCGAGCTCGATGCGATACCCGCGGATCTTGACCTGCTCGTCCGCGCGCCCCACATAGCGCAGCTGCCCGTCCACGCCCCAACGCACCAGATCACCGGTGCGATACATCCGTTGCCCTGACGCACCGAACGGACACGCCACAAACCGGGATGCGGTCAACCCTGCCCGGCGCACATACCCCACACCCACGCCGCGGCCGGCCACATACAACTCGCCGACCACGCCGGCCGGCACCGCCCGCAACCACCCGTCGAGCACAAACAACGCCGCCCCCGCCATCGGCGCACCAATGGGCACCACACCCGGCCGTGCCACCAGCGGCGCACTCCTGGACGCATACACCGTGATCTCGGTCGGACCATAGGCGTTGACCATCACCCGCCCCGGCGCCCAGCGCTTTACCAACTCGGCCGGACACGGCTCACCGGCCACCACCAACGCCACCGAACCCAAACGCTCGGGCGAGAGCATCGCAACCGCCGAGGGGGTCTGACTCAACACACTGACCTGCTCACCAATCAACAAGTCATGGAACTCATCTGGTGAGCCGACCACCGAGTCCGGTATCACCACCAGCCGCCCGCCGCCCAGCAGCGCAGACCAGATCTCCCACACCGAAACGTCAAAGGCCAACGAATGCCACTGCGTCCACACACCCGTGCGCGGCACGCCGGGATCAAATGACTCCACCAGCTGGGTCAGGTTGTGATGGGTGATGGCCACCCCTTTGGGCACCCCGGTAGTACCCGAGGTGTAAATGAGGTACGCGATATGGTCCGGGCTTGGCGCCGGCAGCGCGGCGCTGGGTTGACTGTTGATCGCCGGATCCTCGACATCGACGACCAACAGGTCCAGCCCGGATAGCCGCCCCACCAAATCCGCGGTGGTAATTACCGCCACCGCCGCAGCATCGGCGAGCATAAAACCCATCCGCGCTCGTGGACACTGCGGATCGATCGGCAGATACGCCGCTCCCGTCTTGAGCACCGCCAGCATCGCCACGATCGCCTCTACCGACCGCGAACACAGCAGCCCCACACACTGTCCCGCGCCCACCCCATGACCAGCCAACAGATGCGCCAGCCGGTTAGCCGCCTCATCCAGGTCGCAATACGTCAGCGACCGACCCTCACAGCTGACCGCCACCGCCTCTGGATGACAGGTCACCCGCTCGGCGAACAACGCCGGAATCGACGCCGTCGGGCATACCGGCTGGGTCAAAACCGCCCGATTACCCAGCACATCCAACCGGGCATGCTCATCCTGATCGAGCACATCCACCGACGACAACAACCGCCCCGGGTCAGCAGCCATGGCCACCAGTACCCGCTCCAACCGATTCGCCAAATTGCGGAGATCACAATTCGGAAGCAATTGCCCCGCACCCGGTGTGCTGAGAAAAAGCTGATCCTCATCCCGGAAGAAGACCAGCCGAAACTGATCCCCTAGGCCATCGTGGGTCAGGGTCGCCGTCACCGCAGAACCAGCAAGATCCGCCAGATGTGTCGTCGGGATGAAATTAACCGCTATCCGATTCGAGATCTGCTCAGAGCCGCGGAGACGTGCGGCACTCTCGATGGTGTGCACTGGGAACCGCTGATGCTGCAGCGCTTCGTGGATTCGCGAGTCAACGTGTTCGCAAAAGCTTGTGACCGTGGCACCCGGCGATGCTTTTAGCACTAATGGGACCACACCGGAAATCATTCCGGGCACCACTTTTGACTCCGGACGAACGCGCCTGCTTACCGGAAAATCAAATACGACTTCTGAACTTTCAGCATCGCATCCACCAACTAACAGTGCGGACGCTGCGGTCATCACTGACGATCGATGCACACCTAGCGCCCGGGCCAACCCATCGATCCCAGCAACTGCGGAAGGGTTCAATTGAACCGGCGCAGCCGTTACATGGGCATCATGCCCGTTCGTAGCATTGGCCAACCGATAGCGCGGTTCGCTTTCGGACGGGAGGTTTCTGGCCCAGTATTCCTGATCATCCAGATAATCGGGAGACGCCTCGTACTCCAACTCGCAATCAATGAGATCACTCAGCGACCCAAAGTAAGTAGGAGGAATCGACCCACCAGAAGCAATAACGCTATAGATAGTTGCAATGCGATGCAGAACTAGAGCAAGGCCGATCCCGTCCGCTACTATATGATGGCAGCACACGAAAACATAAAATTCATCTGTACGTGTCTGCAATAACGCAAATTTGTACAGCGGCCCACTCAACGGCATTGCCGTCTGCTGAATCGACGAGGCTAGCCGATAAGCGTCCTGCTCGGGATCCTGCGATCCGATCAAGTCATGATGAGCCAGCTCGACGGGCGGATCATCAACCACTCGTTGAATAACCTGGCCATCAACCTGGAAAAACGCGGCCCTCAGCGGCTCAGCCTCGCGGACCACTCGACGGACCGCCCACTCCAACAAATCGGGGTCCACCGGGCCCGCGATTCGCGCAAATACGCCGACTTGCCACCTGGCACCGAAACGACCCGTTTCCTCTGCAAGCCATATGTCGAGCTGGCCACGCGTTAACGGAAATACCCGATCAGCGACATCCATCGAAGCCCCCTGCAACGGATGCAAACTCAAGATTTATGTGTAAACACTGGGCTTGCGCCAAGCCTCCCGCGCAAACCCCTCATCCCCGCGATCCCCCGGAGCTGATCACTCGACTATTCCGTGGCTGCGTCGAGCGGGATAGGGTAATCACCTACCCCAATCGAATGACCCCTCAGGAAATCCCGGTCCCGTCGGCATACGATTTGCGCGTCGTGACGTCGGCGTCAGAGATGAAGACGCGCCCGTTGCCCAGCACACGGCCGAGCCCCTCGAATACCCGTTGCGGCATGAATCACTGAGACTGCAGCACAAATCTCATCGAACGCCGAACCGCTGCGCCGCCCCGCCGGTGCATCCGCGAAACCCCTCCGCATGCTGCCCCCTTCCTATCGTTAACCAAAGTAAGGAAGCTGCCGCCGGTCATCATCGAACGGATGGGAACACGGACGATGGATCAATCGTGCGTAATGTTACGACGACTGACGGCCTGGTTCGGGCAATCAAGTTAAATCGCAACGGGATCTTTCCTGCGCGCAACGACACGCTTGTTACAAATGCTGAAATTGTGATAGGCGAGTTTCTTGAGGCAGAAGATAAATGATTGTCGGCCCTTCGGAAGTATCCTGCACCCGGCCAGCCGCGCTCGGCTGCGTTAGCTGGGGGCTAGGACTTGGTGTGCAGTGCAGAGAGCACGGCGGGCGGGGATCAGGACGCCGAGCGTGATAGCCAGGGCGATCGAAACGGTTGGCTGGCAACAAAACTGAGACAAGAAACGAGATTCTGACGCGGTTACCAGCTTCTTCAAAGCGCCCCCACGTAAGAGATCGGCGACGTCATCCCCCGAAACTGGGCACATCCGGAGCTTCTTGGCAGTTCAGGGCGTGTTTCGGCTAGCCGAAAACTAGAGTGCCGGGTATCCTGAACTTATGACCACCTCCCAGCACGTCGACGCGCTAACCGGTCCCAAGCCGGCCGGGATGCTGGTCGCCGGTGTGCCGTGGCCAGCCCACAAACTGGTCGCGTTGCTCGCGGGGCTGGCCACGTTGCTGATCGTCGGAGTGCTCACCGCCAGCGCGGCGCCCTCCGTCCTGGCCGCCGCAGCCGTGGCCGTAACGGCCGGACTGGTGTCCAAGGTGGTATTGCGGGCCTAAGACCTCACGCCGGTTGCGTCGCCGACGAGGCTTTGGGTTCGTGCACGTCCGGTCCCGGTTCGCCGGCGTACAACTCCTCGATTTCGGCGGCGTACTTGGCGGCGATCGGCCGTCGTTTGAGTTTCATCGTCAGGGTGATTTCCTCACCGCCGGGCTCCCACAGCGTCGGCAGCACTCGAAAGCGCTTGATCTGCTCGACGCGCGAGAGCTTGACGTTGCCCTCGGCGATCCCGGCCGCGATCCCCGCGATCACCTCCGGGTCGGCCGCGAGAGCCGCCGGCGAGGCATCGGCGAGTCCGTGTTGGGCCGCGTACGGGCCGACCGAGTCGGCATCGAACACCATCAACGCGGTGTTGTACGGCCGCCCATCCCCGACGGTGACCATTGCGCCGACCATAGGGCACGCGGCCAGGATCGCGTTCTCGATATTGGCCGGCGACATGTTCTTGCCGGCCGCATTGATGATCAACTCCTTTTTCCGGTCGACCACCCGCAGATATCCCTCGGAGTCCACGTCGAGAATGTCACCGGTGTGCAGCCAGCCGTCCGCGTCGATCGCATCGGCGGTCTTCGCCGGCTCTTTGCGATAGCCCTTCATCACCAGCGGACCGCGCACCAGGTATTCGCCGTCTTCGGCGATCTTGGATTCCAGCCCGGGAAGCAGCTTGCCGACGGTTCCCAGCCGCCCTTCGCGCGGATGGAAAACGCTGGCAACACAACTCAACTCGGACATGCCCCAGACCTCGGCAATCGGGATGCCGATTCCGGCAAAGAAGCCGAGGGTCTCCTTCGGGATCGGCGCCGCCCCCGACACCGCCCACCGCAGCTGGTCCAACCCGAGCTTGGCGCGCAGCTTGGACAGCACCAACTCGTCGGCGGTGGCCCACTCCGCCGCCAGGTCATCGGGCACCGGGTCTCCGGCGATCAACGCCGCAGCGCGCTTCCCGCTCACCGCCAGCGCCCATTGCAACGCCTGCCGCCGCTCTTCGTCGGGTTCATTCGCGACGGCGAATTGAATTGCGGCCTTGAGCTTTTCCCATACCCGGGGCACGGCTCCCCAAATGGTCGGCCGAACATCGGGCAACGCGGCCGCGATGGCACGGGCGTCGGAAACCACGGTGATCTGCGTGCCGAACACCTCTTGGTTGTAGAGCGCCATCATCCGGTCGGCGATGTGCGCCGAGGGCAGGAACGACGTGATCCGGTCGCCGAATTCGACACCGAGAACGGCGTCGAGGGCCTGTCCTTCAAACAGCAGGTTGGCGTGCGTCATCTCCACACCCTTGGGGTTTCCGGTCGTGCCGGAGGTGTAGATGAGCGTGACGATGTCGTCGGGTTGCACTGCACGCCAAGTCGATTCGAAGTCGAAATCGTCGGCGCCGGCGGCGTACAGATCCTCGAGGGACAGCGTTCCCTCCGGCGACCCGTCGATACACACAATGTGCTCGATGGGCGCGCCGCTGGCCTGGATCCGCTCGACGTACTGCGCCTCGCACATCACCACTTTGGTTCCGGCGTTGCCGAACAAGTAGGTCAGCTGTTCGGCGGGCAGGGTGTTGTAGACCGAGAACGACGTGGCGCCGACGTGCTGTGCGCCCACCTCCAGGGGGTAGAACTCCACCCGGTTGGCCATCATCAGCGATACCGTGTCGCCGCGGCGCACCCCCAGCCCGGCCAGCCCGGCCGCGACCTGGCGTACCTGCGCCGCGTATTCGCGCCACGTCATGGTCTGGGTGTCGCCCGGGGTGCGCAGCGCGACGGCGTCGGGGTCGATCGCCGCCGTGCGCTGGAATGCGTCTGGCAGGGTGCTCGGACGCTCGGCCGTGGTCATATCGGTTCTCCTCCTTGGATGCTCAGCGGCGGCGTACCCGGTCCAGGTAGGCCTCGGCGGCTTTCCGCGACTCGGAATCGTGCAATGCAGTGACCAGAGCGTCTGCGTCACTCCAGCTTCGCGCGGTGGCCACCATCCCGTCGGCCACGGCGTTGGTATGGCGCTTCGTCGAGACGAGCGTCAGCGCCGACTTGGTGAGTAGTTGTTGCACCAGTTGTTCGACCTCCTCATCGAGGTCGGTCTCCGGCACCACGCGGTTGAGGAATCCGGCAGTCTTGGCTTCATCGGCTCCGAATGGTCGACACGTCATCACCAGTTCCTTGGTCAGTGCGGGGCCGATCTCGCGCACCAGCCGCGGGATGCCGCCCCAGGCCAGTGGAATGCCGAGATCGACCTCGGGTATGGAGAACCGGGCCGAGTCGGCCGCCACCCGCAGGTCGCATGCGGCCGCGAGCACCAGTCCGCCGCCGACACAATGACCATGCACCCGCGCGACGGTCACCGCGCGCATGGCTTCGACGGCGTCGGCCATCCGCCGCCCGGCGTCGGCGGCTTCCCGCGCAGCGCCGGCCCCGTCGGCGGGATCGGTGAACGCCGCCAGGTCCGCCCCGGCCGAGAACGCGCGACCATTGCCGCTGACGACGACGACTTTGACCTCAGGCCGGGCGTCGAACCAACGGGCGGCGGCGACCAGTTCGTTCAGGGTCTGCGTGCTGAGCGGGTTGAGCTTCGCCGGCCGGTTCAACGTGATCGAACCGCGTTCCCCATCAGCCACCACCTCGACAGTCGTCGGGTCGTGGGCTTCCATGTCTCCGACCGTAGGTCGCCGGGCAGGGCGCGGTGCCCAAAATCGACGTATGTTCTAGAGACTATGGCCATGGCAGCAACCTTGATCACCGGCGCGAACGTGTGGGACGGGGTGGCGGCTTCGGCAGCGCCGCGGCAGGTGCTGGTCTCCGATGGTCGCATCCGACGAGTCGCGGACAGGATCGACGCGCCTACGGACGCGGAGGTGCTCGACCTGTCCGGGCACACGCTGACACCGGGTTTCATCGACTGCCATACCCACGTGGCGCTGGCACCGCCGCTTGGCCCGATGCTTGCCCTCGATTCGAGCACCGCCAAGACGTTGAAGTCTTTGCCGGTGCTGCGGGCCTTGCTGCACAACGGCTTTACCACCGTGCGTGATCTGGGCTGCGGGGATCTCGACTATCCGACCATCGACCTGCGCAACGCGGTGGCAGCCGGTCTTATCGAGGGTCCGCGGATGCTGGTGGCGCCGCACATGATCTCGGCGCGCGGCGGCCATGGCGATTTCAGCGCACTGGTCGCCGACGAATACCAAGGGTCGCCGCGGGCGCTGGAACTGGCCGCCGCCGACGGTCGCGATGAGATACGTACCAGGGTTAGGCAGGAGATCCGCGCCGGCGCCGACTGGATCAAGTTCGCGGCGACTGGCGGCTTCGCGTCACCGTCGGACGATCCCGGCCAGGCCACCTACAGCCAGGAGGAGATGGATGTCCTGGTCGCTACGGCCGCCGACCTTGATGTTCCCGCGACTCCACACAGCTACGGCGACGAAGGCATCCGGCGCGCGGTCCGCGCCGGCGTTCGCAGCATCGAGCACGGCAACCTCGCTTCGGCCGAGACCTTGCGAATGATGGAGGACGCAGGCGTGTTCTTGGTGCCGACCCAGTACGCGATCCTGACCGGCCCCAGCCGGAGCGACGACGATCCGCTATGGGACGCGGTGCCGGAGTACGCGCGACGCAAAGCGCAAAAATACCGGGGCCCGTTGTTGGACGCCGCCGAGGGGATAGCTGCGAGCAACGTACGCATCGCGTTCGGCACCGATGCCGGCATGTTCCCGCATCACGACAATTGGCAAGAGTTTCCGATGATGGTGTCGACGGGCATCAGCCCGCTGCGTGCCCTGCAAGCCGCCACCAGCGTCGCTGCTGAGCTGCTGCGGCTCGACGATCTGGGTGTGATCGCCGAAGGCAAGATCGCCGACTTGATCGCCATGCCCGGCGATCCGTTCACCGACATCGACGTCACCGGCCGAGTGGACTTCGTCATGAAAGGCGGTGTCATCCATAAGGTTCCGGCCGAAACACCGTTGGCCTGACGGGTCAAAAAAGTGTGCCGCAATACGGTGCCCGGTGGGTACTGAAGGCGGCATCCAGGTTCGGTATCGCACCGCTACGCAGTTCGCTGATGCGGTTGGCCCGGTGAAGTTCCGACGCTCGATGCGCACCCATGTAGATCGTTCCCAGTTCACCCAGACCGATTTTGACGTCCGCGGGACCGTCATGGGCAGTGCACTTCCCGACACCATCACGAGTCTGGAGCAGGAATCGTCCCCCGGCGACGTCAAACGGGTCGGTGACGTCCAGTACGACGTCGGCATCGGCGGCGTACACACGCTCTCCGAGCGCTTCGGGAACATTCATGATTCGTATCCAGAGAAAATCACCCACACCGGTCGTTGGGGCCGCACGCTGATCCTTGAGTTTGAGTGGGAGCGGATCGTCGGCCGGGACCTCGATTTCTATGTGATCGAACACATCTAACGCCAACAACGCTTCGAGTAATTCGGTATGTGCTTCGTCTGTGATCGGGCAGAAGTCTTGGACCACCACGGTGCCGAACGGCGGCCGAAACGCGTGTGCCGTCGCGCCGATCACTCGGTATGTTAGGAAACCGTCGGGATGGAGGATGAAATTGAGCGCCGATCCCTCATCGCGCTGCGTCACTCTGTCTTCCAAAAAGTCGGACCACCAGGCGCTGTCGCGAGTCAGGGCGCCAGGAGTCACGGCACGCCATCGGTCATAAATCCGGGGTAATTGGTCTCTTGCCTCCGACGCGCGGACTTCACGTGTCCGACTTCGGCCGGGCGCGCCTCGTAGCGCGGCAAACCGGGGCTCGATACGGTAAGTGCGCGCATAGCTCGCCACGCCGGCGCCCAGGGTCTCATAAGCGGTTGGCCGGGTCGGAACACCACAGATGAACGAATAGCCGCGGTCCAACAGGATTCCGGCGCCCTGGACGCTGATCTTCTGCCAAATTCCCCTTCCCTGATGTGATGCCGCCACGGTTGCCATGGTCAGCCACGCGGCACTGAGGCTGCCGCCACCCGGCACCGTGAGCTCCAGGCTGTAGCACAGCGAGGTTCCGACCACCAACGGGTGCTGCGGATCGGACATATCCTCGGCAACCACGATGTCCTCGAGCTTGACCCGGCGTTTCCAGGCTTCGAGGTCCGCCGGATCCGCGGAAAGCCCGAATGCGCGGGCCTGGTTCTCATAGACCGCCGGCAAATCCTCATCGGATGGATGCCTGATTTTGATGGCGTCGTCGGTTGCGTTCATCGGTCATCCTTGCGGCTCATCGAGGGTTCCGCCTGCGTACAGGTACCCATCGAATGGGCCGGCCAACCAGCGCTGGCAACCCGATACCCCAATGTGGGTGGTCAGGCAGCCCGGACCGGGTATGCGGTAGCGGGCGGACGACCGACAGCGGAGGGACGCTGAGAGATGCTGCAAGCAATCACCCGACTGGCCATTCGCGCGCCGCGACGCATCATCGCGGTCGCAGTCCTGGTTGTGGTGGCGGCCGCGGTGTTCGGCATCCCGGTGGTCGGCAGCTTGTCGGGCGGCGGCTTTCAAGACCCGAACTCGGAATCTGCCCGCGCGACCCAATTGCTCAGGGACAAGTTCGGCCAAACCGATCAGAAGATGCTGATCGTGGTGACCGCACCTACAGGCGCCCGCAGCGATCAGTCCCGCCGGGTGGCCACCGACATCGTCGACCACCTGAAACGATCCCCGTGGGTCTTGGAGGTGACCTCGGCGTGGACGTCGCCGCAGGCCGCCTCCCGGCTCATCAGCAAGGACGGCAAGTCCGGGTTGATTGTGGCCGGTCTGAAAGGGGGCGAGAACACCGCACAGAAGTACGCCAGCACGCTCACCCGGGAACTGGTGCATGACCGCGACGGTGTCACCGTGCGCGCCGGCGGCATGGCGGTGGCCTATGCCCAGATAAACCATCTGAACAAGCGCGACCTGCTGTTGATGGAGTCCATCGCGATTCCACTCAGCTTCGCGGTACTGGTCTGGGTGTTCGGCGGTGTGGTGGCGGCGGCATTGCCGATTGCGTTGGGGGCCCTGGCCATTCTCGGCACCATGTCGATGTTGCGGCTGATCAGCTTCGTTACCGACGTGTCGTCCTATGCACTGGACCTGTCCATCGCGATGGGTCTCGCCTTGGCGATCGACTACAACCTGTTGATCATCAGCCGCTACCGCGAGGAGCTGGCCCGGATGGGCGATCGGGAGCAGGCGCTGTTGCGGACCATGGTCACGGCCGGGCGAACCGTGCTGTTCTCTGCCACCACTGTCGGCTTGTCGATGGCCGTAATGACCGTGTTCCCGATGGATTTCCTGAAATCGTCGGCCTACACCGTGGTTGCCACCGCAGCGGTTGTCGTGGCGGCAACGGTCGTGGTGACTCCGGCGGCGATCGTGCTGCTGGGGCCGCGACTGGACGCGCTGGACGCCCGCCCGCTGGTATGCCGGTGGCTGCCGCGGGCGAAGTGGTGCCGCGACCACGCGCACAAGACGCCCGACTCGCTGTTCTGGTACCGCTCGACCAAGTTCGTCGTGCGCCACGCCGTGCCGGTCGGTCTGAGCGTCGTCGCACTGCTCCTGCTGCTGGGTGTCCCGTTCCTCGGGGTGAAGTGGGGCTTCCCCGATGAACGCGTGCTACCCCGATCCACCTCGGCGCGCCAAGTCGCCGACATGCTGGACAACGATTTCCCCGACGGGATAGGGACGGCGGTGTCCGTCGTCGTCCCCGACGCACGCGGTGTGACCCGCGTCGACGTGGAGCGTTATGCCGCCGACCTGTCGCGCGTACCTGACGTGTCTGCGGTCACCGCACCGACCGGAACGTTCGTGGCCGGACGCCTGATGGGACCGCCCGACGCACCCACCGGCATCGCGCACGGCAGTCCATTCCTCACAGTCGCCAGCACCGCGCCGCTGTATTCGGAAGCCTCGGCCAGGCAGCTCGACCGATTGCATGAGGTCGCCGGACCGGCCGGGCGGTCGGTGGAGATGACCGGGCTGGCGCAGATCAACCGCGACAGCGTCGACGCGATCACCAAGCGGCTTCCGCTGGTGCTGGGACTGATCGCCGTCATCACGTTTACGCTGCTGTTCTTGCTTACCGGCAGTGTGGTGATACCGGTGCAGGCGCTCGTGTGCAACGTGTTGTCACTGACGGCGGCATTCGGCGCCATGGTGTGGATCTTCCAAGACGGACACCTCGGCGCACTGGGGACGACCCCGAATGGGACGTTGAATGCCAACATCCCGGTGTTGTTGTTCTGCATCGCCTTCGGGTTGGCGATGGATTACGAGGTGTTCCTTGTCTCGCGGATCCGTGAGTTTTGGCTGACGTCAGTAGGTCCGGGCAAGATGGGCCCGGGTGCGGCCGACGCGCACAGGGCCAGCGACGAGAGCACGGCCCTGGGCATCGCGGGCATCGGCCGGGTGGTCACCGCGGCCGCGGTGGTGATGTCGATTACGTTTGCCGCGTTGATTCCGGCCCAGGTGTCCTTCATCCGAATGCTCGGTCTCGGCCTGACACTTGCGGTGCTGGTCGACGCCACCCTGGTGCGAATGGTCCTGGTTCCGGCGTTCATGCACCTGGTTGGTCCGCGGAGTTGGTGGGCGCCCAAACCGTTGGCGTGGCTGCATGACCGGATCACATCCAGGGAAGCCGATGACACGTCACAGCGCACCGCGGGCGTTGAGCCGGAGCGTGCTTCGCCCGTGAGCGACCGGAGTTAGCGGCGCTGCGCAGCGACGGCACGGATTGGCCTGCGGCGCCGGGAAGCCTCCCCTCGAATCAGCGCGAGCGCGAAGATAGCCGCCGTCATCACCAGCGCGGAAGCAGCCAGCGCGATCATCCCGGCGCGACCGGTGTCCAGCGTCTCGCCGAGGACGACAACACCCAGCACTGCGGCCACTACCGGCTGCGAAACCTGCAGCGTCGGCATCGACGCGGTCAGGGGCCCGGCCCGGAACGCTGATTGACTCCACACCAGACCTCCCAGCGCGACTAGTAGCCAGGCGTACAGCTCGGGTGTGCGGGCTGCCGCCCATTCGCCATCGCCCAGCCGGTGGACGACTTCCTTGGTGAGTACGGAAAAGACACCCCAGAGCGAACCCGATACGAAGGCGAACAGCACCGCGGCCAGGGCACCACCCCAGATCCGGCCGGCCACGATGCATCCGACCAGCAGCGGCCCCAACACCACCATTGCACCGGCCCACGTGTGAAGCGAGGCGCTCGAACGACCGGGCTGCGGGTGCCCGACGGTGACGATCACCGCGATGGCCACCGTCAACGATGCGGCCCAAATCCACTCTCGGCCGGTGACCGTGCGATGTGACAACGTCGCGCTGATCGGCAGGGCAAACAGGATTGAAAACATGAGCAACGCCTGCACCAGCAACACCGAACCCTGGAGCAGCGCGGCCGCCTGCAGCCCGATACTTGCCAGCAGTATCAAGGTGCCGCACAGCCACCGCTGATCGCGCAACAGCTTCACGACCAATTCGACGTGGCCGGTCGCGGCGTCAGTGATCCGGTGCGTCGCGCGTTGCTGCAGGACGTCGCCTATTGCGATGCACAGCGCAGAACTCAGCGCGAGCAGAGCGGCAATGTGCACTGTGGCCATGTACCCGTTTTCGCGGCCGCGCTGACGGGGCTGGGCTCAGGCCGGTAATGCCGCGTGAATCCCGCAGGTACAGGCATCGATCGACGGGCAGGTGCAGCGCATGCCCCACTCGATCACCGCTCGCGCTCGCGCGAGCGAGGCCAGCTGGGCGTCGATCTCGGCGAGTTTGGCCTCGGCGAGCGCGCGGCTGGCCGGACGTCCCGGCGCATCGTCGGCGAATAACAGCTGTATCTCGTCGAGCGCGAATCCGGCGGACTTGCACAGCCGGATCACCTCGAGTCGGGCCAGCACCGCGTCGTCGTAGCGACGCTGACCGCCCACCCGGGCCGGCGCGGGGACCAGACCAATCTGCTCGTAGTAGCGCAAGGTGGTCGCCGCGACACCGGCTTCGCGCGCCACTTCTCCGATCGTCAATGCTGCGGCCATCGGACCCTCCTGATATTCGAGCTTGACTTAGAGTCAACTCTAAGCTGTTGACTCGGTGCCATGCATACCCACGGCCTCGATGAGTTGCGCACCACCCGTTATGCGATGCTCCGGTCGTTTCGCCGCGACGGCACGCCCGTCGACACCCCGATCTGGTTCGGGTTCGACGGACCGACCGTGGTGTTTCGCACCAAAATCGGTCCCAAGACCCGTCGGCTGGCGGCCCACCCGGAGGTCGAGCTCACCGCCTGCGACTACCGGGGCCGAGTGCGCCCGGGGGCGCCGAAGCTCACCGGCCACGCCACGATCCTGTCGGACGCCGACGCCGATGCCGGCAATCGCATGTTGCACGAGCGGTACGGCTGGCAATGGAACATCGTGCCCTTGATCAAGGTGCCGGGTGTCACCAACGTGAACCGAGACCTGAGCCTGCGCGAGAAGCTGCGGCGTGCTCGTTATCGTGCCGTCTGGCCGGGCTTCGTGATTGTCGGGATCGCGCCCCATGCCTGATCCCGTCCGCTCCCCCGGTGTCATCGAATGCTGCACCGCCGCAGCCGGACTCGTTTGGGGCATGATTCGACCCCGGCAACCGGATCAGCGGTTCATCCGCAGTGTCGTCGACGCGGGGCTGCCAGAACCTCGTGCCACCGTGACCGTGACCGCACTACCGCAAGTGCCGCGCTCGGTGCCGACCGCGATGATTGTGGAGGGCACGTTTGCGCCCCGGCGAGTGCAGAACTCGTTGACGTCGTTTCTCGTCAGGCATCCAACGGCGACGTTCATCGTCGACCCCGCCGTGTGCGTCGACGCCGAACACCGGGCAATCGCCCAGCTTTCCGCGGCCTTGCGGCCGGCGGTGCGTCCGCCCGCGAACACCATCCCCACGATCACCGCACTGGATCAACTGGCCACTACCCGCGAGTTGGATTTTGCGCTGCCGACCCACGCGCACTGGGACCACGTTTCGGGCCTGCTGGACATGCCCGGGCTGCCGGTGCGACTGCACCGCACCGAATACGACTGGGTCACCACCGGGCCGGTGGCCCCGGTGGGCGGGGTCCGCGATTCACTGCGCGACCGGCCCGTCGTCGAATACGAACTCGACGGGCCACCGGTCCTGACCTTCACCAGAAGCCACGATGTGTTCGGCGACCGCTCCGTCATTCTGGTCGACCTCGCCGGACACACCCCCGGCAGCGTCGGCGTTCTTACCCACACCGCCGAGGGCTGGATCCTGATCGCAGGTGACGCGGCGTGGCACGAGCTGCAGATCGAAAAGATCCGGCAAAAGTCAAGCTATCCAGGCGGTTTGGCCGACGAGAATCGCGGCGAGACGTTCCGGACACTGCAACGTCTGCACCTGGCGCGTCACGCGGTGACGATCATCCCGACCCACGACCACCAGGCGGCCCTGCAGTTACCCGCCTCCTCGACCCGCGAGCGTGAAACCCTTGCGAAAAACTCGCTAAAAACTCGCAACAGTTTCACGCTCGGCGCAAAAGATTTCAGCCCAGGCAGCCGGGACCCAGCAACGCCTTGAGGTCGCCCATCAGCGCGGGCGAGGGCGTCACCCGCAGCGAGGAGTCCAACTCCAGCGTGGTGATCCGATCACCACTGATCAGCCGCAAACGCACCTGCGACGTGCCGGGGTGGCGGGCCAGCACCTGTTTCAGCGCGCTGACCTTGTCGATGGTGCACTGGCGGGTGGGCAGGCTGACCGCCAGCGGCCGGTCGACCTGCGCGCCGGAAAAGTCCGGCACCACAAGCTCGTTGGCGATCAGGCATACCCGGTCATCGGAGATCTTCACCCGTGCGCCGACGAGGACCACGGCGTCGTCGACGATGTCGGCGCCGTAAGCGGTGTAGGTGTGCGGGAAGAACATCACTTCGATACCACCGGTCAAGTCTTCCAATTGTGCTGATGCCCAGGGCATCCCGTTCTTGTTGACCCGCCGGTTGACCGACGCCAGAATGCCGCCCACCCGCACCGACGTGTCGTTGGGCACGTCGCCGTCGAGTATCGCCGGAATGGGCGTGTCGACCTGAGTGGCCAGCAGATGTGCGATCCCGTTGAGCGGATGACCGGACACGTACAAGCCGAGCATTTCGCGCTCCAGCGCCAACTTGTGCTTGTCCTCCCACTCCTCGGTGGGCACCTTGATCGCGAACACCGACTCGGCGGCGGTATCGCTGCCGCCGAACAAATCGAACTGGCCCATCGCCTCGGCCTTTTTGGTGCCCAGCACCGAGTCCACCGCGTCGGTGTGCACCAGGAACAAACCCTTACGGGGATGACCCAACGAGTCGAACGCGCCGGCTTTGATCAGCGACTCGGTGACCCTCCTGTTGCAGGCGGCGATGTCGATCTTGTTCAGATAGTCGGAGAAGTCGGTGAACTTGCCCTTATCGGTACGGGTGTTCAGCAGTGAGGCAACGACATTGGCGCCGACGTTGCGCACCGCACCCAGTCCGTATCGGATGTCGGTGCCGACCGACGCGAAGTTCAGCCCGGACTCGTTGACGTCGGGGGGCAGCACGGTGATGCCGAGCTTGCGGCAGTCGGCCAGGTAGACCGCGGCCTTGTCCTTGTCATCGCCGACCGAGGTGAGCAGTCCGGCCATGTATTCGGCGGGATAGTTGGCTTTAAGGTAGGCCGTCCAGTAGGACACCATGCCGTACCCGGCGGCGTGCGACTTGTTGAACGCGTAGTCGGCGAACGGCAGGATGGTGTCCCACAGCGCTTTGATCGCGCCACCCGAGAAACCGTTGGCCTTCATACCTTCGGAGAAGCCCTCGAATTCCTTTTCCAGCACTTCGCGTTTCTTCTTGCCCATCGCTTTACGCAAAATGTCGGCTCGGGCCAGTGAATAACCGGCCACCTTCTGGGCGATGCGCATGATCTGCTCTTGGTAGACGATCAGGCCGTAGGTCTCGGCGAGGATGTCGCGCAGCGGTTCCTCGAGTTCGGGGTGGATGGGTTTGATCGCCTGCCGGTTGTTTTTGCGGTCGGCGTAGTCGTTGTGGGCGTTCATGCCCATCGGGCCGGGGCGATACAACGCCAGTACTGCGACGATGTCTTCGAATCCGGTGGGCTGCATGCGGCGCAGCAGATCGCGCATCGGCCCGCCGTCGAGCTGGAACACGCCCAGCGTGTCACCGCGGCCCAGCAGCTCATAGGTGGCCGGGTCGTCGAGCGGCAGCGACTCGAGGTCGACGTCAATTCCCCTGTTGGCCTTGATGTT
Organism: Mycobacterium sp. NGS51; assembly: GCF_059812525.1. Lineage (NCBI taxonomy): Bacteria > Bacillati > Actinomycetota > Actinomycetes > Mycobacteriales > Mycobacteriaceae > Mycobacterium > Mycobacterium sp. NGS51. The sequence goes on from NZ_JCALCV010000019.1 coordinate 16,651, forward strand.
GTGGATCGCGTCGCCGATGATCGTCAGGTTGCGCAGCCCGAGGAAGTCCATCTTCAGCAGGCCGATCGCCTCACACGACGGGTAGTCCCATCCGGTGATGATCGCGCCGTCCTGCGGCCGCTTCCACAGCGGAATCGCCTCGGTGAGCGGTTCGCTGCTCATGATGACCGCACAGGCGTGCACGCCGGCGTTGCGGATCAGCCCTTCCAGGCCGCGGGCGGTCTGGTAGATGGTCCGCACATCGGGGTCGGTGTCGATCAGGCCGCGGACCTCGGCGGCCTCCTTGTAGCGCTCGTGATTCGGGTCGGTGATGCCGGACAGCGGAATGTCTTTGGCCATAATCGCCGGCGGCAGGGCCTTGGTGATCCGGTCGGCGATCGCGAAGCCGGGCTGGCCGTAGTGGATGCGGGCCGAATCCTTGAGTGCGGCTTTAGTTTTGATGGTGCCGAAAGTGATGACCTGCGCGACCCGGTCCTGGCCCCACTTGTCGGCGGCGTAGCGCACCATTTCACCGCGGCGGCGGTCGTCGAAGTCGATGTCGATGTCGGGCATCGAGGTGCGTTCCGGGTTGAGGAACCGCTCGAATAGCAGACCGTGCGGGATCGGGTCGATGTCGGTGATGCCCAACGCATAAGAGACCAGCGAGCCGGCCGCCGAGCCGCGGCCGGGGCCGACCCGGATGTCGACCGAGCGCGCATAGTTGATCAGGTCGGCCACGATCAGGAAGTACGACGGAAATCCCTTGCCGCAGATGACCTCGATCTCGTAGGCGGCGCGCTCGGAGTAGCCGTCCGGGATACCGCCGCGAAACCGTCGTCGCAGGCCGCTGTCCACCTCGTGCCGTAACCAGGACGCCTGGTCGTGACCCTCGGGCACCGGGAACACCGGCATCCGGTCGCGGGGAGCCCACACGTCGGCATACGAGCTGACCCGCTCGGCGATCAGCAGCGTGGCATCGCACGCGCCGGGAAGCTCGTGATCCCAGATTCCCCGCATCTCGGCGGCCGACTTGAGGTAGTAGCCGTCGCCGTCGAACTTGAACCGATTGGGATCCGACAGCGTCTTGCCGGTCTGCACACACAGCAGCGCCTCGTGGTTGTGCGCGGCGTCGCGGGTGACGTAGTGGCAGTCGTTGGTGGCCAGCGCGGGGATGTTCAGCGTCCGACCGATCTCCAGCAGCCCCTCTCGCACCCGGCGCTCGATGTCCAGGCCGTGGTCCATCACTTCAAGGAAGTAGTTGTCGGCGCCGAAGATCTCCCGCCACTTGGCCGCCGCCTGGAGCGCTTCGCGGCGCTGCCCGAGCCGCAGCCGTGTCTGGACCTCGCCGGACGGGCAGCCGGTGGTGGCGATGATGCCGGCGGCGTGCTCGGCGACCAGCTCGGCATCCATCCGCGACCACTTGCCGAGCTGCCCTTCGAAGGAGGCCAGCGAGGACAGCTTGAACAGGTTGCGCAGGCCGGTGGCGTTCTCGGCGACCATGGTCAGGTGGGTGTAGGACCCGGATCCGGACACGTCGTCGCTCTTCTGGCCCGGGTCACCCCACAAAACCCGGCGGGTGTCGAACCGCGACGCGGGCGCGACGTAGGCCTCTACCCCGATAATCGGCTTGATACCGGCTTCCGTGGCGGCGTTGTAGAACTCGCTGGCGCCGAACATGTTTCCGTGGTCGGTCATCCCGATCGCCGGCATCTCCAGCCGCTGCGCCTCGGCCAGCATCGGCGCGATCTTCGCGGCACCGTCCAACATCGAGTACTCGGTGTGGTTATGCAGGTGCACGAAGGATTGGTTCATAGGGACGCCAGTCTATGACCGGGTGCCGACATGTGATCGGCGTGTCGCGAGGCGTGTCTGCGCGGTGTCGGTGTGCGTAATCGATTCCTCGGACAGGTCCGGCCAGCCTCCTCTAGCTTGAGCGCATGAGCGTGTACAGGGTCACCGACCTTATCGGGACGAGCACGGTGTCGTGGGAGGACGCTGCGGCGCAAGCAGTGCGACGGGCGCAGGAGACCATCGACGACATCCGCGTCGCCGAGGTTGTCGAGCAGGATCTGGCCCTGGACGCGACAGGTGGGATCACCTACCGCACCAAGCTCCGGCTCTCATTCAAGATCAGGCCGCGAGGGTCTACCGCCTAGCCGCGCAGCTGCCGGACGATCCGCAGCGCGGGCAGCAGCACGCTGCGCGGCGCGAACCGGCCGCCCATGCTGGTGACCTTGGGAACGATCCCCGGCACCACGCTGCGCTTACCCTCGAGCATCCCCGCGATCGCGGCTTCAGCCACCTCAGGCGGCGAGACCTGCGCGATGCGAACGTTCACGTGCTCGGCATCGGCGATCTGGGCCCACTCGGTGGGCACCGGACCCGGACACAACACCGTGCAGGAGACTCCGGTTCCGTGCAGCCCCTCGTGGACGGCCTCGGAGAAGGTCTGAACAAAGGCCTTGGTGGCCGAATAAACCGCCATGCCCGGCAACGGCTGAAACGCCGCGATCGAGGCGATGTTGAGCACCGCACCGGCGCCGCGCTCGACCATCCCGGGCAGCGCCGCGTGCGTGAGTTCCATCAACGCCAGCGCGTTGAGCGTGATCTGTTCGCTTTCCCGCTCAACCGGCAAGGTATGAAAAGCACCGCTGGTACCGAAGCCGGCGCTGTTGCACAAGCCGGCGATCGGTGTGTTGGCGATGCGCTCGACCAGCGCTACCCGGTTTTTGATGTCGGCCAGGTCGAGGGGCATGACGTCGACGCCGACCGAATGTTGGTCGCGCAGTTCGTCGGCGAGCTCGTCAAGGCGGTCACGACGCCGCGCGACCAGCAGCAGCGGGTAACCGCGCCGGGCCAGGCCGCGGGCCAGCTCGGTGCCGATACCGGAGGAGGCACCGGTGACGACGACGGTTGCCTGATTGTCAGGTTTGGGCAGGCTCATGATCACTCACCAATGAATTCCGCGGGTCGCTCGCACGAACGTCTCGCTGCGCTTGTCGAATTTGCTTGTGTCCCCGGACTTTTCGCCGCCCTGAGCGGCCGCGGAGTCGTCGAACATACTGAACGCACGGTTGCGCACCAGGTCCATCACCAGCGGGCTGACGGCATCGGCGACCGCGGCGAACTGGCCGAACGGTGAGCTGACCCGACGTGGTCGGTGCACGATCGCGTCGGCGAGCACACCGGCGGCCTGATCGGGCGTCAGCGTCGGGAATTTGTCATACATGGTGGTCGGGCTGATCATCGGGGTGCGAACCAGCGCCATGTGCACGGTGGTGAACCGGACGTCATCGTTGACTGTTTCGGCTTGCAACGCATCGCAGAGCGTGTCGAGGGCGGCCTTGCTGGCGATGTAGGCGCCGAAGCGCGGTGCGCGGGTCTGCACGCCCGCCGACGACACGTTGATGATCTGGCCGAAGCTACGCTCTCGCATCCCCGGGGTGAATTTGAGGATGAGTTGCACCGCGCCGAGGTAGTTCAACTGCATGGTGCGCTGGTAGTCGTGGATCCGGTCGTAGGACAGCTCGAGCGAGCGCCGAATGGAGCGCCCCGCGTTGTTGATGAGGATGTCGACTCCGCCGAGATCGGCCAGCACCTGGTCGGCCATCGCGGCGATGGCGTCCATGTCGGACAAATCGCACGGATAGATGTGAGCAGTCCCGCCCTCGCCGCGGATGTCGTCGGCGACTTTCTCCAGCTTCTCTGGGGTGCGCGCAACGAGCACCACCTCGCCGCCGGCGCGCGCGATTTTCTTGGCGGCCGCTTCCCCGATGCCCGACGACCCGCCGGTGATCAGGCTGACCCTGCCGTCCACGGCGTCGCGCAGCGAGCGGCCCTCGACCGCCTCGAGCAGATTTCGCAGATAAAACGGGCGGTAGCGGCCCGCTGAGTTCGGGGTGTTGACGATGTTGGACACCGCGGCCACTGGCTTTGCTACGAGGTTGGTGAGGTCACCGAGATTCATGGGTCGAGTCTGCTACACCGCAATGGCGGGTTTCGGTGATTCGTGGGCAATCGGGTTGTTACGTCAGGCAATCGCCCCGTGACGGCGGCCTAACGGCCGCGCAACCCTTGGATGGTCGGCTATCGGTATGGAATCGCTCTACGACAGAATCGGCGGCTACGAAGCGCTCGAAGTGGTGGTCGAGGACTTCTACGCGCGTGTGCTTGCCGACGGTGAACTCGCAGTCTTCTTCGCGGGGACGAATATGAACCGGCTGAAAGGCAAGCAAGCCGCCTTCCTGGCCGCCGCGCTGGGCGGCCCGGAAACCTACTCCGGCGCGTCGATGAAGCAGGTGCATCAGGGCCGGGGAATCGCCATGCACCACTTCAACCTGGTGGCGGGTCACCTGTGTGACGCGTTGGCGGCGGCCGGAGTAACCCCCGAGACGATCAGCGAGATCGTTGCACTGCTCACCCCGCTGGCCGGCGACATCGCCTCGGACGTCGAGGCTGCGCGGATCTGATCGCGGCGGCGGCTGTCCTTTCGCCGAGCGTGAAACTGTTGCGAAATTTCGTGCGATTTTTCGCAATGGCTGCACGCTCGGTGCATGAACGACAATGGACAATGCATCCATGCCGCAAACGTTCGACGAGCTGGTGGCGGAAGCCGCCGCAGCCCCGGTGGACGGCTGGGATTTCTCCTGGCTGGACGGGCGCGCCACCGAGCAGCGCCCGTCGTGGGGATATCAGCGACTGATGAGCCGGCGGCTGGCGGACGCGTCGGCCGCGCTGGACCTGCAGACCGGGGGCGGCGAGGTGTTGTCGGGCGCCGACAAGTTTCCGCCGACGATGGCCGCCACCGAGTCCTGGCCGCCGAACCGTGCTCGCGCCGCCAAGCTGTTACACCCCCGCGGCGTGGTGGTCGTCGCGACCACCGACGAGCCGGTGTTGCCGTTCGCCGGCGAGGCGTTCGATGTCGTGACCAGCCGCCATCCGATCACGTTGTGGTGGAGCGAGATTCACCGGGTGCTACGACCGGGTGGCACCTACTTGGCCCAGCACGTCGGGCCGGCGACCATGGTCGAGCTGATCGAGTTTTTCCTCGGACCGATGCCGGCGGTGGGAGCCGAACGGGATCCAGCCGTCGAGCGGGCCCAGGCAACCGCCGCCGGTCTGGAGATTCTGGACATGCGGATGGAGCGCCTGCGCGCAGAGTTCTTCGACATCGGCGCCGTCATCTACTTTCTGCGCAAGGTGATCTGGACGGTGCCCGACTTCACCGTCGACCGCTACCGGGACCGGCTGCGTGAACTCCACCAGCGCATCAAGGCGCAGGGCCCGTTCGTCACGCATTCCACCCGGACGCTTGTCGAGGCCCGCAAGCCCGGGCAATCGACCTGAGTCACCCGTCGGCCCGCAGCACATCCAGCGCGTGCTGTAGGTCCGGCGGGTAGGGGCTGACGATCTCCAGCTGCCGCCCGTTGCCCGGATGGGCGAACGACAGCGCTCGCGCATGCAGCCATTGCCGTTCCAGGCCAAGCTTTTTCGCCAGCTTCGGGTTGGCGCCGTAGGTCAAGTCACCGCAGCACGGGTGGTGCAGGGCCGCGAAGTGCACCCGAATCTGGTGGGTGCGACCGGTTTCCAGGTGGACGTCGACCAGGCTCGCCGCCACAAACGCTTCCAGGGTGTCGTAGTGAGTGAGGCTGTGCCGGCCGTTGGCGGTGACGGCGAACTTCCAGTCGTGGCTGCGGTGCCGGCCGATCGGCGCGTCGATGGTGCCGCTGGACGGATCCGGATGTCCCTGCACCAGCGCGTGATAACGCTTGTCGACCGTGCGCTGTTTGAACGCACGCTTGAGCGCGGTATAGGCGCGATCGGAGATCGCCACCACCATCACACCCGAGGTGCCGACGTCGAGGCGATGCACGATGCCCTGCCGTTCATGGATGCCTGACGTGGTGATTCGGTAACCGGCGGCGGCCAGCCCACCCAGCACCGTCGGCCCGCTCCATCCCACCGAGGCGTGGGCCGCCACCCCTGCGGGTTTGTCGACGGCGACGATGTCCTCGTCGGAGTACAGCACCGTCATGCCCTCGATGTCGACGGGCGTGTTCTCCAGCGGTGTGGGCGCCTCAGGCAGCCGGACGTGCAATAAGGCGCCGGCGGCCAGCCGATCGGACTTGCCTGCCGGCACGCCGTCCAGCTCGACTTCGCCGCCTTCGGCCAGCGCCGCCGCGGCGGTTCGCGACAACCCCAGCAGACGCGCCAGCCCCGCATCCACCCGCATGCCCGCCAACCCCTCAGGGATCGGCATCGACCGGTCGGTCAAGCGCCGCTCCTCCTCATCGCTTCGCTCTGCATCGTCGCCGGCGGTCAGGCATCGGGCTTACGGCGGCCCACGGTGTCGAAGTCGAAGCCGAACACCGACAGCGCGACCAGCAGGATCGCCCCGCCCACCACCGACGGGTCGGCCACGTTGAATACCGGCCACCAGCCGATCGACAAGAAGTCCACAACATGGCCGCGCAGCGGGCCCGGGGAGCGGAAGAACCGGTCGACCAGGTTGCCCATCGCGCCACCGAGGATCATGCCCAGCCCGACGGCCCACCACGGCGAGACCAGCCGACGTCCCATCCAGAAAATGCCGACCACCACGCCGGTGGCGATCAGCGTCAACAGCCAGGTGTATCCGGTTGCCATCGAAAACGCGGCCCCGGAATTGCGCACCAATGTCCAGGTGACGGTGTCGTCGATGATCGGCACCGGTTGACCAGGGGTCAGCAGTTTGACCGCGATCACCTTGGTGATGATGTCGAGCGCCAGCACGACCGCCGCGACCGAAAGCAGCAGGCGCAGCCGTCGCGGCGGCGCGGGAGCTTCGGCGTCTCCCGCCGTCGTGACCGGCTCGGCCGATCGTGTTGGTTCTTCAGTGGACAAACGCCGCTCCTCCTCATCGCTTCGTCCCCAGCTTCGCGGGGACCCCGCTGCATCGTCTCGCCGGCGGCTACCCCCCTATCATCCCAGCATGGGCCGCCTCACCGTCATCGCCACCGGCGGCACGATCGCCACCAGCACGGATACCGACGGTGTGCGACGGCCGACCCGCGGCGGCGCCGACCTGACCGCCGGCCTCGACGTGGACGTGGTCGACGTGCTTTCGCTGGACAGCTCGCAGCTCACACCGGCCGACTGGGATGTGATCAACGCGGCAGTGCGGGCCGCCGCCGATCACGGCGCCGCGGGGGTGGTCGTCACCCATGGCACCGACACTCTCGAGGAGACGGCGCTGTGGCTGGACCTGACGTATGGCGGTCCGGTCCCGGTCGTTCTCACCGGAGCGTTGCGCAGCGCCGATGCGCCCGATGCCGACGGCCCGGCCAACCTGCGCGACGCGCTGTCGGTGGCGGCCAGTTCTGCTGCCCGCGACCTGGGGGTGCTGGTGTGTTTCGGTGGGCGGGTACTGCAGCCGTTGGGTCTGTACAAGGTGGCGACGGGCTTCACCGGGGCGCTGCTGGGCACCGTCGACGGTGGGATCGCCGAGCCGAAAGCGCGGCCCTACTTGGGCGAGTTGAGCGCCGCGGCCGCCCCGCGGGTGGACATTGTCGCGGTCTACCCGGGCAGTGACGCGGTGGCGCTGGATGCCTGTGCGGCGGCGGGCGCGCGGGGCGTGGTGCTGCAGGCGCTGGGATCGGGTAACGCCGGCGCGGCGGTGATCGACGGGGTGCGCCGGCTTTGCGCTGACGGCGTGGTGGTCGCGGTGTCCACCCGGGTGGCCGGCGGCCGGGTCAGCCCGGGCTACGGCCCCGGCCGCGACCTGGTCGACGCCGGCGCGGTGATGGTGCCGCGGCTGCCGCCCAGTCAGGTCCGGGTGCTGGTGATGGCGGCCCTGGCCGCGCAGCTACCGGTGCGCGACGTCGTCGGCCGCTGGGGCTGATTCAACTAGCGCCGCAACGTATTCCGGCCACTGGAGGCTGTCGATGGGATTGGCGGGAGTGAGTTCGCCGGTGTCGAGGGGAAACGTGCGGGCCGGGCCCGGACCGGTGCTGCGGGTTTCGAACCGCACCGTGACCACGCCGTGGCCGGCGCCCTGCACCCAGCCGTGCCCGAAAGCGCGGTGCGTGACGTCGTCGCCGATCCGCCACGTCGTCGCGTCCGGCTCCATCGGTAGGTCTGTGGCGTGATCGGCTTCCGAGGTTTCCGCCGAGACCTCCAAGCCAGGGAACAGCGATTCCTGGCGCACGTCGGACAGACCCGAAAACCCAACGCCGAGTAGCCGAATCGGGCCGACTTGGCGCGGATCCAGCAGCAGGCGACGAGCCACCGCGGCCAGCGCGGCGGCATCGGCGGTGGCATAGGGCAGGGTGGCCGAGCGGGTCAGTGTGCTCATGTCGGATTTCTTCAACTTCACCGTGACCGTGCGCGCGCCGCGGCCATCGCGGTGCAGCCGCTGGTGGGCGTGCTCGGCGATCGGGCCGACCGCGTCACGCAGTTCGTCGAGGGTGGTCAGGTCGGCCGGGAAGGTGGATTCGGCGCTGATCTGCTTGGCTTCGGCACGCTCGGCGACCGGGCGGTCGTCGATGCCGCAGGCCAGCCGGTGTAGGGCGGGGCCGATCGTGGCGCCCAAGATGCTGGCCACTTCGGGCTGGCTCAGCGCGGCCAGCTGCCCGATCGTTTCGATGCCGAGTCGATGCAGCTTCTCTTCGGCGACCGGGCCTATCCCCCACAGCCTGCGCACCGGAAGCCCGCCCAGCAGCGCCGTCTCCTCGGCGCGCCGGACCACCCGGATCCCGTCGGGCTTGGCCAGACCCGAGGCGATCTTGGCGATCTGCTTGCCCGAACCGGCGCCGACGGAAGCGACCAGGCCGGTCTCGTCGCGCACCCGTCGACGCAGGTCCTCGCAGTAGGCCTCGACGTCGGCGGCTGAGGAGCCGGCCAGTTCCGACGGCTCGGCGAACGCCTCGTCGAAGGACAGCTGCTCGACGACGGGTACCGCGTTGCGTACGGCCTCGAACACCCGCCGGCTGGCCACCCCGTAGACCACCCCGCGCGGCGGCAGCACTACCGCCTGAATGCCGACGAGTCGACGGGCCTGATGCATCGGCATCGCCGAACGGGCGCCGAAAACCCGTGACTCGTAGCTGGCGCCGGCCACCACGCCACGGCCCCCCAGCCCGCCGACCAGCACGGGGCGGCCGCGCAGGGTCGGTCGAGTGAGCTGCTCGACGGACGCGAAGAATGCGTCCATGTCGAGGTGCAGCACCCAGCGGGAGTCCACAGCCATCGATGCTATTGCGCTAGCGTCTGAATCCATGGCCATGAATCTGTGTCACCGGTTGTGTTGCAGCTCGACCCGCTACTTCAAAGCTGTCGAGGACGGGCTGCTGCCATGGGTGCTCGGCGACCTCGACTTGGGTGACAACGTGCTCGAGCTCGGACCGGGTTACGGCGCCAACATCCGGGTGCTGATCGACAAGACCCCGCACTACACCGCCGTGGAAATCGACCCGCCGATGGCGCAGCGGTTGCAAGGGCGGTACGGCGAGCGGGCGCGCATCATCAACGGGGATGGCACCGACACCGGGCTGCCGTCCGACGAGTTCAGCTCGGTGGTGTGTTTCACGATGCTGCACCATGTGCCGACACCAGCGTTACAGGACCAGTTGTTCGCTGAGGCATTTCGGGTGCTGCGGCCTGGCGGAGTGTTCGCGGGCAGTGACAGCGCGGCGTCAACCCTGTTCTCGATTTTGCATTTCCGCGACACCTGCAATCCGGTGTCGCCGGACACCCTGCCAGACCGGTTACGCCGTATCGGGTTTACTGATATCGACGTGGATGCTAATCGCCGTCGACTACGCTGGCGCGCGTTTGCCCCTTAGCCGCGAAAGTGCAACTACCGACGTATATCGCGAGTAGACCCGTCGGTAGTTGCACTTTCGCGGTTCTAAACTGAGCAGCCGGCGGCACGCAACGCGTCGCGGACGCGGCCTACGACGATGTGCGGTCGGTAGCGCAGTAGCGCTGCGCTCACCCGGATAAGGATCCATCCCCGACGCTGCAGCTCAACGGTGCGGTCGATGTCGTTGGCGCGAATGCTCGGGTCGGTCCAATGTTGTGGGCCGTCGTATTCCACGCCGACAAGCCATTGCTCCCAGCCCATGTCGATGCGGTAGCTGCCCACCTCGATCTGGGTTTGCGGGCGCGGTAGGCCCGCACGGATGAGCAGCAGCCTGGTCCGCGTCTCTTGTGGCGATTCGGCACCTGCGTCGACCAAAGGAAGCACCCGTCGCAGCTGCTTCATCCCGCGAGCGCCGCGGTGGGCGTCGATCAGTGGCACAACATCGTCGACCGCGACCCCGGTGGCCCGCATCAACGAATCGATGCGGATGACCGCGGTTTCGAAACCGCGCCGCCGTCCCAGGTCGAATGCGGTGCGGGCAGGTGAGGTAATCGGCACAGCGCCGGCTGTCGTCGTCTCGCCGGCCAGCAGCGTCTCATTGCGGGTAATGATCAACGGCGGCGGGCGTTTGCGATCGGTGATGAGCTCAGCGGGCGCGTGCGCGTCAACCCACTTGGCACCGAGAAGCGCGGCCGCCGAGTTGCCCGCGACCACGGCTTCCTTAGCCGACCAGAGCCACGCGGCCACTGCCCGGTCTTTTGCCGTGAACTCAGCGCCGCGGCGCTGGTAGACGTTGCGATAGATGCGCGTGCACGACCGCCGCAGCTCACGCTCAGTCAACGTGCCGGCGCGGAGCGCTTCACTGCCGACGAACAGTGCTTCCAAGACCCACCCCTGTCCGCGAGAGTGCAACTGCCGACAGGCTCACTCGGGAAATACGTCGGCAGTTGCACTTTCGCGGCTCAGAGTTTAGAGATACTCACGCGAACGCCGTCACCGATTTCCACAGCATTGACGGGCTCGCCGAATTCGAAGCTGGTGGCCAGGATTTCGCCGGCGATCAACTCCGAGTGTGCGCGGGCCCAGTCGACCCGCCCAGCAGGCACCGACATCACCATGCTGATGCGGTCGGAGACGTCGAGGCCGGTCGACTTGCGTAGCTCCTGCAGCTCGCGGATGCGGTCTTTGGCCCAACCTTCGGCTTCCAGTTCAGGGGTGACCGTGCCGTCGAGCACCACCAGGCCGGCGCCGTCGGGCAGCGCAGCGGTGTACTCCGGGTCCGCTGCTACCAGTCGGGAGCTGTACTCCCCTGGCTGTAGCACGGTCGGGCCGGCGGTCAGCGTGCCGTCATCGTTGACGACGCCCTCGCCGGCTTTCACCGCTGTGATGGCGGCCTGCACGTCTTTGCCCAGCCGCGGTCCGGCGACCCGGGCGTTGACGGTGAGTTCGAATCGCCCGTAGCGGGCGATGTCCTCGGTGAGCTCGACGCTTTTCACATTGAGCTCATCGGCGATCAGGTCGGTGAACGGCTCCAGCTGCGACGGAACATCCACGGCCACAGTAAGTTTCGGTAGCGGCAGCCGCACCCGTAGCTGTTTGGCCTTGCGCAACGACGACGCGGCCGAGCACACTTCGCGGACCAGGTCCATGGCGGCAACCAGGTCGGTGTCGGCGGGCACCTCGCCGGGGGTCGGCCAGTCGGTGAGGTGCACCGAGCGTTCGCCGGTGATATTGCGCCAGATAACTTCGGTGGTCAGCGGCAGCAGCGGCGCGGCTAGCCGCGCGGTCACTTCCAGCACAGTGTGCAAGGTGTCGATCGCGTCGGCGTCCTCCTCCCAGAATCGCTGGCGCGACCGCCTTACATACCAGTTGGTCAGTGCTTCGGTGAACTGGCGCAGCTGCTCGCAGGCGCCGGAGATGTCGCAGACGTCCATCTCCGCGGTGAGGTCCTCGCGCAGCGCCGCCAGCTTGGCCAAGATGTAGCGGTCCAGCGGATGCCGCGAGTCGGTGCGCCAGCTCCCGACCTTCGGCGCGTACAGCGCCAGGAAGCTGTAGGCATTCCAGAACGGCAGCATGACCTGGCGCACACCCTCGCGGATACCGGGTTCGGTGACGATCAGGTTGCCGCCGCGCAGGATCGGCGACGCCATCAAAAACCAGCGCATCGCATCGGAGCCGTCGCGGTCGAACACCTCGGACACGTCGGGATAGTTGCGCAGCGACTTGCTCATCTTCTGACCGTCTGAGCCCAGCACGATCCCATGTGCCACACAGGTTTTGAACGCGGGCCGGTCGAACAGCGCGGTGGCCAGCACGTGCAGGGTGTAGAACCAGCCCCGGGTCTGGCCGATGTATTCGACGATGAAATCGCCCGGGTAGTGAGTCTGGAACCAGTCGGCGTTCTCGAACGGGTAGTGCACCTGGGCGTAGGGCATCGACCCGGAGTCGAACCACACGTCGAACACATCGGGGATACGCCGCATCGTCGAGCGCCCACTGGGGTCGTCCGGATTAGGCCGGGTGAGCTCGTCGATGTAGGGGCGGTGCAGGTTATCCGGGCGCGTCCCGAAGTCGCGTTCCAACTCGTCGAGACTGCCGTAGACGTCGACGCGTGGATAGGCCGGATCGTCGGAGGTCCACACCGGAATCGGAGTGCCCCAGTAGCGGTTTCGCGAGATCGACCAGTCGCGGGCGCCTTGCAGCCACTTTCCGAACTGGCCGTCCTTGACGTGCTCGGGATACCAGGTGATCTGTTGGTTGAGTTCGACCATGCGGTCCCGGAATTCGGTCACGCGGATGAACCACGACGACACCGCCCGGTAAATCAACGGGTTTCGGCAGCGCCAGCAGTGCGGGTAGGGGTGCTCGTAGGTTTCGTGGCGGATCAGCACCGCGCCGTTGGCAGTTCCGTTTTTCAGGTCGCGGATGATGTGCGGGTTGGCATCGAAGACGTGCTGTCTCTGGTAATCCGGGACGGTGGCGTCGAAGCGGCCCTTGGCGTCGACGGGTGTCACCGGCACGATGCCGGCCAGGGCGGCGGTGTCCATGTCGTCTTCGCCGTAGGCCGGCGCCATGTGCACGATCCCGGTGCCGTCGTCGGTGGTCACGAATTCGCCGGACAGCACCTGAAACGCGTTGGGCGAGTCCATGAAGAACGGGAACGGCGGCAGATACTGCAGACCCACCAGCTCGGCACCGCGGTAGCGGCCCAGCACTTCAGGTTCGTCGCCGAATTCTCGCGCATAAGCGGCCAACCGGGCCTCGGCCAACACCACCCGGCGATCACCGACCCGCACCTGCACGTAGCTGACCTCGGGATTGACCGCGACGGCCTGGTTGGACGGCAGCGTCCACGGGGTCGTCGTCCACACCAGCAGGTACGCGCCGGCCAGTTCCCCGTCGGACACCCGGAACCCGACCGTGAGCGCCGGGTCCTGGCGGCTTTGGTAGATGTCGTCGTCCATCCGCAGCTCGTGGTTGGACAGCGGCGTCTCGTCGCGCCAGCAGTACGGCAACACCCGATAGCCCTCGTAGGCTAAGCCCTTGTCCCACAACTGCTTGAACGCCCAGATCACCGACTCCATGTAGGACAGATCCAGCGTCTTGTAGTCGTTGTCGAAGTCGACCCAGCGGGCCTGGCGGGTGACATAAGCCTGCCATTCGTCGGTGTAGCGCAACACCGATTCGCGGCAGGCCTCGTTGAACGCGGCGATACCCATCGCGTCGATCTGCGATTTGTCGGTGATGCCGAGTTGTCGCTCGACCTCGAGTTCAGCCGGCAATCCGTGGGTGTCCCAGCCGAACCGGCGCTCCACCTTGTATCCGCGCATGGTGCGATACCGCGGAACGATGTCTTTCACGTAGCCGGTGAGCAGATGCCCGTAGTGCGGCAGGCCGTTGGCGAACGGCGGGCCGTCGTAGAACACGTATTCTTCGGCGTCGGCGCGGCGGGTGATGCTGGCACGGAACGTATCGTCGTGGTCCCAATAATCCAGGACCTCGAGTTCTGCTGCCGGGAAGTCGGGCGCGCCGCCGGCCGGCTTCGGATAGGTCAAAACGTCGTCTCCCTGTGCCACGTCTCTGGCCGGGGACGACGGACGCGCCGGTAGGCGCGAGCGCCGCGGTACCACCCCGCTTGCCGCGCCGAAGCGCGACCGCTCTACGACGGCTGTGACGGGCCTACCCGTTCGGTTCTACTGGGCCTAAAAGGGGCTGTTCTTCCGAAGGCTCCCCGGTGATGGCCGGATCGACGCCGCTGCAGCGATTGTACGGGGCGGACGCAAATCCACATCAGTCCAGCGCCGCCCTCGCGCCGGCGAAATTGTCGGCCCGCAGCACCAGGCGGGTGTTGGTCGCAAGGTAGACGGTTTCCAGGTTGACCTGCGCTGCGCCCAGCTTGTGCACGGCCTCGCCGAGCGCGCCGGGGCGGTCCTCCACGTCGAGCACGATCACCTCTTGCTCTTCGGCGATTTGGATGCCGGCATCCTGCAAGGCCTCGAATGCCGATGTGGCGTCGTGGACCAGGATATGAACCTTGGCCTGCCCGCCCCCACTGGTGACGGCGCACAGGCCGGCGATGTTGACGCCTGCCTGGCCCAGCACGTCGCCGACTTGGGCCAACTCGCCTGGGTCGTCGTCGAGATAGAGCATCAGATCGGTGGCCATGCGCGCTCCCTTCGGACCGGCTCGGGTACGTCAACGCTACTGCGGATCCCGACGCCGGTGGAAGCACAGCAGCGCTCGGTATGCTCACAATGCTTTCCCGCCAACCGCGTGGGAGGAGGTGCGGCGGTGCGGCTGAATGTGGCGCTGTGGACCGTCATCGCACTTCTGGCGGCGTTTTGGCGCTGGCACGCCGTCCCTGAGCCACCGACACCAACGCCTGCGACGAAATCGTCGTTGCCCGCGGCCGCCGCCATTGGTCCCGGTGTTGCGATCGCCGCCTCCTACGCCGACGGTTCAGGTGGCATGCGCTGCACCGCAGGGTTTTTGGTGCGGTCGAGCACCAGACATCCCGGCATGCTCTCCGCGGGACACTGCAACCGTCCGGGCGGGCCCGGCACAGCTGCCATCACGTATGCGGTGACCGACACCTACGAGATGGTGGGCACCTTCGCGACGACGGTGTTCGACGGCGACGGCTGGGGACACCACGACATCGCGGTCATCGCGCTGGACAGCCCCGGCGCCATCCCGCTGACGTCGGATATCGCCGACCGGATGGCGGTGACCGACGTCGACGACAATGTCACTGAAGGCGAGCAACTCTGCCATCTCGGCGTTCGCACCGGAATGCAGGTCTGCGGGCCGGTCGTGAAAAACAGCGGCGGCAAGGTCGCATTCGCGGCGCCTACCGGGTGCGGTGATTCCGGCGGACCGGTCTACACCGTTCGCCCCGACGGCACCGCCGCCGCGGTGGGCGTGCTGGTCGCCGGTTCCAACGGCGACGAATTCAAGCCGGGCTGCGAAAGGCCGGCGCGGTTCTCGGTGGCCGAGCTCATCAAGCCGTGGCTCGACGAGTGGCAGCTCACGGTCGTCACCACGCCGGCCCAGCCGTAGCCGTCAAACGTCCACGAAACCGGGGCAGCCGTCTTTACACTGCGGTGTGGCTTTCGACGCGTCGTTTGCTCGCGACGTGGTTCTGCCGCTGGCGACGGCGGCATACACCGTGATGGATGGCAGTGCCCCGGCACTGCCGCCGGGATTCGTGCAGACCTCGCTGATCCAGGCCAGCGGCGTGGTGCTGGCCGCGATGATCAACCCGCACCCCGCCGTGACGGCAATGACCAAGGACACCAACATTTTCGGGTTGATGGGTCACAACGCCACCACCCGCACCGCGTTCTTGTCGTTTCGCGGTACCTCGGACGTCGCGGATTGGGTTGCCGATCTCGACGCCGTCCCCGAGAACTATCGGCCGCTGGCCGGGTTCGGTCAGGTGCATGACGGCTTCCAGGATGTCTACGAGACCATTCGCACCAGTATCGCCGCGGATCTGGCCGCCGCGACCGCAGGCTGCGATCAGATCCTGGTGACCGGGCACAGCCTCGGCGCGGCGCTGGCCGTGCTTGCGGCGCCCGACATTTTCAAGAACATGCCGCCCAACACCATCGAACCCAAACTCATCACGTTCGCCGGGCCGCGAGTCGGGCTGATCGACTTCGCCGCGGCGTTCAACGCCACCATCGAAAGCTGCTTTCGGGTGGTCAACTTCCTCGACATCGTGCCGCACGTGCCGCCGTCACCGTACGTGCACGTCGGCAGCCAAATCACCGTCGACAGCGGCGGTCCGATCGACATCGGGTGGCGCCACAGCCTGGTCGCCTACCGCGACGGCGTGAGCGCGCTCATCGCGGCCCAGACATGAGGCGCTCCCGGAACTGAGGCGGACACCTCAGCGCCGGGAGCGACGACACCTTCTTACGAGCTGATCTCCAGCACGCCGGCCCGCCACAGCGCGGCGTAGAGCTGCCGCAGCGGAATGGACAGCAGCCGGGCCGCCCCCTCGACTAGCGGGTCACCAGCGAATAGCCGATCGGACTGCTTGGAGACGTGCTTGGTCGCCGCCGTCGGCTGGGGCACCACCCTCAGCTTCGGCGTCTGCGTTGCCGTTACCACTTCGTCGTACAGTGCAGCGGTCATGGTCGCCTCCTAAGCGGAAAATCAAACGGGAACAACAGGATTCGGATGTCCCGTCCGAAACGGCGCCTTGAGGCAAACGCGCTTGCTCAGCTGAGCGCGGCGTGCCGGAGGCCGGATCGGGACGAAACAAAGCCCGGATATCGGTCCGGACTATCACTGGAACTCATGCGTCCCTCACCTCCTCGCGGCCGTAGGTGTGCGGCTATCCGCACATTTCGCGCACAAGCAGGAGTACAGAACCCGATGATTATCGGGAAACCCGCACCCCACTCGTCAGAGCTTCGGCACTACACGGCGTATCCGGAATCCGGAAGCCACTTGGGCTCAACCCTTAAGCCGGGAGGAGCTGTCCTGACCCTGGGCGTCTCTCGACGTTCGGGGTCAGTGGCCTGTATCCATGTAGACGCCTCGCCTAACGAGGTGCTTACCCAACCGATGATGCATGAAGACCTCGACTGGGTCAATTCAAACACACCTGTGAATTCGCTGAACCACCGCTGAATGCGGTGAACTGCGGTGATGCCGCGACTACGAACGAGACCGGGCATGTCGCGGCCGCAGCCCGTCGAGCACCAGCGACACCATGAAATCGGAGACGTCGGCGGCGGTGACTCCATCATCGGTGGACAGCCGCCGGTGGGCCAGTTGACCGATCAGCGCGGCCAACGTGTAGGCCACCATCCGGGGCGGTGCGGCCACCACCTCGCCCCGCTGCTGTGCGGCGACGATGAAGATTTGAATGTCGTCGATGAACCGCTCGTAGATGCCGGCGAGATGCTTTTCGAACCGGTCCCCCAGCGCGTAGGCGTCGCGAAACAACAGTTTGACCGCGGCCTTGTCGGCTTCGAAGAACTCCAACGTCGCGCGCACCGCCGTGCGGAATCGCGCCTCGCCGCCGGGCGACGGGCCGACGGCCGCCGAGACGTGGGCCCGCAGCGTTTGCTCCTCGACGGCCATCAAGGCATGGAACAACTCATCTTTGGAGTCGAAGTACCAGTAAACCGACCCGTAGGCCAGCCCCGCTTCTTTGGCGATGTCGGCGATCGTGGTGGCGTGAAAACCCTTGCGGGCGAAGACTTTCTTGGCGGCGACCAGAATCTGGTCACGCCGGGCCGACTTGTCCTCGTCGCTGACCGCGCGGCGACGGCGGGTTCGGGTACCGGTTGGACTCACCGATCGACCAGCTCGTCGAGGTGCCCGACGGCGTCGATGAACTCCGACACCATCTCGAGCACCACCGACCGCGCCGGCTGCACCTTGTCAAGCGACCCGACCACCTGGCCGACGAAGTAGGTCGCCAGCTCGCGGGCTTTGGCGTCGGCGTGGCCGGCGGCCTGGTTGATGCGCACCTGCGGGTCGGCGACCAGCGCGCTTTGCAGCGGCATGCCGAGCGGTGACGGGCTTTCGGGCCGTTCCCACTCGTCGGTCCACGCGGTGCGCAGCATCCGCGCGGGTTTGCCGGTCAAGGAGCGTGAGCGCACCGTGTCCGACGACGACGCGGCCAGGAATTTGTCCTTGACCACCGGCGGCGTCTCGGCCTCCTCGGTGGTCAGCCAGACCGATCCGCACCACACCCCCTCGGCGCCCAGGGCCAGCGCGGCGGCGATCTGGCGGCCGCGGGCAATTCCGCCGGCGGCCAGAACGGGCAGTGGCGCAACGGCGTCGACGATTTCAGGAACCAACACCATCGTCGCCACTTCGCCGGTGTGGCCGCCGGCCTCGGTGCCCTGGGCCACAATCAGGTCCACCCCGGCAGCCGCGTGCCGCAGGGCATGCTGCGTCGTACCTGCCAGCGCGGCTACCAGCACGTCGTTGTCGTGGGCGCGGGCGACCAAATCCGCTGGTGGTGGGCCCAACGCACTGGCGATCAAGCGGATGTCGTGGTCAAAGGCCACATCGAGCAGCGGCTGATAGCCCTTCGGGGACACATTCAGTCCGGCCGTCGGTCGGGGCTTCGATTGGTCGCTGGCCGCCGAGATGCCGTAGCGGCCCAGCAAGTCGTCCAGAAACGCGCGGTGCTCTTCGGGCAACAGCTCTCGCACCTGTCCCGCGTCGATACCGCCCGATTCGGCGCCGACGTACTTAGGTGGCAGCAGCAGGTCGACGCCGTACGGCTTGCCACCGGTTTGCTCTTCAATCCAACTGAGTTCGCTGTCCAGCCGCTGCGGGCTGTGTGCGACGGCACCGAGAACACCGAAGCCGCCGGCGTTGGTCACCGCGGCCACCACATCACGGCAATGGCTGAATGCGCAGATCGGAAACTCAACGCCGAGCATCTCGGCGGCTCTGGTTCGCACGATGACGACGCTACGAGTTATTGATTGACGTGTCAATCGGTCTACAAGCTCCGCCGAATGACCAGTTATCGCACAGCTTTTAGTCGGATGCGTGTCGTAACTGGCCACTCGGCGCGCGTCCATCCGGAGGCCAGCCGGAGACGCCGTCCTCCAGGGGGACTCGCAGGCTGTGCAGGATCGACGCGATCATCCGCCATGCGCTGATCGCGGTGACCAACTCGATGAGCTCTGTGCGATCGCCGAATTCGCGTTCGCACGCTGCCCAACTGTCAGCACTCACCGCGCCGTTGCGTACGACGTCGTCGGTGGCAGCCAACACCGCGCGCTCGGCGTCACCGAATCCGTTGTGGGACTGCCAATCACGTACGCCCAGCAGATCATCGGCTGAAATGCCGAGCCCTTGCGCCACCCGCCAATGTTGGGTCCACTCGTACTCGGAGGCGGTGAGCCAGCCGATGCGCATGATCGCCAATTCGCGCAGCCGCGAGTCCAGCACACCATGCCAGAGCATGGTGGCCAGCAGATCATTGAGTGCGCGGGCCAGGCTGGGATGGTTCAGCAACATCTGAAAGATGTTGAGCTCGGCCATGTAGTCGGGTACGCCGGCTTCGTCGGCGGCGGCCTTGGCTTCGGCGACAGGCAAGAGCGGCAGGCGGGGTTCGGTCATTGGCGCTGCTCCTCCACATCGCTAACAATCGGCAGTGGGAGTCCCCGTGTCAATCAGGCAGCGGTCTGGCATACCCAACCGGCCGGCGTGCTACCGCTTTCGATGAAGCGGGCTAGCTCCGTGGCGGTGTGGGCGGGCAGACCGGTATCGGCGTGTGGGTAGATGACCGGCTCTTCCTTGGAATTGTGCTGCTCGAGTTGGCTCAGCAGCGTGCGGCAGGATGCCGCCAACCCCTCGCTGTCGGTTCCGGCTGTCAGCAGATCGCTCAGCTCGTCCATGGTGCGCCACAGCTCGCCATGTTCGCGCAGCATCACGAAGATCGGCATCACCATTCCGGCTTCGCGGAGCGGCGGGAACAGGAACACCTCTTCGAGATAAATGTGTCGTCGCAGCGCTTCCAGCGCTGCAACCAGCGGTTCGGGTTGCCCGCCACGGCCGTTCAACGTTTCGACGAAAGTAGCGATGCCGGCGTCGATTTCGTGGTGCTCGCGTTCCAGCGCTGCTGCCAGGTCGGGCACGGTGGCCTACTCGAGTTCGGCGTCGACGCTGATATTGGCGCCGGCAAACAATCGCGACACCGGACACAGCGCAGCGGCCTCGTCGACGATGGTCGCGAAGGCACCGGCATCCAGGCCAGGCACCCGGGCGCGCACCGTGAGCCGGGAGGTGGTGATCGTCGGGAGGCCGTCCACCTCGTCGAGCGTCACGGTGGACTCGACGTTGAGTCGCTCTGGCGGAGTCTTGTTCTCGCCCAACTTCAGCCCCAACGCCATCGCGAAGCACGACGAATGCGCGGCGGCAGCCAGCTCCTCGGGGCTGGTCTTGCCGCCCGGCTGCTCGGTACGCGCCGCCCAG
The DNA here is from genome assembly GCF_059812525.1 of Mycobacterium sp. NGS51. Classification (NCBI taxonomy): domain Bacteria; kingdom Bacillati; phylum Actinomycetota; class Actinomycetes; order Mycobacteriales; family Mycobacteriaceae; genus Mycobacterium; species Mycobacterium sp. NGS51. The sequence continues at coordinate 36,932 of NZ_JCALCV010000019.1, forward strand.
CTCACCGCCAAGCCGTCGAGTGCCCCGCTGCTCCCCTCAAAAAGGACACCGCCGCCACGTGCCAGCGGGCCTTCCCATGTCGTCGTCGTAGATCGTTCGGCAATGCTCATCAGCACCGACTCCTCTAAAGCTCTGCTGCCCGCGCTGACAGGAGGACAGCGGTTTTTACAACCTCGACTTGTGTAAACACTAGACCACCCCGGCGGCGATGAGAAGGGGTGCAGATTGGCTAACGGCATCGAGTAGGGTCTGCATGGTTGGCGACTGGCGCAGGTGGCATACCACCGGGAAGCCGAAATTCGGACGCATCGACCGCCTGGGTGCTCCTCACATCGGAGGAATCAAGCCGTGCCTACCACGATCGTGTCATGACGCCTCAGCATCGCGACCGCCCGCAGTGGTCTGAGGACGACGGTGGCCGCACATATCTTCGAAGCCTGCCTGTCCTAACCGGCAACGGCCCAGGTTTTAACACTGACGATGTTCCCGCAGAACCGGTCTCGTTGTTCATCACGTGGTTGCAGCACGCTGTCGATGCCGCCGTGCCCGAACCACACGCAATGACGCTGTCAACCGTCGACGCACAAGGATTACCGCGGGCCCGGGTACTGATCCTCAAAGCCGTCGACGCGCAGGGGTGGCATTTCGCCGTCAGCTCGGTAAGCCAAAAAGGTCGCGACCTGTCGGCCAATGCTTTTGCGGCTTTGACTTTTTACTGGCCGGCTCTGGTCCGACAAGTACGGATCGGCGGCATAGTCGTCGATGATGGAGCCGAGGCGAGCGCACAAGACTTCCTGGCTCGTCCGTTGGGGTCACGCGCGATGGCATTGACACTCAGGCAAAGCCAACCGCTGACGGATAGCGCAGAGCTAGAGGCAGAGATCGACAAGGCCCATCGCAAGCTCGGTGATAACCCCGATCTCGTTCCGGACGAATGGATCTCATACGCGGTGCAACCTCACTATGTCGAGTTCTGGGAGGGAGCACCAGACAGGCGCCATCAGCGACTGTGCTATCAGCGCAACGGAGAAGGTTGGGATCGGGGCCACCTATGGCCGTAGCGGCCCCACGATGTGCGCTGTTAGCATGCGGTACCGGTCGGACGGTAAGGCGGTTGCGTGAAAAACATTGCTAAAGTGCTGCTATTCGGGCTTGTTGAACTTGTGGTGTTCGGCTTGGTCCTGTTTTCGGCAGCCGGCACGTTCAACTACTGGCAAGCATGGGTTTTTTTGGCGTTGTTTGTCCTGTGGACGTGGGTGCCCAGCGTTTACTTGCTGCAGACGAATCCCGATGCGCACCAGCGGCGTAGGCGCGCGGGGCCCACGGCGGAGAGCCGAACCGCGCAGAAGGTCGTTATCGCCGGCTGGTACTTGTCGCTGGCAGCGATGGTCGTGGTGAGCCCGCTTGACTACCGCTTTGGCTGGTCGTCGGTGCCGACGGCGCTGTGCTTGGTGGGTGACGTGCTGGTGTCGGTTGGATTGGGACTGACGGTGTGGGTGGTCATCCAGAACAGCTACGCGGCCTCAACCGTCCGGGTGGAGGAAGGCCAGCGGCTCATTTCGACCGGGGTGTACGGGCTGGTGCGCCACCCCATGTACACCGGCAACGTGATCGCGATGGTCGGCTTCCCTCTTGCGCTCGGCTCCTACTGGGGGCTGGTGTTCGTAATACCCGGCGTGATCGTGCTGATCTTGCGCATCCGCGATGAAGAAAAGCTGCTGCGAGAAGAGTTGGACGGATACCTCGAGTACACGCAGAAGGCTCGATACCGCCTGGTACCGCTGATGTGGTAAGGGTCGTGTCCGCGATTCGGTGTAATAGGGAGCACGGGAGTAGGTTCCGCTTCACGACCTGACAAGTCTGCGGAGAAGGAGTTACGCCCGTGCCTGCACGACGAGCTACCTGCCGACGAAGTTCGTATAGAGATCGGGACGGCGCTCGGTGAGGAACAGGCGTCGCGCGTGGCTGTCCTTGGTCTGCGTCAGGTCGACGTCCGCATGGAACACCTCATCGCCGTCACTGGCCTGCCCGAGCATCGAACCATCGGGTGCACACACGAACGACCGTCCTGCGAAAGTCATCCGTCCCTCACGACCGACCCGGTTAGCGAGGGCGACGAAATAGCCGTTTTGAAACGCGGCCACACGCATCTCCGCTTCGAACAGGCCCTCCGGCCATTCGCTGACCGTCCCGGCCTGCGGGACGACGACGAGGTCGGCACCGCCGAGCGCAAGTGCGCGCATGTACTCCGGGAAATGGCGGTCATAGCAGATGGCCACGCCGATCCGCCCGGCGCGCGTCTCGTACACGGGTGCACCAGTGTCACCCGGTGCGTAGTAGTGACGCTCATGGAAGCAGTCATAGTCGGTGATGTGGAGCATCCGCGTGCGGCCGAGCAGTGTGCCGTCGGCGTCAATCACCGGTGACGTGTCGTAGCACGTATCGCCGTCGCGCTCGAAGAGGTTGGGGACGAGCACGACGCCGCATTCTGCGGCGACTTCGCAGAAGCGCTGGGTTGTCGGACCGGGTATGGGCTCGGCAAGCAATTCAGGTCGCGCTTGCCGTTCCTGCGGATAAAACGACGTGAGCCCGAGTTCGGGGAAGGCGACAAGCTGCGCGCCAGCCGCCGCAGCCGCACGAACCGCGTCGAGCGCACGATGAATGTTTTGCTCCAGGTCTGGCTCGACCGCATGTTGGACGAGTGCGAGCCTCACGCTATGACCTCCGGTTTCGGAACGGTTTGGCGCATCGATTCGACCGTCTCACCACGATGGCGGATCCGCCATCCGTCCGCCATATTCGTGAGATTCCGCGCGCCGTGAGAACCAACAGCCCCGTATGCTGACGGCGAAGCCGCAAACCAGCCGGTGCTTATATATACATACCGACTTTCGGACGCGGCTATGGTAAACCGTCGCACGTCTTGCACCCCTGAATCGGTCGATTTCGCCTCGTGAACGGCAGTTGGCTCGGGTGTGCCGCAGCCGAGCAATGTTGCAGATCAACGTGTTTCGGCCTGTTGAGGAGACCCCTGCACCCCGGGTTTTCGTTCGGCGTTGATGTCCCGGTGAGGGCTTTTACGGATCGCTCGCCGGGCCCACAGCTGGATCTTCTTTCACAGTGTTGATATGGCCGCCCAGCTGCTGGCTGAGGCTTCGGACGGACGGCGCCTCGAATAGGGCGGGCACCGCAAGGCGGGTATCCAGCGCGGCGTTGATCGCCGCGATCGCGCGCATCGCGGCGAGCGAGTCCCCGCCCAGATCGAAGAATGACTCGTCGACTCCGACCCGGTCCACTTCCAGCACCTGGGCGTAGATGCCGGCCACGATCTGTTCGACCAAGGTCGCCGGGGCGTGATACTCACCGTTGGTGTCGTGCGCGTTCGATACCGACGCCGTGGTAGCCGACTGGGTCGACAGCACCCGCGCGCTCCACCCGTCCAGCCCGCCGTGCTCGGTACCCTCCAGCAGATCCAACGACGACAGCGGTCGCGTCGGATGGGCAGTCATGGCCACCAGCACCTGCTCGAACCGCTCGACCAGCGCTTCGATGTTGTCCAAATCGAAAACGTCAGTGTCGAATTGGACACGAAGGCTCAGCTCCTCGCCCGGGCCGGCCTGCACGGCAAGTGGATAGTGGTAGTAGTCCCGGCTGGTGAAGCCGGTGATGGCCAGCCCGTCGACGCTCGGTGCTGCGCCGGTGTCGGCCGGGTAATTCTCGTACACGAAAACGGTGTCAAACAGCTGTTCCTGACCGGTAATCCGGTGGATGTCGCTCAGCGCCACGTGCTGATGTTCGAGCGTGTCGTTATGTGCGGTTTGCAGCTGGTCGAGCAGATCTGTGGTGGTGGTCGCCGGCGCAAACTGCGCCCGCACCGGAACCGTGTTGATCAAGAGACCCACCATGGATTCCGCGCCGACCACCTCGGGGGGCCGCCCCGAGACGACGGTGCCGAACGCCACGTCATGCTGGTCGGTCAGCGAGGTGAGCAGGAGCGCCCAGGCGCCCTGCAGCACGACGTTGACGGTGGTGTGGCGCGAGCGGGCCAGCTTGGTCACGGCCTGGGTGGTCTTCGCGGACAACCTGAATGATTCAACGCTTCGCCGCCGCAGCCCCAGCTTCTGCGGCGGGCCGACCAGTAGGGGGGTGTCAAAGTCGGTGAACACCTGGCGCCACGCTGCGTGCGCGGCGGCGCGATCCCGTTGGGCGAGCCAGTTCATGAAACTGCGATACGGCGAGGCGGCGGGCAGCCGCTGCTGGTGATAACCGGCGAAGATTTCGCGCACCAGGATCGGCATCGACCAGCCATCGAGGACGATGTGGTGATTGGTGAGCACAAACCGGTGCCGGTCTCGGCCGGTGCGGATCAACGCCACCCGGAAGGCCGGCTGGTCGACCAGGTCGCAGACCGCGGCCCGTTCGGCGGCGCAGATCCGCTCGATCTGCTCGTCGAGATCGCCGTCGTCCACTTCGACGTACTGCCAGGGCGCCACCGGATCAGCGGGAACGATCTGCACCGGTTGGTCGAACTGTGGGCAGAATTGGGCCGCCAAGTGGGGATGCCGGTTGACCGCTGCGTGTACGGCATCGCGCAGGCGGTACTGGTCGAGCGGGCCGCTCAACGCGATGTCCAGCTGCACCGCGTACGCATCGTCGCCGGAGCCTTGGGCAACGCTGGCGTGGTAGAGCAGTCCCTGTTGCAACGGCGTCAGCGGCAACACGTCAGCGATGCGGTGATGGCGGCACAACTCGTCGATCTGGTGCTGACTCAACCGGGCCGGCGCGATATCTGAGGGAGTCAACCCGCCTCCGCCGCGCCGGACATGCGCGCAGATGCCGGCCAGGGCGTCAAACCACAGCCGGCTGACCCGGGTTACCGCGGTGCGATCCAGCGCCGAGGGCGCCCACGTCCACGTGGCGTGCAAGTGTGGGCCGGTGTCCGTGTCGATCGTGACGGCGTTGAGCTCCACGGTGTGCGCCAGTGGCATAGGCAACGCAGCGGCGGCACCCGTCAACGACAAGCCCTCTTCGCTGAAACGCCACACATCCCCGGACGCATAAGCGGCCGGGGCACCCAGACGCCCGAAATAGTTGAACCCGATCTGTGGGTCGGACCCGCGGAGGTCCACCTCGGGGTTCAGGTAGTGCAGCAGACCATAGGTCAGGCCGTCGGGCAGGGCGCGCAGCTGCTCCTTGGCCTGCTTGATCACCGCGCCCAGTGCCGCCTCCCCGGCCACCACCTGCGTCCAGCGCAGTTCGCCGACGTTCATCGACACCGGATATTTGGTGGTGAACCACCCCATGGTGCGCGACAGGTCCACATCGGCAGCTCCACCCAGATCGTCGACGCGCCCGTGGCCCTCGACGTCAATGGCGACCGGTGCGGCTCCGGTGCCCAAGTATTGCGTCCACGCCAAGGCAAAGGCGATCAAGAGGATGTCGTGCATCCCGGCACGAAACGCTGCGGGTACCTCAGCAAGCAACATTCGGGTGGTCTCGGCGTCCAGCAATTCCGACAGGTGCCCGGCAGTGGCAAACGTATCCAGCTCAGGTTGCACCGCCGGCAGCGTGGCCGGGGTCGCCGCGACCTGCCGCCACAGCTCCGCGTGGGCAACCACTTCTGGATCGCGGGCATGCTTGGCGAGCAGGTCTGCCCACCGGGCAAACGATGTCCCGCCTGCGGGCAACACCACCTGATGCCCGCCGCGATGTTGCGCCCAGGCGATGTTGAGGTCCTCCAACACAATCCGCCACGAAACCCCGTCGACGGCCAGATGGTGAACGATCAGTGCCAGCTGACCGGTGGAAGAACCCCACAAGGCACTGAGCATCACCCCGCCGGCCGGGTTCAACCGCGACCGCGCTGCCACCAGCGCCTCGTCGGACAACACCGCCACCGTCTGCAGGCACTGGCGCGCATCCACCGAGCCCGGCTCGGGGACCGTCAACGACCACTCACCGGCGCCGTCGTCCTCCGTACGCAACCGCAGCATGCCATGCCGATCCAGCAACGCTTGCAGCACGACCAGCACGTCGGCCTCGGTCACCCCCGCCGGAGCCTGCAGCAGCACCGTCTGGTTGAATTCGTCGACCGGACCGTCCACGCCTTGCAGCCACCGCATGACCGGGGTAGCCACTACCGGCCCGAGGCCCTCATCAATCGGACCATCCGCACCGCCGCTCACCATGGCCACCCGGGCCAGCCGAGCCACGGTCTGCTCGACGAAAATGTCGCGGGGGCGACACACGAGGCCCGCCGCACGGGCCCACGTCACCACCTGTATGGCCGAAATGCTGTCCCCACCCAGGTCGAAGAACGAGTCATCAATGCCGACCCGCTCCAGCCCGAGGACTTGGGCGTAGATGCCGGCCAGTGTCTCCTCGATTTCGCTGGCAGGGGCGCGGTAATGATCGATGTCTTGGTATTCCGGTGGCGGTAGGGCGCGGGTGTCGAGTTTGCCGTTGACCGTCAACGGCAGTGCCTCGATCGCCACCACCGCGGCCGGCACCATGTAGGCCGGTAGCCGCTCAGCCAGCGCTGCCCGCGACCCGGCCAGATCGATCGTCCCGGTCACGTAACCCACCAGGCGTTTGTCGCCGGGGCGGTCCTCGCGGGCGATCACCACGGCCTGCTCTACCCCGTCCAAGGCGGCCAACGCCGCGCGAACCTCACCGAGTTCGATGCGATAACCGCGGATCTTGACCTGCGCATCGGCACGCCCCAAGTACCGCAGCTGCCCATCAGCACCCCAACACACCAAATCGCCAGTGCGATACATCCGTCTTCCGGGGGCCTCCTGCCCACCGAACGGACACGCCACAAACCGTGACGACGTCAACGCGGATCGGCGCACATACCCATAGGCCAGCCCGGTGCCGGCCACATACAACTCTCCGACCACCCCGACCGGCACCGGGTGCAACGACCTATCCAGCACAAAAAAGGCTAGGTGCCCCAATGGCACGCCGATCGGGCTGGCACTGCTGTCGACATCGTCGGCGACGATTTCCCGGAACGAGGCATGCACCGTCGTCTCGGTGGTGCCGTACATGTTGATCAAGCGCGGTGATTGCGGGTGGTGATTCACCCAGGTTCCGACACGCCGCGTGTCTAGCCCTTCCCCTGCGAACACCACGGCTCGAAGCGAAAGTTGTTGTCCCAGCTCCGGTGAGAGTACGTCGGCTGATTGCAGAGCATAAAACGCCGACGGGGTCTGGCTTAACACGTCGACCTGTTCGGTCACCAGCAAGGCGTGGAAGTCTTCTGGGGAACGTGCCACCGCCTCGGGTACGACCACCAGCCGCCCACCGCCGAGTAACGCGCCCCACATCTCCCACACCGAGACGTCAAACGCCAACGAATGCCACTGCGTCCACACCTGTTCCGCCAGCTCCATGCAAGTGCCTGCCGCATCGAGCAACTGGGTCACGTTGCAGTGCGTGACGGCAACGCCCTTCGGGGTACCGGTCGTACCCGACGTGTAAATGAGGTAGGCGATCTCCTCTGCTACCGGAACTGGCAGCGCTGTGCTGAGTTGCGTGTCAATGCCGGGGTCATCGACATCGATGATCAGCAGATCGCAGCCCGTCAGCCGGTCCGCCAAATCGGCAGTAGTGATCGCGACGATCGGCGCGGCATCCGCAACCATGAACTCGAGTCGAGCTTTCGGCGCCAGTGGGTCGATCGGAAGATACGCCGCCCCAGTCTTGAGCACCGCCAAGATCGCCATGATCGCCTCAGCCGACCGAGACAGCAGCAGCGCCACGCACTGCCCCGGACCCACATCCTGCCCAGCAAGCAAGTGCGCCAACCGGTTCGCGGCCTCCTCAAGTTGCCGATAGGTCATGGAGCGGCCGTCGAAGGTCAGCGCCACCGCCTCCGGGGCGCGGACGACCTGGGCGGCAAACAACTCAGGAATCGACGCTGACGCCATCTCCGGCTGCGTCAGCCCCGCGCGGTTACCCCAACCCGCTAACCGAGCGTGCTCACTGTCATCGACTACATCGATCGACGAGAGCCGCTGACCCGGGTCGGCAGCCATGCTCATCAACACGCACTCGAACCGCTGGATCAGCGTCTCGATGCTGGCATGGTCGAACACATCAGTGCGGAACTCCACCGTCCCGGAAATCCCGGCGGGCTCACCAGCTTCGGTCCAGCGTTCGGCAAACGAAAACGACAGATCCATCCGAGCGGTGTGGGTGTCCAGCGGGAGCTGGGTGACCTCCAAATCGCCCAAGGCCAGCTCGGTGGCTGGATCGCCGCTTTGTCCGGGAACGTTCTGCCAGGCCAGCATCACCTGCACTAGCGGATGGTGAGTCAACGACCGGGCGGGATTGAGCCGCTCGACGAGCAGTTCGAACGGCACGTCTTGGTGCTCGTACGCCGCCAGGCTGCGGGCCCGGACCTGGGCAAGGACCTCGGCAACGGTCGGATCTCCGGCGACATCGATTCGCAACACCAAGGTGTTGACGAAAAATCCGACCAGCTGATCGAGGGCCGGATCACGGCGCCCGGCGATCGGGAAGCCCACGGCCACATCCGAACTCGCGCTGAGTTTCGAGAGCAGCACCGCCAGGGCGGCCTGCATCACCATGAAGCCGGTCGCGTTGTGCGCACTGGCCATCCGGCTAACCTGCTGCTGCAGCTGGGCGGGCCAGTCCACGGCCGCCTTGGCGCCACGCTGATCGGCCACTAGCGGATAAGGCCGGTCGATAGGCAGCGCCAACCGCTCGGGCATGTCGGCCAGCGCATCGTCCCAAAATCTCAGCTGCGTGGCGATACGACTGTCACTGTCGTCGAGATCGCCGAGCTGCGCGCGCTGCCATAGCGTGTAATCGGCGTATTGCACCGGCAGTTCCGTCCACTGCGGGGCTTGCCCGCTACACCGGCCGGCATAGGCTACTGCCAGATCGGCCACCATCGGGCTGATCGACCAGCCGTCGGCGGCAATATGGTGTACCACGACCACCAGCACGTGATCGTCCTCGGCGATGTGGAAAAGCTTTGCATGCAAGGGGATTTCGCTGGACAGGTCGAACGTGTAGCGAGCCGCGGCTTCGATGGCCCGATGCAGCTGGCTTGTCGGCCATTCGGTGGCATCAACGACGTCCCAACCGAATTCAGCTCGTTCGGGGGGCATCACCACTTGATGCGGGATGCCGTCGGGGGCGGCGAACAGGGTGCGCAAGCTTTCATGGCGACCCACCACATCGCCCAGCGCCGCGCCTAAGGCATCCACGTCAACGCGCCCGCCCAGTCGCAACCCCACCGCCAGGTTGTAAACCGGCGAGGGGCCCTGCAACTGGTCGATAAACCACAGCCTGGATTGGGCGAAGGACAGTGGAATCACCGCAGGCCGCGGGCCAACCACCAGCGGCTCCAACCGATCGTCCTCATCCTCACCAAGACGGGGTGCCAGCTGGGACACCGTGGGTGCCTCGAACACGGTGCGCACCGTCAGGCCGGACTCCAGGCCGGAGTTGATTGCGGCGACCAGACGCATCGCCGAGAGCGAATCCCCGCCCAGGTCGAAGAACGAGTCGTCGGCCCCGACGCGCTCCACGCCCAGCACTCGGGCGTAGATGCCGGCCAGGATCTCCTCGGTGGGGGTGGCCGGGGCGCGGTAATGATCGACATCCAGGTATTCGGGGGCAGGCAGGGCGCGGGTGTCGAGTTTGCCGTTGACCGTCAACGGCAATAGGTCCAAGGCGACCACGGCGGTCGGCACCATGTAGGCGGGCAGCTGCTCGGCCAGCGCAGCGCGCAGCCCGGTCGGGTCGACGGTTCCGGTCACATAGCCCACCAGGCGCTTGTCGCCGGGATGATCCTCGCGGGCGATCACCGCCGCCTGCTGCACGCCGTCCAGTCCGGCCAGGACCGCCTGGATCTCACCGAGCTCGATGCGGTATCCGCGGATCTTGACCTGCTCATCGGCGCGACCCATGTACCGCAGCTGCCCGTCGGCATCCCAACACACCAGATCTCCGGTGCGATACATCCGTATCCCGGGTTCCCCTGGCTCTGCGAACGGGCACGCCACGAACCGCGACGAGGTCAACCCGGCCCGGCCCACATACCCATAGCCCAGCCCAGCGCCGGCCACATACAACTCGCCGACCACACCCTCCGACACCGGCCGCAGCCACCCGTCGAGCACAAAAAAGGCCAGATGCGACAACGGCACACCGATCGGGCTGACAGTCTTGCCGGTGTCGGCTTCGACGATCTCCCGGAACGACGCGTGCACGGTCGTCTCGGTGATGCCGTACATGTTGATCAACCGCGGTGATCGCGGATGGTTCTCCAGCCACGAACTAAGACGCTGCGGTTCGAGCGCTTCACCGCCGAATACCACGGCCTCGAGCTTGAGCTGCTTTCCTGGCCGTTGGGCGTCGACGGCCTGCAGGACGTAAAAGGCCGAGGGGGTCTGGCTCAAAACGCTGACCTGCTCATCGATGAGCAGGGCGTGGAACTCTTCGGGCGAGCGGACCACCGAATCGGGCACCACTACCAGCCGTCCGCCATGTAGCAGTGCGCCGAAGATCTCCCACACCGAGAAGTCGAACGCCAGCGAATGACACTGCGTCCACGCCTGACCCGTCGACAGCGACAGGTCGGCGTCGAGCGCGCTGAGCAATCCAGTCACATTGTGGTGCGGGATCGCCACGCCTTTGGGGACCCCAGTGGTGCCCGAGGTGTAAATCAGATACGCGATGTTGTCGGGGCTCGGCGCCGGTAGCGCGGCGCAGGGCTGGCCAACGGCTGCGGGGTCATCGACATCGATGACCAACAACTCATACCCGCCCAGCCGGTCGGTCAGATCCGACGTGGTGACCGCGGCAATCGGCACGGCATCGGTGAGCACGAATTCCAGCCGCGCATCGGGCACCGCCGGATCGATCGGCACATAGGCCGCTCCCGTCTTGAGCACCGCCAAGATCGCGACGACCGCCTCTGCCGAGCGGGAAAGCAGCAACGCCACCCGCTGTCCCGGACCGATACCGTGAGCGGTCAGCAAGTGCGCCAACCGATTCGCAGCCTCGTCCAACTCGAGGTAGGACCATGAGTGCCCCGCACAGGTCAGCGCAACCGCCTCCGGGTGCCGGGTCACCCGCTCGGCGAACAACGCCGGAATCGATACCGGCATCGGTGCGAGCCGAGTCAAGGCCGCGCGGTTGCCCCACTCATGCAACTCGGTGTGCTCGTCGTCATCGAGCAGATCCAGCGATAACAGTCGGCGGGTGGCGTCGGGGCTCATGATTGCTGCACCGAATCGTCGGTCATGGCCGCCAGCACCCGTTGGAAGCGGTCGATGATCTTTCGGACGCGTTTGGCGTCGAACACGTCGGTGTCGAATTCGACACGCAGCACCAGTTCGGTGCCGGGCATAGCCTGCAGCGTCAGCGGGTAGTGGTTGTATTCGCGGCCGTTGAACTCGGTGATGGCCAGCCCGTTGGTGGTGAGGTTGGCGGCGGTTTCCACCGGAAAGTTTTGATACACGAACAACGTGTCGAAGAGCTGGTCGTGGCCGGTGGCACGGTGTATCTCGTTGAGTGCCAGATGCTGGTGATCCAGGGTGTCGCTGTGCCGGCGTTGCAGGCCGTCGAGCAGGTCGGCGATGGTGGTGTCCGGGGTGATGGTGGCCCGAACCGGCACGGTGTTGATCAGCAAACCGACCATCGATTCCGAGCCGGTCACCTCGACCGACCGCCCCGAGACGGCAACGCCGAAGGCGACGTCGTGGTGGCCGGTCAGCCACATGAGCACTTGTGCCCAGGCGGCTTGCAGCACGGTGTTGGCGGTGGTGTGGCAGCTGCGGGCCAGCTCGTTGACGGCGCCGGTGGTCTCGGCGGGCAGCCGGAAGGTTTCGGTGGCTCGCCGTCCCGGCCTTGTCCGGCCGCTCGGCGCGACCAGGGTGGGGTTGTCGAATCCGGCCAGGACTTCACGCCAGGCGGCGTGGGCAGCGTCGACGTCTCGATCGGCCAGCCAAGTGACGAACCGTCGGTAGGAACCGGGGGCCGGCAGCCGCTGCTCGTAGTAGCTCGCGAAGATCTCTTGCAGCAGGATCGGCAGCGACCAGCCGTCGAGCACGATGTGGTGGTAGGTCAGGACGAAGTGGTGCTCACCATTGCCGGTGCGGATCAGCGCCGCGCGGAAGGCCGACTGATGGACCAAGTCGCAGACCGCACCGCGTTCGGCGGCGCACAACAGCTGGATCTGCTCGTCGATGTCCGCGTTGTCGGCGGCCATGTCGAGGTATTGCCACGGAACGTTGGGTTCGGCGGAGATGATCTGCACCGGTTCGTCGAATTGCTGGTTGAACCGGGCAGCCAGGTTGGGGTGGCGGTTGGCCACCGTTTGCACCGCCCTGCGAAGCCGGTGGGCTTCCAGCGGGCCGGTAATGGTGACATCGAGCTGCATGGCGTAGAGGTCGTCTTGGTCGCTGCCGCTGGTGGCGTTGGCGTGGAATAGCAGTCCCTGTTGCAGCGGAGTCAGCGGCAAGATGTCAGCGATCCGGTGTTGCCGGCTCAGCTCGTCGATCTGTTGTTGGGTCAGCCGAGCCGGGGTGATATCGGACGGGGTCAGGCCACCCCCACCTTGGCGGACGTGGGCGCAGATACCGGTGAGAGCGTCAAACCACAGCTGGCTGAGTCGGCTGATCTGGGTGTCGTCGAGCGCCGAGAGAGCCCAGGTCCAGCTGGCGTACAACTGCGGGCCGGCGTCGGTGTCGACGGTACTGGCGTTGAGTTCCACCGTGTGCCCCAGCGGCATGGGTAGCGCCGCCGCGGCGGCGCTGAACGACGCCCCGTCGTGGCTGACCTGCCACAGTTCGGTGGCGACCTCCGCCTCGACCGCTGCGGCCGCGCCCAGCCTGCCGAGGTAGTTGAACCCGATGGTGGGGTCGGATCCGGGTAGGTCGACGTCGGGGTTGAGGTAGCGCAGCAGCCCATAGGTCAGGCCGTCAGGTTGGCCGCGCAGTTGTTCCTTGGCGTCTTTGATCACCGGGCCCAGCTTCGGCTCGCCTGCCACTACCTGAGACCATCGCAGTCCGCCGACGTTCAATGCCACCGGGTACTTGCTCGTGAACCAGCCCACGGTGCGGGAGAGGTCAATATCGGGGCCCAGTTCCTCCTGCCGGCCGTGGCCTTCGACGTCGATGCCGACGGGCGTGGCCTTGATGTTTTCGGAGTCCTGGAACTCCGTCAACGCCAGTGCGTAGGCGATCAGCAGGATCTCTTGTATCCCGGCGTGGAACGCTGCCGGAATGTCACCGAGCAGCATCCGGGTGGTCTCGACGTCCAGCGATGCCGTCAGGTGCCCAGCGTTGGCGTAGGTGTCCAGCTCGGGTCGCACCGCCGGCAGGGCGGACGGGGTCGCCAATACTCGTCGCCAGGGGTCGGCCTGATCGACTACCGTCGCGGCGTGCGCGTGGTCGCCGAGCAGCGTCGCCCACCGGGCGAATGACGTTCCGGTTACCGGCAAGGACACCGGTTGTCCGTGGTGGTGTTGGGCCCAGGCGATGTTGAGGTCTTCGAGCAGAATCCGCCAGGACACCGCGTCGACGGCCAGGTGGTGAATGATCAGCGCCAACTGGCCGGTGGATGCCGCCCACAGCGCACTGACCATCACCCCGGTGGCCGGGTTCAACGCCGACCGGGCCGCCACCAGCGCCTCGTCGGACAACACGTCCACCGACTGCACCCGCGGGTGCACCGACCCCGGCTCGGGCACCTGCAGCGACCACCCGCCGGCACCGTCGTCGTCCACCCGCAGCCGCAGCATGGCATGGCGATCCAGCAGGGCCTGCACAACCACGTCCACATCGGCCTCGGTCACCCCCGCCGGGGCTTGCACCACCACCGTCTGGTTGAACTGGTCGACCGGACCGCCGGCGGTTTCCACGCCTTGCAGCCACTCGATGATCGGAGTCGCCACCACCGGACCGACACCCTCGTCGACCGGGCCGGCCTCCCCGCCGGCCACCGTGACCACCTGCGCCAGCCGGGCCACCGTCTGCTCGACGAAGATGTCGCGCGGCCGACACAGCACCCCTGACGCCCGCGCCCGGGCCACCACCTGCATCGACAAAATGCTGTCCCCACCCAAGTCGAAGAAGGAGTCGTCGACGCCAACCCGCTCCAGCCCGAGGACCTGGGCATAAATGCCGGCCAGGATTTCTTCGATCGCGTCGGCCGGGGCGCGGTAGCGCTCGACGTCCTGATAGTCGGGGGCCGGCAGGGCGCGGGTATCGAGTTTGCCGTTGACTGTCAGCGGCAACGCCTCGATCAGCACCACGGCGGCGGGCACCATATACGGCGGCAGCCGATCGGCCAGCACGGCGCGCACCTGGGCGGGATCAGCGCTGCCGGTGATGTAGCCCACCAGACGTTTGGTGCCCGGTTGGTCTTCACGCGCGATCACCGCCGCCTGCGTCACCCCGTCCAAACTCGCAAGGGCGGTTTGGATTTCGCCGAGCTCGATGCGATACCCGCGGATCTTGACCTGGTCATCAGCGCGCCCCAGATATTGCAACTGCCCATCGGCACGCCAACTCATCAAATCCCCCGTGCGATACATCCGCATTCCGAAAACGTCGGCTCCGCCGAACGGGCACGCCACGAACCGTGCCGCGGTCACTCCCGACCGGCCCAGGTAGCCACACGCCACGCCGCTCCCCGCTACATAGAGTTCGCCGACCACTCCGGCCGGCACCGGTCGCAACCACTCGTCGAGCACGAACAGCGCCGCCGTCGAGACCGGCGCACCGATGGGCGCCGCTCCGGACCCGGGCAACAGCGGCGCGCTCATCGACGCATACACCGTGATCTCGGTAGGGCCGTAGGCGTTGATCACCACCCGCCCCGGCGCCCAGCGATCCACCACCTCACCGGGACACGCCTCACCCCCGAGCAGCAACGACACCGACTCCAATCCCTGCGGCGACAGCGCGTTCACCGCTGAGGGGGTTTGAGTCAACACGTTGACCCGTTCACCAATCAACAAGTCATGGAACTCATCTGGTGAACTGACCACCGACTCGGGCACGATTACCAGTCGCGCCCCGCCCAGCAGCGCGGCCCAGATCTCCCACACCGAGAAGTCGAAGGCATAGGAGTGGCACTGCGTCCACACCTGTGCTTGCGGCAGGTGCGCAGGGGTTGACTGCGCCAGGTGGGTCAGATTGTGGTGCGTGACGGCCACACCCTTGGGGATACCGGTGGTGCCCGAGGTGTAGATCAGATACGCGATGTCCTCCGGGGCCGGATCCGGCAACGCTGTGCACGGGAAACTGGCCACCGCGGCGTCATCGATGTCGATGACCGCCACGTCATAGTCCTCCAGGCGCGGCGCAAGAGCCGCGTTGGTGATCACCGCAATTGGCACCGCATCGGCCAGCATGAACCCGATGCGCGCCGCGGGCAGCGCCGGGTCGATGGCCAGATAAGCCGCCCCGGCCTTGAGCACCGCCAGCATCGACACAACCGCTTCGGTGGAGCGCTCCAACAACAACGCCACACACTCACCGCGGCCCACACCCCGGCCAGAGAGCACGTGCGCCAACCGATTCGCCGCCTCATCGAGTTCTCGATAGGTCAGCGAACGGCCCGCAAAGCTGATCGCCACCGCCTCCGGCTGACAGGCCACCCGCTCTGCGAACAGCGCGGGAACCGACACCGTGCTCGCGGACACCGTCAACGCTGTCCGGTTACCCAGCTCCTCCAGACCCGCCTGCTCACCCTCATCGAGCACATCGATCGACGACAGCCGCCGACGCGGGTCAGTGGTCATCGCCGCCAACACCCGCTCAAAGCGCGTGATCAGCGCTCGGATGCTGGCCGGATCGAACACATCGGTGCGGTATTCCACCGTCCCACCGATGCCGGCCGGCGCACCGTCCTGGGTACGACGCTCCGCCAACGAGAAGCTCAGATCCATTCGGGCGGTATGAGTGTCGGCCGCCAGCTGGGTGACCTCGAGATCACCCAACGCCAACCCCGGACCATCGCTGTCCTGGCCGGGGACGTTCTGCCAGGCCAACGCCACCTGCACCAGCGGGTGATGCGTCAGCGACCGGGCCGGGTTGAGCCGCTCGACCAGCACCTCAAACGGCACATCCTGGTTCTCGTAGGCGGCCAGGCTGCGGGCGCGAACCTGAGCCAACAACTCCCCCACGGTGGGATCGCCGGCCAGGTCGATCCGCAGCACCAAGGTGTTGACGAAAAACCCGATCAGCTCATCGAGGGCGGGGTCGCGGCGCCCGGCAATCGGGAACCCCACCGCCACATCAGAACTGGCGCTTAGCCTGCCCAACAACACCCCCAGCGCGGCCTGCATCACCATGAAACTCGTCGCGTTATGTTCACGCGCACACTGGGCCACCTGCTGCTGCAACTCGGCACACCAGTTCAGGGCCATCGTGGCCCCACGCGAATCGGCCACCGCCGGATACGGCCGATCGGTGGGCAACACCAACCGTTCGGGCATCCCGGCCAACGAATCCTGCCAATAGCCCAACTGGGTGGCGATGCGGCTACCGCTGTCGTCGAGGTCACCGAATTGGCCGCGCTGCCACAGCGTGTAATCGATGTACTGCACGGCCAACGGCGCCCACGTGGGGGCTTGCTCGCCACACCGGCTGGCGTAGGCCACTCCCAGATCGGCCACCAACGGGGTGATCGACCAGCCGTCCGCGGCAATGTGGTGCACCACCGCGGCAAGGATGTGCTCGTCGTCGGCGACCCGGAAAAGCCTTGCCCGCAAAGGGATCTCGGCGGCCAGATCGAAGGTGTAACGCGCCGCGACGCCGATGGCCTCCTGCAGCCCGGCCGCGGTCCAACTGGTGGCATCGACGACGTCCCAGCCGAAGTCGGCCCGCTCGGGAGAAATGACCAACTGCCGCGGCATCCCTTCGACGACGGCGAACAGGGTGCGCAGGCTTTCATGACGGGCCACCACGTCGGCCAACGCCGCACCCAACGCGTCGACATCCAATGCCCCGCTGATCCGAAGGGCTGTCGGCATGTTGTAGACCGGCGAGGGCCCCTGCAGTTGGTCCAGGAACCACAATCGGGACTGAGCGAACGACAACGGAATCACCGCGGGCCGCTCACCGGCCACCAACGGCTCTAGCCGATCCTCACCCGCACCGATACGCAGTACCAATTGGGCTACCGTAGGCGCCTCGAACACGGCCCGCACCGCAAGACCGGCATCCAACGACTTGTTGATCGCGGCGACCAGACGCATCGCCGACAGCGAATCTCCACCCAGGTCGAAGAAGGAGTCGTCGACCCCGACTCGCTCGAGTCCGAGGACTTGGGCGTAGATGCCGGCCAGGATCTCCTCGGTGAGGGAGGTCGGGGCGCGGTAGCGATCAACATCCTGGTAATCGGGTGCCGGCAACGCTCGAGTGTCGAGTTTCCCGTTGACCGTCAGCGGCAACTCCTCGATCGCCACCACTGCGGCTGGCACCATGTAGGGCGGTAGTCGATCGGCCAGTGTGGTGCGGAGGTCGGCGGGATCGGCTGTTCCGGTGATGTAGCCGACCAGGCGTTTGGTGCCCGGGTGATCTTCGCGGGCGATGACCACCGCTTGCTCCACACCGTCCAAACCCGCTAGGGCGGTTTGGATTTCGCCGAGTTCGATGCGATAGCCGCGGATTTTGACCTGGTCATCAGCGCGGCCCAGGTACTGCAGCTGCCCATCAGCACGCCAACTCACCAAATCCCCGGTCCGATACATGCGTTGCCCGGGCGACCCGAACGGGCAGGCCACAAACCGGGATGCGGTCAACCTTGACCGGCCCACATACCCGCACGCCACACCGCTTCCGGCTGCGTAGAGCTCACCGACGACCCCGCTCGGCACCGGCCGCAAGCACTCGTCGAGCACAAACAACGCTGCGGTTGACACCGGTGCACCGATAGGCGCCGCCCCCGACCCGGGCAGCAGTGGCGCACTCATCGACGCATACACCGTGACCTCAGTCGGACCATAGGCGTTGATCACCACCCGCCCCGGCGCCCAACGGTCCACCACATCGGCCGGACAGGCCTCGCCGCCGAGCAGCAACGCCACCGACTCGAGCCCCTGCGGGGACAGTGCGTTCACCGCCGACGGGGTTTGGGTCAACACATTGACCCGTTCGCTGACTAGCAGGGCATGGAAATCATCCGGTGAGCTTGCTACCGATTCCGGTACCACCACCAGCCGCCCGCCGCCCAGCAGCGCAGCCCAAACCTCCCACACCGAGAAATCGAAGGCGTAGGAGTGGCACTGCGTCCACACCTGTGCCTCCGGCAAGTGCTCAGGCGACGACCGCGCCAAGTGGGTGAGGTTGTGGTGCGTGACGGCCACGCCCTTAGGGACACCGGTAGTTCCCGAGGTGTAAATGAGGTAGGCGATGTCCTCCGGGGCCGGACCCGGCAAGGCGGTGGTGGGCTGGCCGTCGACTGCGGGATCGTCGACATCAATGACCACGCCGTCATAGCCATCGAGCCGCGAAGCAAGATCAGCGGTCGTGACCACGGCGATCGGCGCAGCATCAGCGAGCACAAATCCCAGCCGCGCGTCGGGCACCGCCGGGTCCATCGCCAGATAGGCCGCCCCAGCTTTCAATACCGACAGCATCGCCACGATCGCCTCAACCGACCGGGAAAATAGCAGCGCCACACTATGTCCCGGCCCCACACCGTGGCTGGCCAGCAGGTGCGCCAACCGGTTGGCGGCCTCATCGAGCTCCCGATACGTCATGTTGCGGCCGTCGAAGCTGATCGCCACCGCATCAGGTGCCCGCGCGACGTGGTCTGCGAACAGGGCCGGAATCGATACCTCAGCACGCGCCGGCTGGGACACAACGGCCCGATTGCTGAGCACATCAAGGCGGACGTGCTCGTTCTCGTCAACCAGATCGATCGACGACAACCGCCGGTTGTGGTCGGCGGTCATGGCCTCCAAGACCCGCTCAAACCGGGTGATCAGCGCTTCGATGCTGGCCGGGTCGAACACATCAGTGCGAAATTCCACTGCTCCGCCGATCCCGGCGGGCGCACCGGCACCCGTCCAACGTTCGGCCAGGGAGAAGCTCAGGTCCATGCGGGCGGTGTGGGTATCCACGGGCAGCGGCGTGACCTCGAGATCACCCAATGCCAGCCCTGCCGAGGGGTCAGCGTCTTGCCCGCGGAAGTTCTGCCAAGCCAAGGCCACCTGCACCAGCGGGTGATGAGTCAGTGACCTGGTCGGGTTGAGCCGCTCCACCAGCGCTTCGAAGGGCACGTCCTGATGCTCATAGGCGACCAGGCTTTGCCGTCGCACCTGGGCCAGCAGCTCCGCCACCGTGGGATCCCCGGCCAGATCGACCCGCAGCACCAAGGTGTTGACGAAAAACCCGACCAGCTCGTCGAGGGCGGGGTCGCGGCGCCCGGCGATCGGGAACCCAACGGCCACATCACAACTCGCGCTGAGCCTGCCCAGCAGCACGGCCAGGGCAGCCTGCATCACCATGAAACTCGTCGCGTTGTGCTCACCGGCCAACGCGCGCACCCGCTGCTGCAACTCCGCCGGCCAGTCCACCGGCACACTGGCGCCGCGCTGGTCGGCCACCGGCGGATACGGCCGATCGGTGGGCAGCTGCAAGCGTTCCGGCATCCCGGCCAGCGCATCCTGCCAGTAGGCCAGCTGCCCGGCGATCCGGCTTTCACTGTCGTCGAGATCACCCAGCTGGCCGCGCTGCCACAGCGTGTAATCGACGTACTGCACTGCCAACGGCGCCCAGTCGGGGGCTTGCCCCGCACACCGGCTGGCATAAGCCACACCCAAATCTGCCACCAGCGGCGTCAACGACCAGCCGTCCGCAGCGATGTGGTGCACCACGGCCACCAGCACGTGCTCATCGTCGGAGACTTGGAAAAGCC
Organism: Mycobacterium sp. NGS51; assembly: GCF_059812525.1. Lineage (NCBI taxonomy): Bacteria > Bacillati > Actinomycetota > Actinomycetes > Mycobacteriales > Mycobacteriaceae > Mycobacterium > Mycobacterium sp. NGS51. Next base: position 56,849 of record NZ_JCALCV010000019.1, read on the forward strand.
TTGCTCGCAAAGGAATTTCGGCTGCCAGGTCAAAACTGTAGCCGACCGTGGCGTCGATGGCCTCGGCCAGCCGGCTTGCCGGCCATCCCGCGGCGCTAACGAAGTCCCATCCGATGTCGGCCTGCTCGACGGGGATTACCACCTGCTGGGGTGTTCCGTCGACGGCCGCGAACTGGGTGCGCAGGCTTTCGTGGCGGCCCACCACGTCGGCCAGCGCCGCTCCCAGCGCGTCGGCGTCCAGGTGCCCGTGCAGCTGCAACCCCACCGCCATGTTGTAAACCGGTGAGGGACCCTGCAATTGGTCGATGAACCACAGCCGGTTCTGGGCGAACGACAGCGGAACCACCTCGGGCCGCGGACCGGCCACCAGCGGCTCCAACCGCCCTGCGCTCTCGCCGATCCGGGGCGCTAGCTGGGCCACCGTGGGCGCCTCGAACACCGTGCGCACCGGGAGGTCGGTGTCCAGTGCGCTGTTGATCGCCGCGATCAACCGCATCGTCGACAGCGAATCCCCACCCAGGTCGAAGAACGAGTCGTCGACGCCGACCCGCTCCACTCCCAGCACGCGGGCGTAGATGCCGGCCAGGATGTCCTCGACTGCGCTGGCCGGGGCACGGTAATGGTCGGCGCCGTAGTCCGGTGCCGGGAGCGCGCGGGTATCGAGTTTGCCGTTGACGGTCACCGGCAGCGCCGCCATCGGCACAATTGCGGCGGGGACCATGTAGTTCGGCAGGCGATCGGCCAGCGCGGTACGCACCGTGCTCGGGTCGGCGGCCCCGGTGATGTAGCCCACCAGGCGCTTGTCGCCGGTGCGGTCTTCGCGGGCGATCACCGCCGCCTGCTCGACGCCCTCCAGCGCCGTCAACGCAGACTGGATTTCGCCGAGCTCGATGCGATACCCGCGGATCTTGACCTGTTCATCGGCACGCCCGAAGTAGTCCAGCTGGCCGTCGCCGCGCCAGCGCACCAGGTCCCCGGTCCGATACATCCGCGTGCCGGGCTCCCCGAACGGGCAGGCCATAAATCGCGTCCCGGTCAACCCGGCCCGACGCCAATACCCAAACCCAACCCCGGCGCCGGCCAGATACAACTCCCCGACCACACCCGCCGGCACCGGCCGCAGCCACCCGTCGAGCACGAAGAACGCCGCCCAGGCCACCGGCGACCCGATCGGCGGCGCCCCCGACCCCGCCGCCAACGGCTTACTCGCACAGAGCCACATCGTGGTCTCGGTCGGGCCGTACACGTTGGCCATCACTCGCCCGGGCGCCCACCGGTCCACCAGCTCGGGCGGACACGGCTCCGCGCCGATCACCAACGCCGCAGACTCCAGGCCCTGCGTGGAGAGCACGCTCACCGCAGATGGGGTCTGGGTGAGCACGCTGACCTGTTCGCGCACGCACAACGCGTGGAACTCCTGTGGTGAGCGTGCCACCTGCTCGGGCACCACCACCAGCCGCCCGCCGTGCAACAGCGCACCCCAGATCTCCCATACCGAGAAGTCGAAGGCATAGGAATGGAACTGCGTCCACACCTGCCCCGGCGCCAGCGGCACACCGATCTGCAATTCGTTGAACAGCTGCGTCACGTTGCGCTGGGCGACCGCCACTCCCTTGGGCACCCCGGTGGTACCGGAGGTGTAGATGATGTGGGCAAGGTCGTCGGGAGCCGGCCCCGGCGGCGCCGTGCTGGGCTGAGCACCGACCCGCGGGTCCTCGACGTCGATCACCATCAGCTCATGGCCGTCGAACCGGTCAGCCAGCCCGGCGGTGGTGAGCGCGGCGATCGGTGCGGCATCGGCGAGCATGAACTCGATTCGCGCCGCCGGCAACGCCGGATCGATCGGCAGGTAGGCGGCGCCCGCCTTGAGTACCGCCAGAATCGCGACGATCCCCTCGGCCGATCGCGGGAACAGCAGCGCCACCCGCTCCCCCGGGCCCGCGCCATGGCTAATCACCAAGTGCGCCAATCGGTTAGCGGCCTCGTCGAGTTCCCGGTAGGTCAGCGACCGGTCCCCGCAGACCAGCGCCACCGCCTCGGGGGTGCCGGCGGCCTGGGCGGCGAACAACTCCGGCACTGACGTCTCGGGCACCGGTTGGGCCAACACCGCCCGGTTGCCCCAGTCGTCCAGACGGGCGTGCTCGGCTTCGTTCAGCACATCCACCGACGTGAGCGGCCGTCCCGGGTCGGCGGTCATCGCCGCCAACACCGTCGTGAACCGCCCGATCAGTGCTCGAATGCCGTCCGCCTCGAACACGTCGGTGTCGTACTCAAGGCGAAGGCCCAATTCGCGGCCCGGCTGGGCTTGCACGGTCAACGGGTAGTGGGTGGATTCGCGGAAGGCGAGCTCGCTGATCGCCAACTGCTGGTCGTCCGACGAGGCCGCGACGTCGATCGGGTAGTTCTCGTACACCAATAGGGTGTCGAACAGTCGATCCTGACCGGCGACGCGGTGAATGTCGCTGAGTGACAGGTGTTGGTGCTCGAGTGTGTCGTTGTGGGCGCTTCGCAGTTGATCCAGCAGGTCCGCGGTGGTGGTGGCCGGCGTGAAGGTCGCCCGCACCGGCACCGTGTTGATCAACAGGCCGATCATCGACTCCGCGCCGGCCACGTCGGTCGGCCGACCCGAGACGACGGTGCCGAAGGCGACGTCATGCTGCCGGGTCAGCCAGCACAGCAGCCGCGCGAAGGCGGCCTGCAGCACGATGTTGACGGTGGTGTGGTGCGAGCGCGCCAGCTCGCCCAGTGCCCGGGTGGTCTCCTCAGGCACCCGGAACGATTCGATACCGCGCTGCCCGAGCCGTAACGGATTCGGTGGCCCGACGAGGGTGGGGGTGTCGAAGCCGGCGAGCACCTGACGCCATGCCGCATGGGCGGCATCGAGATCTCGGTCGGCCAGCCAGGTGATGAAGCCGCGATACGGCGCGCTCGCCGGTAGCCGCTGCCCGTAGTAGCTGGTGAAGATCTCCTGCAGCAGGATCGGCAGCGACCAGCCATCGAGCACGATGTGGTGATTGGTCAGCACAAACCGGTGCCGGTCTGCTGCGACGCGGATCAATGCCCCGCGGAAAGCCGGCGCGTGGACCAGGTCGCAGACTGCGGCCCGTTCGGCGGCGCAGAGCCGCTCGAGTTCCGCATCGGAGGCGGCGTCGCCGTCGAGGTCGAGATAGCGCCACTCGATCGCGGGAGCGGCCGGAATGATCTGCACCGGCTCGTCGAACGCCTGGCTGAAGCGGGCCACCAGGTTCGGATGCCGGTTGACCACCGTGTGCACCGCATCACGCAGCCGGTGCGGGTCGAGCGGACCGGTCACGGTGATGTTCAACTGAGCGGCGTACAGGTCGTCGCTGGCCTGCGCGGTGTTGGCGTGGAAGAGCAGACCCTGCTGTACCGGGGTCAGCGGCAGTACGTCGGCGATCGGGTATTGCCGCGCCAGCTCGTCGATCTGCTGTTGGGTCAGCCGGGCGGGTGTGATGTCCGACGGGGTCAGTCCGCCGCCGCCGTTGCGCACGTGTGCGCAGATGCCGGCCAGCGCCTCGAACCAGAGTTGGCTCAGCCGGGTGATGTGCCCGTGGTCGAGCGCCGAGAGCGCCCACGTCCAGCCGGCGTGCAAGTGCGGGCCGGTGTCGGTGTCGACCGTGCCGGCGTTGAGTTCCAGGGTGTGCGCCAGCGGCATGGGCACTGCCGCGGCGGCGGCCGTCATTGCCGGTCCGTCTTGGCAGATCAGCCACATGTCGCCGGATCCGCCGCCGGCCGGGCCCCCCATGCGGCCCAGATAGTTGAATCCGATCGCCGGGTCCGCACTCTGCAGGTCGGCCTCAGGGTTCAGATAGCGCAGCACGCCATAGGTCAGCGGGTCCGGCAGGCCTCGAAGCTGCTCCTTGGCGTCTTTGATCACCGCGCCCAGCGCCGCGTCGCCGGCCACCACGTGCGCCCAGGACAGCCCGCCGACGGCCAGCGACACCGGGTATTTGGCGGTGAACCACCCCACCGTCTGGGCCAGATCGACGTCGGCGCCCAACTCCTCGTGGCGCCCGTGCCCCTCGACGTCGATGCCGACCGGCGTGCGACCGCTGGCCAGGAACTCGGACACCGCCAACCCGAACGCAATCAGCAAGATGTCCTGCACTCCGGCGTGGAACGCCGCGGGCACCTCTTCGAGAAGCATGCGCGTGGTGTCGGCGTCCAGCGACACCGACAGCTGGCCGGCGTTGGCAAACGTGTCGACCGCAGGTTGCACAGCCGGCAGCGCCGCCGGGGCGGCCGCGATCTGCTTCCAGGTGTCCACTCGGTCCAGGACATCCGGCCGGCGGGCGTAGTCGGCCAGCAGCGACGCCCAGCGCTGGAACGACGTCCCCGTCGCCGGCAACGCCATTTGCTGGCCGCTGCGATGCTGGGCCCAGGCGATGTTGAGGTCGTGCAACAGAATTCGCCAGGACACGCCGTCGACGGCCAGATGGTGGATGGTCACCACCAGCTGGCCCGCGGAGGTTACCCACAGCGCGCTCAGCATCACCCCGGCGGCCGGGTTCAACCGTGACCGCGCGGCCACCAGCGCCTCATCGGTTAGCGCGTCCGCCGATTGCAGGCAGGCAGCAGCGTCGACCGACCCCGGCTCGAGCACCGTCAACGACCACCCGCCGGCGCCGTCGTCGTCGACGCGCAGCCGCAGCGTGGCATGCCGATCCAGCAAGGTCTGCAGCACGAGGACCACGTCGGCCTCGGTCACGCCCGCCGGCGCCTGCACCACCATCGTCTGGTTGAACTGGTCCACCGGGCCGTCGATGTCGTGCAGCCACTTGATGATCGGGGTAGCCGACACCGGGCCGACACCCTCGTCGATCGGGCCACTCGCGTCGGCCACTCCGGCGACCCGCGCCAGCCGAGCCACGGTCTGCTCGACGAAAACGTCTCGCGGGCGGCACACCAGGCCAGCGGCCCGAGCCCGGGCGACCACCTGCATCGACAAAATGCTGTCACCGCCCAGGTCGAAGAACGAGTCGTCGACCCCGACCCGCTCCAGACCGAGGACTTGGGCGTAGATGCCGGCCAGCAGCTCTTCGACGGCGTCAGCCGGGGCGCGGTAGTGATCGACATCCTGGTATTCCGGTGCCGGCAGCGCCCGGATGTCGAGTTTGCCGTTGACGGTCAACGGCAGGGCATCCAACACCACGACCGCGACGGGCACCATGTAGGCCGGCAGCCGTTCGGCTAGCGCCGCGCGCACCCCGGCGGGGTCGGCGGTGCCGGTGACGTAGCCCACCAGACGTTTGTCGCCGGAACGGTCTTCGCGGGCGATGGCCACCGCCTGCTCCACGCCGTCCAACCCGGCCAGGCCGGCCTGGACTTCACCGAGCTCGATGCGATAGCCGCGGATCTTGACCTGCTCGTCGGCGCGGCCCAGGTATTGCAGCTGCCCGTCGGGACGCCAGCACACCAGGTCCCCGGTGCGATACATCCGCGTCCCCGGCCGGCCGTGCGGACACGCCACGAACCGCGCGGCGGTCAGTTCGGTGCGGCCCACATAGCCGTAGCCCAGCCCGGCGCCGGCCACATACAGCTCCCCGGTGACACCGACGGGTACCGGGCGCAGCCGGTCGTCGAGTGCGAACAACGCCGCGCCGGCCACCGGCGAGCCGATCGGCACCCCTTGCCCCGGCGTCAGCGGCGCGCTGATCGCGACACACATCGTCGTCTCGGTGGGACCGTAGGCGTTGATCATCACCCGCCCCGGCGCCCACTGCTCCACCACCTCAGACGGGCAGGCTTCGCCGACTACCACCAGCGCCGCAGACTCCAAGCCTTCCTGCGGCAAAACCCTTACCGCCGAAGGTGTTTGGGTCAGCACATCGACGTGTTCACGAACCAGCAACGCGTGGAAGTCTTCTGGTGAGCCCGCCACCTCCTCTGGCACCACGACAACTCGCCCACCCCGAAGCAGCGCCCCGAAGATCTCCCACACCGAGACATCGAAAGCCAGCGAATGACACTGCGGCCATACCCCGGCGCGCGGCAGCCCGGCGTCGAGTGTCTCCAGCAGTTGGGTCACGTTGTGGTGGCTGATCGCCACCCCTTTCGGCACGCCGGTGGTGCCCGACGTATAGATGAGGTATGCGACGTCGTCGTGACTCGGTGCCGCGCTTTCCGGCAATGCCGTGGCAGGCTGCGCGTCTAGCGCGGGGTCGTCGATATCGATGACCGGCAGATCACATCCGCCCAGCCGCGACCGCAAACCGGCGGTGGTGACCGCCGCAATCGGCGCGGCATCGGTGATCATGAACTCGATCCGCGCGGCCGGCACCGACGCATCGATCGGCAGATACGCGGCTCCGGTCTTGAGCACCGCCAGGATCGAGACGATCGCCTCAGCGGAACGGTTGAACAGCAGCGCTACGCGTTTTCCGCGGCCTGCGCCCTGCCCGACGAGCATGTGCGCCAACCGATTTGCGGCCTCATCCAGTTCGCGGTAGGTCCACAAACGTTCGCCGCAGGTGATTGCCACCGCCTCGGGGGCGCGGATCACATGCTCGGCGAACAACGCCGGAATCGACACTGGCCTGGGCGCTGGGCCCGTCAGCGTCGCATGGTTGCCGATCGCATCGAGGCGGGCGTATTCGTCGGCGTCGAGCACGTCCACCGCCGACAAGCGTGCCGTCGGGTCGGACGTGATGGCCACCAGCACCCGCTGCAGCCGCACGACCAGGGTTTCGATGCTGGCCGGGTCGAACACGTCGGTGCGGAATTCCACCGTCCCGCCGATTCCGGCGGGCTCGCCGGCTTCGGTGCGTCGTTCCGACAAGGAGAAGCTCAGGTCCATTCGGGCGGTGTGGGTGTCCACCGGCAGCTGGGTGACCTGCAGGTCCCCGAAAGCCAGCCCGGCAGCGGGATCGTCGAGGTCGTGGCCGGGGACGTTCTGCCACGCCAGCGCCACCTGCACCAGCGGGTGATGGGTCAGCGATCGGGTGGGGTTGAGACGCTCGACGAGCACTTCGAACGGCACATCCTGGTGCTCGTAGGCGGCCAGGCTGCGTGCGCGCACCTGGGCCAGTAAGTCGGCAACGGTGGGATCACCGGCCAGGTCGACCCGCAGCACCAAGGTGTTGACGAAGAAGCCGACCAGTTCATCCAGGGCCGGGTCGCGACGGCCGGCGATCGGGAACCCAACGGCCACATCAGAACTCGCGCTGAGCCTGCCCAGCAGCACCGCCAGGGCCGCCTGCAACACCATGAAACTCGTCGCGTTGTGCTCGGCGGCTACCCGGGCCACCTGCTGCTGCAGTTCGACCGGCCAGTTCAGGGCCATCGTGGCGCCGCGCTGATCGGCCACCGCCGGGTAGGGCCGATCGGTCGGCAGCGCCAGGCGCTCGGGCATCCCGGCCAACGCATCCTGCCAGTAGGCCAACTGGGTGCCGATGCGGCTGTGGCTGTCGTCGAGATCACCGAACTGGGCACGCTGCCACAGCGTGTAGTCGGCGTACTGGACCGCCAGTGGCGCCCAGTCGGGTGCTTGTCCGGCGCATCGGCTGGCATAGGCCACGCCCAGGTCAGCCACCAGTGGGGTGATCGACCAGCCGTCGGCGGCGATGTGGTGCAGCACGGCAGCCAACACGTGTTCGTCGTCGGCGATGCGGAAAAGCCTTGCCCGCAACGGGATTTCGGCAGACAGGTCGAACGTGTGCCGCGCCGCGGTCTCGATGGCCTCCTGCAGTCGGCTTGCCGGCCAGCCGGCAGCATCAACGACGTCCCAACCGAATTCGGCGTTCTCCGGGGCCATTGCCACCTGTCTGGGGATGCCGTCGGGTGCGGCGAACAGGGTGCGCAGGCTTTCATGGCGGCCCACCACGTCGCCCAGCGCCGCGCCCAGCGCGTCGATGTCCAGTGCCCCGCTGATCCGAAACGCGGCTGTCATGTTGTAGACCGGGGACGGCCCCTGTAGTTGGTCCAGGAACCACAACCGGGATTGGGCGAACGACAACGGAATCACCGCGGGCCGCGGGCCGGCCGTCAACGGCTCCAGCCGATCTTCGTCGCCACCGATGCGTGGGGCCAGCTGAGCTACCGTCGGCGCGTCGAACAAAGTGCGCACCGCGATGCCGGCATTCATCGATTTGTTGACCGCGGCGACCAGACGCATGGCGGAGAGTGAATCGCCGCCCAGCTCGAAGAAGGAGTCGTCGACTCCGACCCGGTCGAGCCCGAGGACGTGGGCGTAGACACCGGCCAGGATTTCCTCGACCGGGCTGCTCGGCGCACGATAACGATCGGCATCCTGGAATTCGGGTGCCGGCAGGGCTCGGGTGTCGAGTTTGCCGTTGACCGTCAACGGCAACGCGTCCAACGCCACCACCGCGGCCGGCACCATGTACGCCGGCAGCCGCTCGGCCAACTGGTCACGAATCTGGCCCGCATCGGCGGTGCCGGTGATGTAGCCGATCAGATGTTTGTCGCCAGGACGCCCTTCGCGGGCGATCACCACGGCCTGCTCGACGCCGTCCAGGGCGGCCAGAGCTGCCTGGACTTCACCGAGCTCGATGCGATAACCGCGGATTTTGACCTGCTCGTCGGCCCGCCCCACAAACTGCAACTGCCCGTCGACACGCCACGAGACCAGATCGCCGGTGCGATACATCCGGTGTCCCCGCGCCCCGAACGGACACGCCACAAACCGTGAGGCGGTCAACCCCGTCCGGCGCCAGTACCCGCAGCCCACCCCGGCACCGGCCACGTACAGCTCACCGACCACACCCGCCGGCACCGGGCGCAACCAGGCATCCAGCACAAAAAAGGCCGCCCCCGCCACCGGCGAGCCGATCGGCGGCACGCCCGACCCCTCCGCCAATGGCGCGCTCACAGACGTGTACACCGTGGTCTCGGTGGGGCCGTAGGAGTGGACCATCACCCGCCCGGGCGCCCACCGATCCACCACCTCGGCCGGGCAGGTCTCACTTGCCGCCACCAATGTCACCGAATCCAACCCGTGCCGCGACAACGTCCCCACCGCCGACGGCGTCAGGATGAGCATGTCGACGTGTTCGCTGACGAGCAAGGCGTGGAGGTCTTCCGGTGAGCGGCCCACCGACTCAGGCACCACCACCAGCCGTCCGCCATGCAACAGCGCGCCCCACATCTCCCATGCCGAGACGTCGAAGGCCAGGGAATGCCACTGCGACCACACCCGCCCCGATCCCGCCGGCATGCCGCCATTCACTGACTCCAGCAGCTGGGCCAAATTGTGATGAGTAATGGCCACGCCCTTCGGGACGCCCGTCGTGCCCGAGGTGTAGATGATGTAGGCGATGTCGTCGGGGGTCGGCGCCGAAAGTGCAGTGCTGGGCTGGGTATCGATAGCGGTGCCGTCGACGTCGACGACGTGCATGTCACATCCATCGAGTCGCGACCGCAGCCCGGAGTTGGTGACGGCGGCAATCGGCGCGGCGTCGGCCAGCACGAACCCGATGCGCGACTCCGGTAGCGCCGGGTCGATCGGCACATAAGCCGCCCCGGTTTTGAGGACCGCCACAATCGACACGATCGCCTCGGCCGACCGGGACAACAGCAGCGCCACACTTTCACCCGGCCCCGCCCCATGACTGGCCAGCAGATGTGCCAACCGGTTGGCGGCCTCGTCGAGTTCGCGGTAGGTCATGGAACGGCCATCGCAGCTGACCGCCAACTCGTCGGGGGTACGCGCGACTTGTTCGGCGAGCATTGCCGGAACGGATGCCGTGGTCGTCGGTTGGGTCAACGCCGACCGGCCGCCCCAGCTATCCAAGCGGGCATGCTCAGCCGCATCGAGCAGATCCACCGCCGAGAGCCGCTGCCCGGGGTCGGTCGCCATCGCCACCAACACCCGCTCTAACCGCTCGATGAGGGCTTTGATGCTTTCGGCGTCGAAGACGTCGGTGTCGTATTCGACGCGAAGATCCAATTCGCGGCCCGGCTGTGCTTGCACCGAAAGGGGGTAGTGGTTGGTTTCGTGGAAATTGAACTCGGCGATGGCCAGCCCGTCGGTGCCCAACGGCGCGGAGGTGTCGATCGGGTAGTTCTCGAACACGAAAAGGGTGTCGAACAGGCGATCTTGGCCGGTGAAGTGGTGGATGTCGCTGAGCGCCACGTGCTGGTGCTCGAGCGTATTGTTGTGTGCGTTCTGCAACTGGTCGAGCAGGTCTGCGGTGGTGGTGGTCGGCGTAAACGTCGCCCGCACCGGCACCGTGTTGATCAACAGGCCCACCATCGACTCCGCACCGGCCAATTCATCCGGCCGTCCCGAGACCGCAACACCGAAGGCGACGTCATGCTGGCCGGTTAGCGAGGTGAGCAGCTGAGCCCAGGCGCCCTGCAGCACGATGTTGGCGGTGGTGTGCTGCGAGCGGGCTAGCTCGCCGACGGCGCGGGTGGTCTCCGCTGATAACCGGAACGATTCGATGCCTCGCCGGCCTAGCCGTAGCCGGACGGGCGGGCCCACCAAGGTGGGGGTGTCAAACCCGGCGAGCACCGCACGCCACGCCGCTTGGGCGGCCTCGACGTCTCGTTCGGCCAGCCAGGTGACATATCTGCGGTACGGCGGAGCTGCGGGCAGTCGCTGCCCGAGATAGCCCGCGAAGACCTCTTGCAGCAGGATCGGCATCGACCAGCCGTCGAGCACGATGTGATGGGTGGTGAGAACGAGCCGGTGCCGGTCCGGTGCGGTTCGGACGAGGGCGGCCCGGAAGGCCGGCTGCTCGGCGAGGTCGCAGACCGCGACGCGCTCGGTGGCAAGTACCTGCTCGATCTGCTCGTCGGGATCGCCGGCGTCCAGGTCGACGTATCGCCAGGGCGCCACCGGATCAGCGGGAATGATTTGCACCGGCTCGTCGAACTGTTCGCAGAATCGGGCGGTTAGGTGTGGATGCCGGATGACCACGGCCTGCACCGCGTCGTGCAGCCGGTGCTGGTCGAGCGGGCCGCTCAACGCGATGTCCAGCTGCATCGCATACACGTCGTCGCCGGGGCCCTGGGCGACGCTGGTGTGGAAGAGCAAGCCCTGCTGCAGCGGGGTCAATGGCAGCACGTCGGCGATCGGGTATTGCCGCTGCAGCTCGTCGATTTGCTGTTGGCCCAGCCGGGCAGGCGCAATATCCGACGGGGTCAACCCGCCCCCACCACTGCGCACATGGGCGCAGATGCCGGCCAGGGCCTCAAACCACAGCTGGTTCAGGCGGCTGATCTGACCGTCGTCGAGCGCGGACGGCGCCCACGTCCAGTCGGCGTGCAGCTGCGGGCCGCTGGCGGTGTCGACGGTGCCGGTATTGAGCTCCACGGTGTGCATCAACGGCAGCGGCACCGCGGTGGACGCAGCGGTGAACGAGTCGCCTGGTTGGCAGAGTCGCCACAGCTCCTCGGAGAGCTCGGCAGCCCCCGCACCCAGCCGGCCCAGGTAGTTGAAGCCGATCGCCGGGTCGGGCCCGGCCAGGTCCGCATCGGGGTTCAGGTAGCGCAGGAGGCCATAGGTCAGTCCGTCGGGCAGGGCCCGCAGCTGCTCCTTGGCGTCTTTGATCGCCGCGCCCAGCGCGGCGTCGCCGGCCACCACCTGCGTCCAGTGCAGCCCGTCGGCGTTCAACGCCACCGGGTATTTGGTGGTGAACCACCCCACCGTGCGCGACAAATCAACGTCGGCGGCTAACTCCTCATGACGCCCGTGCCCTTCGACATCGATCCCGATCGGTGTACCGGTATCGCCGACGAACTCGGCCACCGCCAACCCGAAGGCGATCAGAAGGATGTCGTGTACGCCGGCGTGAAACGCTGCGGGTATCTCACCGAGCAGCATGCGGGTGGTGTCGGCATCCAGCTCTGCCGACAACCGCCCGGCACTCGCGTACGTGTCGACGTCGGCCCGCGCGGCCGGCAGGGCGGCCGGAGTCGCCGCGACCTGACGCCACACCTCCGCCTGGTCGACCACTTCTGGATCGCGGGCATGCTCAGCCAGCAGCTCTGCCCACCGGGCAAACGACATGCCGCCCGCAGTCAGGGCCACGGGTTGCCCGTGGTGATGTTGGGTCCAGGCGATGTTGAGGTCTTCCAAAAGGATTCGCCACGACACGCCGTCGACGGCCAGATGGTGAACGACCAGCGCCAGCTGGCCGGTCGAGGACGCCCATACGGCGCTGAGCATCACCCCGGCGGCCGGGCCCAACCGCACGCGGGCCGCCACCAGCGCGTCGTCGGACAACGTGTCCACCGACTGCAGGCAGTCGCCGGCGTCGACCGATCCGGGCTCGGGCACCGTCAGCGCCCACCCGCCGGCGCCGTCGCTCGAGGCGCGCAGCCGCAGCATGGCATGCCGATCCAGCAGGGCTTGCAGCACAACCGCGACGTCGGCCTCGGTCACCCCGGCCGGAGCCTGCAACAGCACCGTCTGGTTGAACTGCTCGACCGGGCCGTCGGCCTCGCCCAGCCACCGCATGATCGGGGTCGCCACCACCGAGCCGAGGCCCTCGTCGATCGCGTCATCCGCAGTGGCGGCGGCCGTGACCACCCGGGCCAGCCGGGCCACCGTCTGCTCGACGAAAATATCGCGCGGGCGACACACCAGGCCGGCAGCACGGGCCCGTGAGGCCACCTGCATCGACAAGATGCTGTCCCCGCCCCGCTCGAAGAACGAGTCGTCCACCCCGACCCGGTCGACGCCGAGGACTTGGGCGTAGATGCCGGCCAGGAGCTCCTCGATCGCGCTGGCCGGGGCGCGGTATTGGTCGACGTCCTGATACTCCGGAGCGGGCAGCGCGCGGGTATCCAGCTTGCCGTTGACCGTCAACGGCAGCGCCTCGATCGCCACCACCGCGGCCGGCACCAGGTAGGTCGGCAGCCGCTCAGCCAGCGCCACCCGCAACCCGGCCGGGTCGACGGTCCCGGTCACATAACCGACCAGGCGCTTGTCACCGGGACGGTCCTCGCGGGCGATCACCACCGCCTGTTCGACGCCGTCCAGCCCGGCCAGCACCGCCTGGATCTCACCGAGCTCGATGCGATACCCGCGGATCTTGACCTGCTCGTCGGCGCGCCCTACGTACTGCAGCTGCCCGTCAGGACCCCAACACACCAAGTCCCCGGTTCGATACATCCGCTGCCCGGGCTCTCCCGGCTCCTCGAACGGACAGGCCACGAACCGCGACGATGTCAGCCCAGCCCGGCCCACATACCCATAACTGAGCCCGGCGCCGGCCACGTACAACTCGCCGACCACACCGGTCGGCACCGGCCGCAGCCACGCGTCGAGCACGAAAAAGCCCAGATGCTCCAACGGCGCCCCGATCGGGCTGGCGGCGCTGTGAATATCGCCGAGGCCGATCTCCCGGAACGAGGCGTGCACCGTCGTCTCGGTGATGCCGTACATGTTGATCAACCGCGGCAAACCCGGATGGTTGTCCAACCATGAGCCAAGGCGCTGGGGCTCGAGCGCCTCACCGCCGAACACCACCGCCTCGAGCTTGAGCTGAGATCCCGACTCAGCGGCCAGCGCATCGACGGTCTGCAGCGCATAAAACGCCGACGGGGTCTGGCTCAAGATGCTGACCTGCTCAGTGACCAGCACGGCATAAAGCTCTTCGGGCGAGCGGACCACCGAATCGGGCACCACCACGACACGTCCGCCACGCAGCAGGGCCCCGAAAATCTCCCACACCGAGAAGTCGAACGCCAACGAATGACACTGCGTCCACACCTGACCCGCCGACAACTCCAGATCAGCGTCCAGCGCCTCCAGCAACCGGATCACATTGTGATGAGGAACCGCCACGCCTTTGGGCAAGCCGGTGGTACCTGAGGTGTAAATCAGATACGCGATGTCGTCCGGGCTCGGCGCCGGTAGCGCGGTGCTGGGCTGGCCGTCGACCGCCGGGTCACCGACGTCGATGACGGCTAACTCAAACCCGCCCAGCCGCCCGGCCAGATCCGACGTGGTGACCGCGGCGACGGGTGCGGCGTCGGCCAGCACGAACTCCAACCGCGCATCGGGCACCGCCGGGTCGATCGGCAGATACGCCGCCCCGGTCTTGAGCACCGCCAGCATCGACACGATCGCATCGACCGACCGCGAAAACCACAGCGCCACCGACTGACCCGGACCCACACCGCGGGCGGCGAACAGGTGCGCCAACCGATTCGAGGCCTCGTCAAGCTCGTGATACGTCATGGCGCGGCCGTTGCAGCTGAGCGCCACTGCCTCGGGAGTACGCGCCACATGGACGGCGAACAATGCCGGGATGGACGCCCCGGTCGGCGCGGGCGCGGCCAACACCGCGCGGTTGCCGACCGCATCGAGGCGGGCGTGCTCATCGGCCTCGAGCACATCGATCACCGACAACCGCCGGGTGGGATCGGCGGTCATCGCCATCAACACCCGCTCTAACCGGTCTGCCAAGTTGCGAGCATCGCAGTCAGCAAATAATTGCCCGACACCGGTCGTGCTGAGATAAAGTTGTTCGTCGTCCCGGATAATGACCAGCCCAAACTGGTCCAAAAGGCCGGTGTGGGTGACGATCCCCGTCCCGGAAGCACCGGCAAGATCCGCTAAGCGGGCAGTGGGAATGAAATTGATCGTGGCCCTATTCGACGCCTGTCCAAGGTTCTGGATATGCGACTTGTGCGCAATAGTGCGCACCGGGAACCGCTGATGTTTTACCGCGTCTTGTACTTGCTTGTCGACATGTTCGCAGAAGCCGGCGGCCGTGGTCTCCGGCGAAGATTTCAACACCAGTGGCACCACCCCGGAGACCATTCCGGGCACAAACAGTGCCTCTGGACGCACACGCCTGCTCACCGGAAAATCGAGCACAACCTCCGAGCCCCCGGCGTCGTGCCCATGCACCAGCAGCGCGCAGGCCGCGGTGATCACCGACGCCCGGCGTACCCCCAACGCATGCGATAACTCGCGGGTTCTGGCTACGACGGATGGGTCCAGTTGAACCGGCTCAGAAGGCACGTAGTCACGCGGCTGGCCTGCGGCGCCGCCACGCGACAACCCATAGCCCGGTTCGCGGTCAAGCGGACGGTTCCGTTCCCAATACGCCTGATCATCGAGATAGTCGTCGGAAGCTTCGTATTCCAACTCGCAATCGATCAAATCGGTCAGCGACCCGAAAATCGGAGGAGGAATCGGAGCACCGGTAGCGATCGCAGAATAGACGCCCGCAATTCGATGGCACAGGAGACCAATGCCGATTCCGTCGATCGCTATATGGTGGCAGCAGATGAAAATATAGCATTCATCTACTCGCGTCTGGAATAAGGTGAAAGTGAACAAGGGGCCACTAAGTGACATCGGGACGCGTTGAATCGACGATGCCAACCGGTAGACTTCCTGCACGGGATTCTGTGAGCCTACGAGGTCATATCGGGCAAGCTCAATGTCCGGATAGTCGACAACCTTTTGAAAAACTTGACCGTCGGCCTCGAAAAACGTAGCTCTCAGTGGTTCGGCCTCGTGCACGACGTGCTGGATCGCCGATTTCAGCAAATCGGGGTCGATCCGGCCCTCGATTCGGGCGAACATGCCAATCTGCCACTTAGTACCGGAAAGTCCCGCTTCCTCAGAAAGCCATATGTCCAGCTGCCCGCGCGTCAGCGGCAGGGCCCCAACGTCACGTTCCATCCGACTCCCCCGAGCAGCAGAGTTCACTTCTCAGAAGCCTGGACCGCTACCAGCCTCTCGCGCAGAGTCTTCGACCGTATCTGCGGCCAGCCCCGGTCGCAGTAGCCCGAACCCGCAGATCGGTCCGCTTCGCAGAACCGCGCCCGCCGCAGGCCGTGTCGCCTGTCGCTGGCCGAAAACCTGCCGCTGTCGCAGCCGAACGGATTGACGCCCACCGATTCCTCGTACCTCACAGTCGACACGTGTAAATCTCGCTCCAGACCATAGTGGAGGCGGCCAGGCATGTCCGGATTTTGGACAAAATCTCGGTGTGACCTACCGCTCAGTAATAGCTGCGCTGCGCAAGGCTCGCGTTACCTCAAGTGAAGCTACCAAATAGAACGCCACCCAGGTCAATGGCATCCAAAACTCTAGTTCGGAAATGCTGCCTTGAAACGTCCCGGCCAAATCAGCACATGGCCGCCAGGTGACCCCATCACAATCGACGCTAGCAGCGTCAACCAGTCGGTGGCACCGATTGCGATCATCCCGGCGATCCGTGCCAATGGCTGATAGCTACGATCGGCGGGTGACCGATACCGTGTCTACTACACTGCCGCCCGGACCTCCGCTTCCCCTGTTTGTGCAGTCCTTATTGAGTTTGCGCTACGGGTTGCGCTTCTTGACCGCATGCCATCGCCGCTACGGCGACGTGTTCGCGGTGCGTGAACCACTGAAGGGCACGGTGGTTTATCTCGCGAATCCCGCCGACATCAAGACGGTGTTCGCGGGCGACCCGCGGGTTTTTCATGCCGGCGAAGCGAACGCGATGTTGGGCGCGATACTCGGCAAGAGTTCGCTGTTTGTCCTCGACGAGGACGAGCACCGGGACCGGCGTCGTCTGATAATGCCGGCGTTTCATCGCGACGCCGTCGCGAACCACGCCGGTCAGATGGCCGAGATCGCTGCCGAGAACATCGCCAGATGGCCGGTGGGCAAAAGCTTCCGGGTGGCGGACAGGATGACTGAGGTCACCCTCGAGGTGATCCTGCGGACCGTCATCGGCGTCACCGACCCAACCCGGCTGGCCGCGCTGCGCAAGGTCGTACCCGCGCTGCTCTATCTGCGCCCGTGGGAGACGCCGGCGATTGTGAAGCCGAACCTGCGGCACCGTCGCCCGTGGCGAGGGTTGGGTCGGCGATTCGCACAAGTCGACGCCCTGCTCTACGCCGAGATCGCCGAGCGTCGCGCCGACCCTGGCCTGGCCGAACGCACCGATGCGCTGGCGATGCTGGTCCGCGCTGCCGACGACGCCGGGCGCGGGATGGACGACCGCGAATTGCGCGATCAGCTCTTGACGCTGATCGGCGCCGGCCACGAGACCACCGCGTCGTCGTTGGCCTGGACGCTGGAGCGGCTGACCCGCCACCCGGCCGCGCTGGCCAAGGCGGTGCGCGCCGCCGACGCCAGCGCGGCGGGCGATCCGGCCGGCGACGAGTACCTCGAAGCGGTAATAAAGGAGACGTTGCGGAGCCGCCCGGCGGTATTCAGCTCGACCCGGCTCCTGACCGAGCCGACCGAGGTGGGCGGCTACCGACTGCCGGCCGGCGTCGAAGTGAGCCTGGCGATCGGGCTGGTTCACCAGAACGCCGAACTTTATCCGGATCCGGACCGGTTCGACCCCGAGCGGATGATCGGCGCCAACCTGAGCCCGACCACCTATTTGCCGTTCGGCGGCGGAAGCCGCCGCTGCATCGGTGCCACCTTCGCTATGGTCGAGATGCACGTCGCGCTGCGTGAGATCCTGCGACGGGTCGAGTTGAGGACCACTACGGCAGCCGATGAGAAGCCGACGCTGAAGCACGTCACCTTCGTGCCGCACCGTGGTGCGCGTATAGAAGTCCGGGCGATCAAGGACGTCACGCCAGCATCGCAGGCAACAGAGACCCCGCGGTGTCCTGCCAAGACCCACGGCACAACACTACCGAGCGACTTGCTGCCGAAGTGGGTAAGTCCCCTGGCGTGGTGGGGTTTTGGGTCCCGGGGCTGACTAGGTAGAAGTGGCCGGGTGTGTCGTTGACTGTGTTGGGGTGGGCCATCGCGTAGTGGTCAGTGAGTTACCGACCAAAGTGACTCACGATAGGAACACACGACGCGATGACCCAGGATCATTCTGCCCTGCTCGCTCAACTCGATGCGCTGAAGTCTGCTGATGCCGGGGCGGTGTTCGCCGAACTGATCCGGGCCGGGCTGCAGGCGCTGATTGAGGCGGAGGCCACCGAGGCGATCGGCGCTGGCCGCTACCAGCGATCAACCGATCGCGGTACTCATCGCAACGGGCATCGCCCCAAGACGGTGTCCACCTCGGCCGGCGACATCGAGGTGCAGATCCCCAAGCTGCGGGCTGGATCGTTCTTCCCTTCGCTGCTAGAGCGGCGCCGGCGCATCGATAAGGCGCTGCACGCGGTGATCATGGAGGCCTACGTGCACGGAGTATCCACCCGCAGCGTCGATGATCTGGTCGCCGCGATGGGCGTGCAGGCCGGGATGTCCAAGTCCGAGGTGTCGCGCATCTGCGCCGGACTGGACAAGGAGATCGAGGCCTTTCGCACCCGCAGCTTGTCCCATACCGAGTTTCCGTACGTGTTCTGCGATGCCACCTTCTGCAAGGTCCGGGTGGGGGCGCACGTCGTGTCCCAGGCCCTGGTGGTGGCCACCGGGGTGTCCATCGACGGCACCCGGGAGGTGCTGGGCACCGCGGTGGGTGACAGTGAGTCCTACGAGTTCTGGCGCGAGTTCCTGACCTCACTCAAGTCGCGCGGGCTCACCGGGGTGCACCTGGTCATATCCGATGCCCACGCCGGACTGAAAGCCGCGGTGACTCAGCAGTTCACCGGCTCATCATGGCAGCGATGCCGGGTGCACTTCATGCGCAACCTGCACACCGCAGTATCGGCCAAACACTCCCCAGCGGTCACTGCTGCGGTCAAGACCATCTTCGCTCACACCGATCCGGCCGATGTCGCCGAGCAATGGGACCGCGTCGCTGACACCTTGGCCGGCTCGTTTCCGAAGGTGTCGGTGATGATGGGCGAGGCGAAGACCGACGTGCTGGCGTTCACCGCATTCCCGCGAGCGCATTGGCAGAAGATCTGGTCGAACAATCCCATATCCGTTAACCGGCCCTCGGGCGACACGAGCCGAGCTGCGGCGTGAGATTCCGGCCCCGTCCGCGATGGCGGGTCGATGCTAAGGGCCGGGCGTTACGGGAAGGCAGGACGGGAATGGCTGTTCACGTGCGGGAGTATGACGGTGGCTATCAGCTCGACGGCGATTGGAACGGCCGGGGTGCGGCGAATGCGTTTCTTGCGCACCTGGCCGGACGAGGTTTCAGCCCGGCCACGGTGCGCGCATATGCGTTTGATGTCGTGAATCTGGCGCGGTTCCTCAGCGAGCACGGTGTCGCGTTGGACGCGGTTGATGCGCCGCGGGTGTTCGACTGGATCGATTGGCAGGGGGTGCGCCGAAGCGGGCGTCCCGGTCACACGCAGCGGTCGCACTCGGCTGCGGCCTCAACGGTCAACCGTCGGGTCGCGGCGATACGAGCCTTCTTCGAGTACTTGGTGATGACCGGACGTCGTGACGACAATCCGGTGCCGTCGCCGCGGCGCGGGCAGGGACTGCGCCGCTCGGAACGGGGCCTGCTGGGTCATCTCGGTGCAGGGCGGGCCCGAGCTGGTGGCCGGTTGGTGAGGCAGGCGCGTCTGCTGCCGGAGTCGTTGCCGGCCAATGACATCGACACATTCGTGGCCACGCTGGCGACGCACCGGGATCGGGCGATCGTGCTGGCGATGCTGCTGGGTGGGTTGCGCTCGGCGGAGGTGCGCGATCTGCTGCTGGCCGATGTGGACATGGGCCGGCGGCGGCTGCGGGTGATCGGCAAGGGCGGCAAGGAACGCCACGTGCCGGTGGACGCGGCGTTTTTCACCGAGGTGGCGGCCTATCTGCGCTGGGAGCGTCCCGCGGGGCTGACGACACCGCAGTGTTTCGTGGTGCTGCGCGGCCCGACCAGCGGAGCGCCGGTCAGCGAGGCCGGGCTGCGCAGCCTGTTTCGCCGCCATCGAGAACTCTCTGGTGCAACCCGGGTGCGCCCTCATCGGCTGCGACACACCTATGGCACCGAACTAGCTTCGGCTGGAATCGATCTGCTCGCCTTGCGGGCGCTGATGGGACACGCCTCGCCGGAGACCACCGCCCGCTACGTGCACCTGTCGATCGAGCAACTCGCCGCCGAATACGGCGCCGCTCGCGCCACCTTGGCGGGAGCATCGCGATGACCACCGCCCTCCTCCACGGTTCTGTCGAGACCGGCGCCCTGTTGGATGACTACCTCGACCACGTCGCGGGCTTGAAACTGAGCGGGCGTGCGATCCGGGACCGGATCCGCATCGCGCGAGACTTCGTGTCTTGCAACCCGGATCTGACTATCTGGATGGCGCTCCCGGCACGTGAGCAAGCGGCCGAACTGCGAGCGAGCGGCGCGTGGCCGCTGCTGTGCTATGCGGTCGGCACCGGGCGGTTACGGCTGGATGTGGAACTGGCCGCCATCAAGCAGCTGAGCGGGCTCGGTGCCGCAGTTGAGGCACGGGACCCGACTGGGTTCGCAGCCCTGCGCGAGGCGGGAAATCGGTTGGGATGGACTAGTTGCTGGGTTGAGACAGTGCTCGGCGAGTGCCTGGCGGTGGTGTTGGCCTGGCACGGTGGGCTGGTCACCGACCTGACCGCGCAGGTGATCGAGGAGTTTGACGCTGCGCTGTCGGCAAGCTCAACTGCGCCGTCGTCACGGCGCGCCTACCGGGCCCGGTTAGCCAGCCTGCGGCAGCTGCTGTATGAGACCCGCGTGGTCGACACCGCACCCCGGCGGCGAGTCTGGGCACGCAGCCTCGAGCAGCGCTTCACCGATGTGGCGATGGCCGACCCGATCCGCGACACCCTATTGCGCTACATCCGGGTGCGTGCGGCGGTGCTGCGACCGAAATCGGTCGAATCGCTGATCAACGACCTACTTCCGTTCGCCGAGTACCTCACCGCGCATCACCGGCAGGTGACTAACTTTGGCCAGCTAGACCGTGCCTGCATCGAGGGCTACCTGGCGTGGAATCGCACCCGCGGCTGGCGCGGACAACGCGCCGCCGCCGGCGCCGGGCGCACCATCTCGGCCGCAGTCGCACAATCAGCGGTGCTCAGTCTCCGCAACCTGCTCGACGACATCACCGCCTGGGGCTGGAAACAGGCCCCGACGCGGCGGCTGGTCTTCGCCGCTGACGTCCCCAAACTCGACCAGCCGCTGCCACGCGCATTGGCTCCAGACGTCGACGCGGCGGTGATGAATGCTGTTGCCCAACTGGATGATCGGTTCGCGTGCATCGGGCTGACCGTATTGCGCGGTGCAGGGCTGCGGGCTGGGGAGCTGCTCGACCTGGAGCTCAGCAGCATCATCGACTACGGGCCCGCCGGCACCTGGTTGAAGGTGCCGCTGGGCAAGCTCGCCACCGAACGCATGGTGCCACTATCGGCGACCACGATCGCCGCTCTTGACGAGTGGGTCGCCCGCCGTGGCCCGCATCGGCCATTGCCGCACCCACGCACCGGTGTGCTCACCGACTTTCTGTTTACCCAACGTGGTCGTCGCCTTGGCTACACGCGGCTGCGCAATGGGCTGCTCACGGCCGCCGAATCCGCCGGGCTGCGTGCACCAGACGGCACAGCGCTGGTCGTCACACCTCATCAGCTGCGCCACACCTGGGCTACCGAGCTCGCCAACGCCGGCATGAGCCTGCAGGCACTGATGGCGCTGCTCGGACACGCCACCCCGCAGATGACACTGCGCTACGCCACCCTGGCCTCGCCCGCCCTGCGCGCCGCCTACGACGAGGCGATGGGCAGGATGCGCCGCCAGTTCACCCTCACCCCAGTCGGCAAACCCATCCTGCCCGACAAGATCAGCTGGCTGCACAGCGAGATGCTGAAAACCCGTGTCGCTCATGGTTACTGCGCTCGCCATCCGGCCGCTGGCGCATGCCCGTATGCCAACATCTGTGAAACCTGCGACAACTACATCACCGCACCCGAATTCCGGGGTGCCCTCACCGACCAACTCGCCGACATCCAGGCCCTTAAAGCCGACGCCGAAACCCGTGGCTGGACCGACGAAGCAGCCCGTCACGACCGCGTCGCGCACGCCCTCACCGACCACCTCCAACGCCTCGACCGATGACACCCGAACCCACACGGGGTTGGCCCACCCATGAAGGCCGGATAATCGAGCGGCTCAACAAAGAGACCAAGCGCCGCGCCGATGTCGTGGAGATTTTCCCTAACCCCGCGGCGTTCCTGCGACTGGCCACCGCCGTGGTGATCGAGGCCCACGACGAGTGGCAGGTCACCCGCCGCTACCTCTCCGACGTCTCCATGGACGAACTACGGGCCGTCATCGCCGCCAAACACGCCGCCGCAGCACTTGCAAAACAACACCAAATCACCTAGCGTTCAACATGACTCGTTGATCGCAATGCGTGAACCACGCCAGATCCGAAGTCCACCACTTCCCGGGACGCTATCGCCGAAGTAGCAACACGGTAATGCCTTGTGCGGCAGCACAATCCACGCCGACATACCCTCCTGCCGCATTGCAACTTGGCCGCCGCGATCTACCCCAAAATCATCAACAAGACCGTCGGAAGCGGTTGGTAAGGGGACGTCGCTTTCCGGTCGCGTAGCTTCGGATCTAGGGTCGAGCCTGAACCTCTGTTAGCCAACGGGTTTCGCCCATAGCACAGACACGGATCAGCTCCTCATCGCCTGCCGCGCGTCGAGGTGCAACAGGCCGTGTATTGCTGCGGTCTATTCATCGAGAACTGAGGCCGGCGAAATTTTCCACAAGGTCGGCGGCGGCCGTAATGCATTCGGCGGGTTTGGTCATCTGAGTGGCGATCTCGCGGGCCCGGGCAGCGTATGGAGCGGCGGAGATGGTGCGCAAGTCTGCGATCAGAGTTTCTTCCGTAGTGGCCGAAAGGCGCCGACTGGCACCCACCTTCAGTCGTTTGACCCGAGATCCCCAGAGCGTCTGGTCGAAATCCGTGGAAAGGATAAGCTGGGGAACTCCAGCGCGCAGCCCTATGGCCGTGGTACCCGTACCGCCGTGGTGCACGACCGCGCGGCAGGCGGGAAAGGCGGCCGCGTAATTCAACGTGCCCACCACTTTCACGTGCTCGAAGTGCGGCACGTGGGTGTAGTCACTCCCAGCGGCGCCAACCAACGCCCGCTCGCCCAGCTGCGCACAGGCCGAGCTGATCATCGCAAGTGTGTCGGCGGCAGATCCGACGGGAATGCTGCCAAAGCCGAAGAAAATCGGCGGTTTTCCCGCAGCAATCCAGGACAAGACCTCGTCATCAGCATCGGTTGGCAACTCCATCGTCAACGCGCCAACAAAACGCCGGTGGTCCGCGAATTTCGCCCATTCCTCTGCTAGACCCGGAAAGCAAATCTCGTCGTAGGCCTGAATTTCCAGCGATCCGCGGCCGGTGACCCGCCAGGGCGAGGGCCTTGTCGCCTTTGGTAGGCCCAATTCACGGCGCTGCACGCCCTCGACCTTCTTCGCAGCGCGCCAGCCCAGCCACTCGGCACCCGTCATTGCGGCGCGGCCCAACGGTGCCGGCAGGAATGGAAGAAGCTGGCCATTGGCCCGGATTGGGAACATATGCAGTGTGGCCAACGGAATGCCGTAGTACTCGGCCACGTTGCCAGCGGCGTCCTCGAAATTCACCCCGGTAAACAGCAGATCGGCGCCCTCCGCCAGCGATGTCAGTGTCCTGATGATCTCCTTCCAAGACTGGAGAAAGGGCTCCATCACTTCGCGCCGCAGCCTAATCAGCTCCTGGATTTTCCAGAAGTTACGGAAGACGTGAGTCCAGAAGTTGCGGTGGGCGTCCAGAACGTCCTGCAAATCTGGTCCGTACGGGACCGCCTCAGGACCAGCCGCCTCGGCGAAGCTGACCAGATCGGGCGGGACAGCCATACGCACTTCGTGCCCACGACGCAGTAGCTCTCGGCCGACAGCGACGCATGGCTCGATATCGCCGCGAGTTCCATAGCTTGCCAGCACAAATTTCATCGGGATCTCGACCCTTCACTTCGCGTGCAGTTCCTGCGAATTGAAAGTGCGAGTCTCGCACCGCAGGTTCAACTGCCGGGCAGCATAACCCACTACCTGCGGTACCGAACCGACATCCAGAAGTTTTGAGACGGCGTCGATCGTTGCCACTCCGGGACTTGCACTATCTGCTGGTCGAGGGGTGTCTTTCGGTTCTTGCGGCATTCGCCGCTCGGCTGTTGTGTGTTGCGGCAAAGTCATCGGCTTGTAGTTCGATCGGCTTGCCATGCGGTGTGCGGCCGGCTGCATGTTGCCACGCATCGCGCCAGCGCGCCGTCTCGGCCGTGCCGATGCCTTTGCGCGCCAACAGGTCTTCAAGTGCCCCAAGCCAGTGGTGGTAGTAAGTGTCGCCGATGTCGGAGTCACCAGCCGCCTGTGCCGCCTTGATTCGGGTTGCCAGTGCGTCGGCCCATTCGGTCCAGGTGTACAACCCGCGCCCGTGCAAAGAAACCACGATCGCGAAAGCCCTTGCCTCCCAGGGCTCTGCGAAAACCGGCTCGTCGCCACCGACGGGCCCGGGAGCCCAAGCGGGCTGATTCATGTTGCCTCCAAGTACGGTTCCCATACGTCGACCGACACCGTCAGGCCCGGCTCAGCGTCCGGCCACAGGTCGGCGCCCCGGAACACCACCGTGTACAGCCACTGCGGCTGTTCGCCATGACCACCGGCATTCGCATCGGCGAAGACGTGCATGCCGTGCACGCGTTCAATCACCGCCGGCTTGGCCTGCGCATACCTGGGTAGCCGCGTGTGATGCGGGATTGGCCCGGCAATCGTGCGCACGCGCTGACCGACGGCGAACCGCGGACCCTTGGTTGCGAGCCGCTCGGTGGGCGCGCCGCGAACCTGCAGTGTCGGCACATCGTGCGCGTACAGGACGCGGGGCAACGCGGAGGGGGGCTGGAGCGACCGGCCCGCAACCACTTCGTCGGCGGAGACCAAGCCGCGCTCCTCAAGCTGCTTGAGCAGCGCGCCGAACCAGATTTCGTAGTAGCTGCGTTGGTCGTAGTCCGGTAGGGTTTCGCGCGCGGCACGTGTCATGTCCAGGTTCCAGGCCCCAGTTGCGCCCATCGACAGTTGAAGCGCGAATACACGCGGCTCCCAAGCCGCGTGCCACGGTCCGCACTCGGCCTCGAGCTTGATCGGACCGTATCCCAATTGGCCGCCCACATCAGCGTGCGTAACGTAATCGTCGCTGCTCATGCGTCGACGGCCGTCGGGCTGCGGGGTAGAGCGGTTCCAATCATCGAATCGCGGGTCACCAGCGCGGCGAGCTCCTCTTCGTTGAGGTCTTCGCTTCCGACCGGTCGCATGGGCAGCACAAGATAACGGACTTCGGCCGTCGAATCCCAGACCCGGATATCTGTGTCCGGCGGTAGGGTCACGCCGAACTCGGCCAGCACAGCACGCGGGTCACGTACCGCACGCGAGCGGTACAGCGCGCTCTTGTACCACTTAGGAGGTAGGCCCAACACCGCCCATGGGTAGCAGCTGCACAGAGTGCAAACCACGAGATTGTGACGCTGAGGCGTGTTTTCCACTGCGATCATGTGCTCGCTCTGCCGGCCGGTATAGCCTAGCCACGCGATCGCGGCGGTGGCGTCAGTCAGCAGCCAGTCGCGGTAGGTTGCATCAACCCACGCCCGAGCGATCACGCGCGCACCATTACGGGGGCCAATGCGTGTCTCATAGGTATCAATGAGCTCGTCTAGTGCCGCCGGATCGACGTACCCTTTGTCGACGAGCACGCTTTCCAGCGCCCTTACCCGCAGATCCATCTCACCGATCTCGCTGGGGTGACCTGCGTTGATGCCGCGGGGACGGTCCCCAGGCCCGCTCATGGTTCGACGTTACGGCTACGTTGTCGAGTTCGGATCATCCGGCGGGGCACGCAAGCAGTTTCCTGGTGATCAGCGGTGTACAGCAACGCCACGCGGCGGGCATCCCCGAACGTGTAACAGCCTCTCGCGGCTGGGTCGATGCTCCACGCCGGCGTCGGGCCGTTCGACACGCTAGCCAAGACCAATGCTGCGCCCAGTCAAGATGGAGGGGTCGTCGAGCTCACTTGTTGTAACAGGCCTCGCCGCCGCAGCTTTTCGGTACTCCCACTGCTCCCGATCACGGATGTAAAGCGGTGATACGGCCTTTAAGCCCGCGAGTTCAAACCCCCCGCTTCGAAGAGTAAATCGGACGTCCCCACTAACGCGTTGAGCACTCACTTCGAGGAAGGACTGCAATGCCTTTCGGAGACTGCGGAACCATCGCCCCTCTACAGCCTCCATAATCAAGGCTTCCCCAAGAGTGCGCATCCAACGAAGTGTCTCCACTTCGACCGTCGCTGAGGCGAGCTGAGCGAAACCTTCAAGGATGAGTGTCGCAGCAGGAGCCTCACGGACCTCGAGTACCTTCTCGCCACCTTCTAGATGCTCGAGGCCGGAGAACCGTCCGATACCGTAACGGCCAACTTTGGCGTTGAGGCCGGAAATCAGTTCGATAAGATCAGTGACAGGTTCCGAATCCACTGATACGACACGCCCTCTATCGAAGCGCAGCTCTATGACACGACTCGCTGTTTCAGTTGGGATCGACCACTGGTACAGATTTTCAACGATTTCGAAACTTTCGGGGTCGTCTAGGGCGCCACTCTCGAACTCCCTGCACCACAAGTTGGTGTCGACGCTTGTCAACCGATTCGCGAAACCAGAGATGCCAAACGCCTCTCGGAGTTCTAAACGCTTGAAGTCGCGGGCCAGGGCATCGACCTCGTAGGGTGATCCGAAGTAACCTTCAAAACCCAGGTCGGAGATAGCTCCATTGAGCCTCCGCAAGCTATTCTGCGACTGATTGGCTGTGTGGAGCAGACACTTGGCGTCGACGGACCGCGCGAACTCCACTCCGACTCGGGCAATCAATGGTCGTGACAGCGATGCGCTAATGGGGTGCTGACCGAGATACCGACCGCCAGCAAGAATCGATGGGTAGACAAACTCCTCGACAAATTCTTTTCTGCAGTCGAGACGCGTGACATTTACATCAAATTTGTCCGCTAGGTATGAGAATTGTTCGATATCGAAGTCGTCCCCGATATCGACGGACAATGCAATAAGATTCACATCAAGTTTCGACAGCTGCGCCAGCAGGTACGCACTATCCAAGCCGCCACCGCACAACGTCACAATAGTGTCATTGCGGTGACATAATTCCTCTATATCCGAAAAGGAGCGGACCTTCCTGTGATTCATATAGTCAGCTACCATGCTTAAACCCTTTTCGGGCTGCCAGCAGGGGCCACAGGTGTAAACCTCCGTTGTCCGCTAAATGCTTATCATTTAAATGTCTTTCAGCCGGAGCACCCGAAAGCGAAAGGTCGCGCCGCCGACGTTGGAAGGCTCGAACCCACTAACGGTCCAGATCCTTACAACTGGGTCAGGCTAGCACCCTTGCATTCAAGGCATGCTGGTTCTGTCAAAGTGCACGACTGACAGGTCCTCGATCGGCGATCCTCCTGTGTCGCTTGCCAGGCGGATGGGCGGCGCCGATCGTTACGAAGTGCCCGCCGGTGCTGTCAGCCGACGCCTCGGAGCCGGACGAAATTTTCCAGGAGATCGGCCGCGGTTGCAACGCTTTCGTCGGGTTTGATCATCTGGGTGGCGATCTCCCGAGCCCGGGCGGCGTATTCGGGAGCCAAGATGGTGCGCAGGTCTGCGACCAAGGATTTCTGCGTAGTGGCCGAAAGACGCCGCGCAGTGCCCACCTTCAGTCGTTTGACGCGAGCCCCCCAGAGCGTTTGATCGAGGTCGGTCGAAAGGATCAACGTGGGAACCCCGGCTCGCAGGCTCGCGGCCGTCGTGCCCGCGCCACCGTGGTGCACGACCGCGCGACACGCCGGAAAGGCCGCCGCATAATTCATCGTGTCCACCACCTTGACGTTCTCGAAACGAGGAACGTCGCTGAATTCGCTCGAACCGGCGCAAACCAGCGCCCGTTCGCCCAACTGCGTACACACCGAGCTGATCATGGCCAGCGTATCGGGGGCCGATTTGACCGGGGTGCTGCCAAAGCCGAAAAAAATCGGCGGTGTGCCCGCAGCTATCCACGACGCGACCTCATCATCGGCGTCGGTCGGCAAGTCCATCGTTAGCGCGCCGACAAGAGGCCGTTGACCATCCCACTTCGCCCATTCGGCAACCAGTCCCGGAAAGCAGACCTCATCATAGGCCTGAATTTCAAGCGAACCGCGTTCGGCGATCCGCCACGGCGAAGGCTTTGTCGCCTTTGGGAGGCCCAGTTCGCGGCGCTCGCCGCCATCGAGTTTTTTCATCATGGGCAAAGCCGACCACTCGCCCATCTTCATCGTGAAACGGGTCAACGGCGCCGGCAGCCCAGGAACGAGCTGGCCGTTGGCCCGAATCGGGAATACATGCAGTGTGGCCAACGGAATGCCGTAATGCTCAGCGACGTTACCGGCCGACTCCTCACCAATCACTCCGGTAAACAGCAGGTCGGCGCCCTCCGCCAGCGACCTCAGCGTCGTGCTGAGCTCCCGCCAGTACTGGGTGAACAACTGCCAATTCTCTCGCACCAACCCGACCAGATCCCTGATCTTCCAAAAGTTCCTCCAGAACTTGCGCAAGAAACGTGCCGTGAAGTCCTGGTTCACGCTTTGCCACACCTTCACCTCCGGCCCGTAAGCAACCGGCGCAAGACCAGCCGCCTCAGCAAAGCCAACCAAATCCGGCGGAACAGCGATCCGGACGTCGTGCCCACGACGCACCAACTCACGGCCCACAGCGATACCGGGCTCGACATCGCCACGAGTCCCATAGAACGTCAGCACAAACTTCATCGCTGCCCCCAGCCCTTCCTCCCCGTTCGCGTTCTGGGAAACCAAAGCGCAAGCCACATCACATGCGCAACCGCCGCGCAGCATAACCCGACGCCCGCACCAACGACCTGAAAACCAAAAGTGTTGGGCAAACGGCCGACACACCCGACCGTCGCAGGAGAAGGTCCTGGGCTGTGGTATGGGCACGCGGGTTTTCTCACTCTGGAGATTTCGTGGCACTAAACATTCGAACAATTTTGGGTTCGGTCCTCCAACATCACGCTGATGGGCTTCGGTGCCAAAACTGACACACGGTCGAGCGTCCAAGCCTGAACGGCTCAGGCGCTCACCACCGCACGGAATCGTGCGCGCGCCCGAGCCAGAAAACCCGCAGACGCTTCGATAAACCAAGGGACACACACGGTAATGTTTCCGGCCGTGTGGGGCTCACTGCTGGCGCTGGCGCTTCTGATGGCGTTCAACCCGGTGCGTCTCGCACTTGCCCTTCTCGTGATCTCGCGGCCACGGCCCGTGCATAACCTGCTCACCTACGGGGTCGGCTGCCTGGTTGGGTGTGTCCCCGCTGTGGTGGTTCCGCTGACGCTGTTGCACGTCACACCAATGTTTCGATCTTTTGCTGACGATTTGGCTCCCAGCCCCACTGTCCGGTACATCCGACTCGGCATGGGTGTGCTCGCGCTATCGATTGCCGCGCTGTTGACGGTGCGCTCTCTGACGCGCCGGCGCGAGCCGACGCATCGGCCGAAACACGCCGCGGACAACACGTCGACCCTGGTGCTGGAGCCGAATACACCGACCGCAATCTCGTGGTTGTTTGACCGCACACAGGATGCGGCGACGGAGGACGGGTCGGCAATCCGACGACTTCTGCGCCGCATGCGCAATGCGTGGGAAAGCGGATCGTTGTGGGTCGCGTTTGTGATCGGCATGGCATTCGGCGGGGTGGAACCCGATGCGGGTCTATTCTTGCTCGCTATCATCGTGGCCTCAGGAGCCGCGGTCGGCACGCAAATCGCCGCCGCGATCGTGTTCGTCATCGGCGTGCTTACGGTTGTCGAGGTCACCCTACTGAGCTATCTGGTAAGGCCGGTGAAAACAAAAGCGATAGTGCAACTGCTGCACGACTGGGCGTTGGCACACCGTCGGAAGATCCTCGTAGCCATGTGCACAGTAGCTGGTGTCTCGCTGGTGGCCAGCGCCATGGGAGGCATCTGAATGAGCTCAGAGCCCGGCCTCGGTGGCTCAAGAGCAGATGTTGGACACTACGAGGCAGAGGTCGGGTAGATCAGATCGCGGTAGTGTTCGATCCGGCGAGCAGCTGGCGGCCTTGGCCGCCCTCGAGCCGGAACACCTCGGGCAGTTGCTCTTTGAGCAGGACGCCGCCCGAGCGTCACGATCTCAGTATCCGGACGACGATCACGGCGAACCACGTGCAGCAGTTGGTCGCGGGTAGAGCGCATCGAACACTTATATCGTGGATTCGACAGGCTGATTCTGTAAGTGGTGTGTGATTCGAGGACTCGCAGAGATACTTGCCGTGCGCGAAAAATCGTTCAGGACGCTCGAAAGGTCGTGTCTCAAGCAGTCATTTGAGTTGGGATGGCCACACTGATACGCAACTATCGAGAAGAAGAGCTGCTCGCGCACGCACGGGGCTGATGCCAGGGCAGGATTTGCACCTGGCTGTCCGCCTTATCAGCGCGCACATCGAGGTATCCGGTGTCATGGTGCCCGGAGGTTGCCGGTGAGCAGCGGGGCCTAGCTCATGGCCCGCAACGGAATCCTGCTCGAATTGGCAGACAAACAACCCAAAGAACTTTCAAAAATGGCAGCACACACAAAACTCAATGCCGAACCGGGTAGTGTTCCGGGCCGTGTGGAGCTCACTTCTGGGGCTGGCGTTTCTGTTCGCGGTCAATCCGGTACTTCTTGCCGTCATCGTTCTCCTGGTCTCGCGGCCGCGGCCGGTGCAAGGCCTGGCGGCCTACTGGGCGGGCAGTGTGATGGTGAATTTGCCCTGCCTGCTGATTCCGCTGGTGTTACTGCACTCAACACCCACATTGACCTCTTTTGCGGAAGATATGGGCACCCCGGATACGAGCCCCGCCGCGCGATGCGTCCAACTCGGCATGGGCGTGCTTGCGTTATCCATTGCCGCGGTGATGTCGGTGCGCATGGTGCGTGAGCGGGCGCGGCTGCCGATACCGGTTGGCAACACGTCGGTCATGATCCAGGACTCGGATACGTCGAGGCCGATCACACCTTTTGGCCGCCCGCAGGAGGCCCCGACGAACGGCGGGTCGGTGTTCCGGCGGGTGCTCAGTCGCCTCCAAAATGCCTGGGAAAATGGAGCCTTGTGGGTCGCGTTCGTGTTCGGCCTCGGCGGATTTCCGCCGCCCCTTCTGGTGCTATACGTAGAGACGATCGTCGTGGGCTCGGGGGCCGCGATCGCCACCCAGGTCATCGCGGTGATCGTGTTCGTCATGGCAATGTTTGCGGTTGTCGAGATCACCCTGGTCAGCTATCTGATCGCGCCAGCGAAAACCCTTGCGGTGCTACGGCCGCTGCACGACTGGGCACTGGCTCACCGTCGCCAGGTGCTGGTAGCCATCTTTGCAGTGGTTGGGTTCTTTCAGCTGGCCAGGGGCATCGGCATCGCCTGAGCCTGGTGGTTCAGAGCCCGGGTGCTTGTGGCACCACCCGAGAGCCGGCAGTGCTGGGCGCGGGCACCTGGCCGGCCAAAAGAACTGTCGTCGGCGCATCGAAGAGCACTCCAATGCCCAAAGCACGCAACGGGTTCGATGAGTGCGGCACCGGTGACCGGCGCTAGCACCGCGCCGCCGGAGTGCTGCGCTATCGCGACCGTGACTTATTTATCTCGTCCTTGACGTTTTTCGGGAGTCTCTCGGCGAAGATCTTGCGCGAGAATGTGTCGGTGACCCAGCCGCGGAGGACGTGCCGGAGCCGGAACTGCCCCTGGAGCGCTGTGTCAGGATAGCTCTCGGTGAGGTCGACGAACTCGAAGCCTGTCTCTGTTTCCGTTGGCTTGCAGATGAGATATTGCAAGTGAGGTAGCGCGAAGATGCGCGCGCCCACCGCCTCTGCGAAGTAGACCGCAAACGGGAACACCAGCGTCGGTTCGAAGCGATCCCCGTGCTGCCAGACCGTGTGCGTAAAGTCGTCTCCGCCGATCCCTCCGCCCTCGCGGACCTTGGAATAGACCTTGATGAGATCGATCGTGATACCGCGTAGCGTGTGGTCGCCGTCGATGTAGGCGAAGTCGAGGCTGCTGTCTGGAATCTCGTCGAGGACCTCCGTTGTCGTTCCAGGCAGGATAATGCGCTTGTCGCCCGCGAACTCGGTATTGGCCTTTGTCTCCGTCAGATAGGTGGCGAACCGGGCATCGTCCGTGTTGGCCGGCTTGTTCCAGTCGTCCAAATGCCGCCATGGATCGACCATGTAGTACCTCTGGATCGAACTGCACGAGGCAAGCATCTCGGCCGCGAAGCGGCCCCGATAGACGCCGATTTCGGCCATCGACTTGACTTGCGTGGACCGCAAGAACTCGCTCCACAGCCCAAATCGCGACTCTGAGCTCGCGCACAGAGCTCGTAGTGCGGGCTCTTCGACTTTCATTGTGTCCCAATAATCTTGATTGGTTGCGCCACAGCGCACTACTCCTGTCTATGCCAACGAGCTCCGCGGATACTCCGTGTTGCGTGCGGTAGTCCGAAACCGCCTTCCGACACGACTCAATCACGTGATAGTTATAAATTTCAGAAGTTTTGAGGAAGCGGCGGTTGCGGCGGCGAATTTCAGGCCCAGGTGCCCTTGCGCCGGTGAGCGAGTGCGGCGATTTCGAAGATGAGTTTGCGTGGAACGAAACGCTGCGCCTTGGTGACGCGCCGATAGTTGTCGAGAGCGGTGCGCAAGTGTTGTTCGCTGGCCCCGTAATCGGAGAAGACACCGTCTAACTCGTCTTGGCTCCACGTGTCGCCATCCGCGGCCCGGTGCAGATTGCGGTAGGTAGTGGTCAGCCATTCGGTACCGAATGGTTCTGGGCATGCGGATCCTTCGGCCTGCTGGTGGCGCTCGTCGGCGGCGAGAAATTCATTAATCGCGGTCTCGTCGGGTTTGAGATCGATGTCCAGAGCTGTGGAGATCCTTTTGACCTCCCCGCGCCAATCCTTAAGAAGGTGAGAGTATTCCACGAACACGCGGGGCAGCCCGCGTGTGTAGCGTTCGGCGAGCAGGCTGTTTTTCAGCCAGAGCGCGGCGGCGAGTTCGGGCTTGATGACTGGCATCATCGCGGTTGCGGACTTGATGACTTCGTGGGGGTGGCGTACCGCGATCACGGTGCCGACGTTGTAACCGGCGATGCGGGCGGCTTCGAACCACATACCGGCTATGGCGGTCATCTGAAGGTCCTTGATGACGTAGAGGTCCGACTGCGGCAGTGTGGTGAGATAGGCGTTGATTTCGGCGATGTCTCGTCGGTCGACGTCTTCTTCGTGGAGGCGCAGGGTGGGGTCAGCGGAGCCGCTGTGGTGGCGGCGCAGGATTTTTTCGTTGAGGTAGCTGGCTTGGCGTGGTTCCCAGAAGCCACGCGGGTTGGCTTTCGCGGCCCCGATCATGCCCGGCGGAAGTGCGGCCCCAGACAGCGACAGGACGCGTGTCAGCGCGGCGGTGCCGGATCGGGCCATCCCCAGCACGAACAAGAAGGTTGTCATTAGCCGCTACCCTTCGCGTATCACTGCGCTACAACCGGGGCGTCAAACCGGACCCCGCTAGACGGGTTGATAGTACGTGAGGGCAAAGTGCTCCCGATATTGAAGACTCACCGATTGGCGCCTTGCTGTCGAACAGCCTCCCGGCACTGGTGCTGATCCATCACTGGTGTGGCCGGGGGCGCTCCGATATACGTGCCGGTGAGCGAGAACTCATTCAAGGTCTTCGAAAGGTCTTGTCGCAAAGCTTCCTTCGAGTTGGCATAGCCCGGCTGATAGACAGTGGCCGAGACAAAGACCTGTCCCTGCGCAATTCCTGACAAAACGTACAAGGCTCCGCCCAAACGGTGCATCAACGTTTTGGTCACACCTCGGTAAGAAAGCCTCGAGGCCCAGAGATCGGCGTCTGTGCCGTCTGGCCGGGTGACGGCCGAGTTGACCACACCGATATTGGATGAGACGACGGTATTGTCGACCAGCCTGACAAACCGTTTGGGCATCAGACCCAGCAGAGGAACGAAGGACATCACTGCCTGCTCGTCGTCGCGCAGCTCCTGGTGGCTGATCAGTGCTTGTTTGACTGCGGCCCGGATCTCGCGCAGGTCCGTCGTCGCACGGGCGGGGTCGACCGTGACGGTGAGATGACTGACCGCGTTGGCGTGCGTATCGCCGGCGGCACGCTCATTAACCGGCATCCTCATGAGGACCGAGCCGTCGGGGGTGACCCGTCCTATTCGCTGGGCCAAGTGGGCCGCCAATCCCATAAGCAGCGCGTTGCTGGTCCCGCCCAGCGCGTGGGCGCGAGCCTCCCACTCGCCGACGTCGACGAAGGCCGTTGCCATTGGGGGGGTGACGGGTTCGTCGGCGCCGGCCGGAAGCCTCAGTGGCGTGGTGGACGGCGCGGCTCCGGCACCCTCGCGGATGGCGCGCCGGGCCAGCCGTGCCGCGGCAACAGCGCCGCGGCCGAGGGCGGGAATGTCGCGCACGGTTTGACGGGCGTCCTCGCGCAGCGCCTGCCACCGCCCGCGCGCCCCAGCGGCAGGCCAGCTGATGGGGGCGTCGCGGCCATCCGCAGCATCCGCCATCGCCTCCAACAGCCCGGCACCGTCGGCGAGGCAATGTGAGACGGCCAAGCTCACCGCCGCGCCGCCGTCGGTGAAGGGCAGCACCGCAAGGTGCCACCCGGGTCCGTGCTCGGCATCGATGGGAATGGTGGCCTGCTCCTCGAGCCAGGCGTCGAGTTCTGCGCGCGGGCGGGGCGTCGCGGCGACCTCAATCTCGGATGGACCGTCGGCTGATACCCAGCGGTGCCGGCCGAACCGCAGCGATGACCGTTCGATGCGGCGGGGTAACCATCCGCGCTGAAGATGGTGATGGAACTTTCGCAGACCGTCGATGTCGACCGGGCGGTTGTACACCCAGAAAGGATGTGGCATCGACGCGACTCCTGTGGCTCGCTCGGCGTCAAACGTGAGCTGGTCAAGCGGGTCCAGTAGGTTGTCCATCGTCGTACCGTACTTCCGACCGCTTGTCTTCGAAGCGATTCACCCCCCAATGACAATGGGAGGCTGTCATTTCATCGCCATAGGCGGCCGCCGACGCTGATTTCGCACGTTTGTCGACTCGACAGGGTGCAGTGGCGGCCGGAGGACTTGCAACAGTCCTGGGTCCATTACTTCTGAGTTATAGTCACAACGCACTACACCCGGCACTGTCGTGGGTTAGCGGTTGACTACCCAGCGCCACAGATACAACGCAGTTTGCTGCAGATCAGAGAAAGATTTCATGCCGAAAGATCCGCGATGAAATGTGTGCTGGCAAGCTATGGAACGCGTGGCGATGTAGAGCCTTGCGTCGCTATCGGCCGTGAACTGCTGCGCCGCGGGCATGACGTGCGCCTGGCAGTTCCGCCCGACTTGATGAGCTTCGCCGAGTCGGCTGGGCTTACGGCGGTCGCTTTCGGGCCGGATACGCAAGAGTGGTGGGGGGCGCACCGCGACTTCTGGACGCGTTCGTTCCGCAACTTCTGGAAGATCCGAGATCTGATCAGGTTGTGGCGCGAAATTGGGGAGTCGGTCAGCCACCACTGGGAGCATATCACCACGACGCTGCGGTCGCTGACGGACGGGGCTGACCTTTTAGTCACCTTTCTGAATTTCGAGCACTCCGCTGCCAATGTCGCGGAGTATTACGACATTCCGTTGGCGACGCTGCATATCGCGCCGGTGCGGGCCAACGACCAGTCCCTGCCATTCCTGCCGTGGTCTTTGAGCCGCTACGCAATGCGGGTGTACGAGTGGGTGAACTGGCGCGGGGTGAAGAAGTTCGATGACGCGCAGCGCCGTGAATTGGGCCTGCCGAAGGCGACGCGCTCCGCGCCGCGACGCATCACCGAGCGCGGATCACTGGAAATTCAGGCCTACGAAGAGGCTTGCTTCCCTGGGCTGGCAGCCGAATGGTCGAAATTAAACGGCCAACGGCCCTTTGTCGGCGCGCTGACGTTGGAATTGCCAACCGATACCGATGAGGAGGTCAACTCCTGGATTGCCGCGGGGACACCGCCGATTTTCTTCGGGTTTGGCAGCACGCCGGTCGCATCTCCCCCCGACATGGTCGCCATGATCGCCGCTGCCTGCGCGCAGTTGGGCGAACGGGCGTTGGTGTGCTCCGGCTGGAGTAACTTCAGCGATGTCCCCCATTTCGAGCACGTCAAGGTGGTGGACACGGTGAACTACGCGGCCACCTTTCCCGCCTGCGCCGCGGTCGTGCACCACGGTGGTATGGGCACCACGGCCGCGGGCTTGCGCGCAGGAGTCCCCGCGCTGATCCTTTGGACGGCGCCCGATCAGGCGATCTGGGCAGCTCAGGTCAAACGGCTGAAAGTTGGCTTGGGGCGGCGCCTTTCGACCACTAGCCTGGAATCGCTGGTCGCGGACCTGCGCCGGATCCTCGGCCCCGAATACGTCACTCGAGCCCGCGAGGTCGCCACCCAGACGACCAAACCCGCCGAAAGCGTTGCCAACGTCGCCGATCTCCTGGAAAGTTTCGCCCGCTAAAGCCATGTTGGCTGACGTGGGACGGTTACTGGGGCGCCCCGCTCTCGAAGCCCTGCGCCGACCCGGCGTGCAGAACGGGCCTACGGCCAGGTCTTGACAGGGTAGGGTTCCGGGCCGTGTGGGCTTTCGTGCTGGGAATGGCGCTTCTGTGGGCAATCAATCCTGTACTTCTCGGCCTCGTCCTTCTCCTGATCTCCCGACCGCGGCCACTGCAAAATCTGCTCGTCTGCTGGGTCGGTTGCCTGATAGCGAATATCCCCGTCCTGCTGGTTCCGCTGCTGATGCTGCACGTCATGCCTGGGTTCAGATCGGTTGCGCATGATTTGGCCACAGCGGGCCCAAACTCCACCACCGCACACATCCAACTCGTCATGGGTGTACTGGCACTATCGATCTCCGCGCTGATCGCAGTGCGCTCCCGGGCGCGTCAGCGCGAAGCCGTGCCGACACCGGTCGGCAGCTCCACTACACCGACCGCAATCCCGCTGCCGCAGAGCCGCGATCAAGATGGGTCGACCGAGCCCCGATCTGCGCTCCGGCGCCTGGTTTCGTACGCGAACAACGCGTGGGAGAGCGGAGCCTTGTGGGTCGCTCTCGTGGTCGGCGTGACATTCGTACCGGCTGGTCCGGTCATGGTTCTACTCGTCGACACCACTATCGTGGCCTCGGGAGCCTCGATCGGCACGCAGGTCATCGCCGCCATCGCGTTTGTCGTCGGGATGTTTGCAGTTTTTGAGATCACCCTCGTCAGCTATCTGCTCACGCCAGCGAAAACCCAAGCGGTGCTGGAACCGCTGCACGAATGGGCGCTGGCTCACCGTCTGCAGGTACTTGCGGCCATCTTCGCGGTGGTTGGGCTCTGGCTGGTGGCCAGGGGCGCGGTCTTCATCTGAGCTGGGGGCGGACCAAGGCCAACTATGGCCTCGGCATTGCCGACGAGCCTAGGTCCAAGTCCCACTACGCCGGTTAACCATCGCGAGGACCTTGTAGTTCAGCTTCACGATGAATGGCTTATACAACCGGTTGAGCGTGCGGAAACGGCGGAAGTCCTCGAACACCGTTCGGAAATCATGCTCGCTCGCGCGATAGGCGTCGAAAACACGATCCAGTGCAGCTGGATCCCAGGGCTCATCTCGAGCGAGCGCGCACAGCGTTTGGTAAACCGTGGAAGTCCAGTCTGAGCCGAAGAGCTCTGCCACCGGCCCGTCATATTGCTGGCGCCGAAGATCAGGTTTGAGAAATTCCTCGATAGCGGAGTCATGCGGCGTGCTGCTCAGATCGATCGCGAGTGCCGAGGAAATCCGCTTCATTTCCCTGCGCCAGTCATCCAGGAGGTTGGTGTACTCGACGAAAACGCGTGGCAGGGTACGCGTGTGTCTCTCGGCGAGCAGGTTGTATTTCAGCCACAAAGCACCCGAGAGTTCCGGCGTGGCTGGACTGCGCTTCGCAACCGACGCGATGACTTCCTGCGGGTGGCGCACTGTGATCGCGGCCATGATGTCGTATCCGGCCAAACGCGCCGCCTCGAACCACAAGCCGGACAGCACCGTAATCCTCGGGTCCTTGATAACAACCACGAGCGGTGCTGCCGGCAGCGTGGTGAGAAACGTCCTGATGTCATCGATCCAGGCGGCCTTGTCGTCGAACGCACCTTCCTCCTGTAGGCGCAGTGTCGGGTCGAACAAACTGCTGCGGTGGCGCTGCAGGATTGCTTCATTAAGGTAGTTCGCCACACGCGGCTCCCAATGGCCCAGCGGGTTGTCCGACATGGCGCCCACCAGGCGGGGCGGGAGCGTGCCACCGCACAACGACAGAACCCGTGCGAGCGCCGAGGTTCCGGACCGGTTCATACCCAACACGAACAAAATAAACGGGCGGTCGGCCGTCCCGCTCTGACCGGCAGAAGTCACCAGCACAACTCCTTGCCGGATGCTATGTGCACGTTGCGCGTCATTGCGGTGCGTGGGCCGATGATCATGGCGACAGAATAGCGGGGGTGACGCTGCGAAATCGCAGTACGGCGTCAAGCCAGGCCGGCCGGAATTATGTAACCACTGGAATTATGCGACCATATGGCGATTCGCGGCGCGGCCGCCGCGTCACCGCTATTCTGCGGCCATGACCATGAGCCGACGCCCGGCCCGAATAGCGCGTACGCGACCATCGTTCAACAGACGCATCTCCAAAGAGGATGGACGAGTGGACAATCGGCTCGCGCCGGTGGACCAAGGCTTGTTCGCGGGGCATCGCGCCGCCGGGATTAACCTGGTCATCCAAGTCTTGTGGCTCTATGAGCACGACGTCGACCTCGATGGGCTGAGACGCTTCAACCGCAATTTCGGTTATGGGTTGATGGGACGGCTCATCGAACGTTCGCCGCTGCCGTTCGCCCGGCCTCGGTGGGTCGTCGATCGGGGGCTGTCGGACATCGATGTCGCTGAGTGCGCCCGTCCACGCGCTGAGCTCAGCGACTGGGCCGATAAGCGCTCACAACTGCCCATAGATCCGGAAGGGGGGCCCGGCTGGCACTTAGGTGTCCTGCCACTTACCGACGGCACCACCGCGGTCAGCCTGGTGCATTCCCACTATGTTGTCGACGGCCTCGGGCTCCACAACGCGGCAGCTGATGCGATCCGGGACATCAATCACGACCTCGGCTATCCTCCGCCGCGTTCACGTACGCGACGGCGCGCGGCGGTTCAGGATGCCCGCCAAACGGCACGGGAGGCGCCCGAGGTGGGCCGGGCGCTTGTCACGGCGGCACGGCTGGCCCGGAAACAGGCACGTGCGCGGCAAGATGCTGTCCGATCACCTGCACGGCGACCTGTAGCCCTCCGGGCAGGTGACGGCGATGATCCTGTCGTCGTGCCGGCTGTCTCGATCCAGATCGACCTGAATGAGTGGGATGCCCGTGCGAAGGCTCTCGGCGGAACGGGGAAAACGCTGATCGCAGCGTTGGGTACGAAACTTGCCGAGGCCATGGGGCGCCAACGCGCTCGTGACGGCTTCGTCACCTTGCACCTCCCGATGAACGACCGCAGCAACGGTGATACGCGTGCGAACGCAATGTCGATCGCGACGGTCAGCGTCGACCCGAGCCGGGTAACCACCGATCTGCGTGACATCCGCGCCGCCATCAAGCAGGCAGTGACCACTTTGCGGGAGACGCCTGACGAGGCACTGCAGTTGCGCTCGCTGATCCCGTTCACGCCGAAGCGGGCATTGAAACGGATGGTGGATGCTGGGCTCACCGACCCGGATGCCCCCACGCTTTGTTCGAATCTCGACGAGTTCGACCCCGTGGTATTCCGCCCCGATGGCACCGACGGCGAGATCATCCTGACGCGGGTGACCGGCCAAGGCGTAACGCGGGAATGGCTCGAATTAACGGGCGGCCAGATGACTCTGCAGTCTTGGCGCGTTGGAGGCGGCTCCAAGATCTACTTCACCGTCAACGCCTACCAACCGGGCGCGGAGAACACAAAGCCCGCCTTGCGTGAACTGGTTGCGCACACACTGGCCGAGTTCGACCTGGCTGGCGAGATCTTCTAACGAATCGTTGCCGCGCCTTCACTTGACCCGCAAGACAAAACCTGTCTGGTCACCACGGCCCTGCTCATTGAGCTCGTCCGCACGTTTTTCCCACTCCCAGATTTGTTTAAGTTTAAACAGTCGAAGGATTTTGGGGTCGGTCACCGCAACGTCACGTCGGTAAGCTTCGCTCCCCATGAACTGGCCTAAATTCGAATCATCGATTGTCTGTTCCACTCGCAGACCGGCCTTCTCAGCTGCCAGCGCCATTGCATCTCGTGACGGTATGACGCAATGCCGAGGCGCATCGATCTGCACCCAGTCCGCCGCATAAGTAGTCCATGCTTCAGATGAGGTGGTCGGCACACGAGCCAAGCAAGCACCGCCGGCAGCGAGCTTTTCGGATGCCACCTTGAGCGTTGCGACCGGGTCAGGAACATGTTCAAGCGAGTGATTGAACATGATCAGATCAAATTGGCCAGCCACTTCACTCAGGTCTCGCTTCATCAGCGGCACCCCTAGAGGCGTCTCGTCATCGGCTGCAAGGAACGGATCTGCACCAGACAAGTTGGTGAACCCCAATTCAGCCAACCGGTCAAGCAGCGCACCGCCACCACAGCCCACGTCCAGAATTCGCGCGTCCCGTTCAAGAGGAAGCTGAGCGAGCATTCCGACAGCGTCTCCTCCGAAAAGAACACGGAGGAGACCGTCGGGCAATCGCCTCGTTAAGAGACCACCGAATAGCCGACCGCCAGTATCCAATTTATAACGGTCTTGCTGCGAAATGAGCCATCGGAGCAACTTTGGCTGAGCTGCAGCGTTGTATGAGTAATAATTTTCGGGATAATGGCGCATGAGCTCGTCGCCGTCGAGCGGAGTTACGATTTGCAACGTCTCGCACGCAGCGCAGATGTAATATTCAAACCGCTCCCCGGTTCCGAACATCATCTCGCGAACCACAATAGTTTGATGGGGACCAGTCGATCCGCATAGTCGACACTCTCTAGTAATTTCGTTCACTCGGCCCTCCAGCGCACAAATTATTGGCCGCGTTGCGGGTCTGCCGTTGGTGAAGCGGTACATCCGGTAACAGGACGCTCAGCATCGCGGGTTGTGACAGACCTTCGAAAAAGATCGATCGACTAAGGATCTGAGAAAGGGGCGGCGTCATTTGCTTGAGCCACGGGGTGTTCTTCTCCAGGCCGTGCACAACCTTTCCACTGATGAGCCTTTCCGAGACGAACCACACGGAGGAGTTGTTCAACTCCACCTCCCTTCTGGTGACGTGGTCATGGCGGCGGGTGCCGGTGTAGTCGATGGACTGATCAGGAAAGGGGTGGTCCTCGGCGTTACGGCACACGAATCCAGGTCGGGGGCGTGACTGACGACCATCAGTGGGAGTATGCCAGGACCCGCGCAGGGCACCGGGCAGTAGCACCCGATCGGACAATTCTCATCTCAAGAATGGGTTCGCCTTCAGCAGGGACCCAGTCGCATAGGACGCACAAACAACTGCTGTTGGCCCGCACCGTGGTGCGCGATCAACGAAATGTCGCAATCCACATCGGCATTGGGCAGCAAGCAGCCTCATCTAGACTCGGGCTGTGGAGTGCCAGCTAGCGCCCTCCGCGCACACGACTGACAGCGACGACGTTTTGGATAAGGCGATTTTCGGGCCGCCATCAAGCAGACGTTGAAGGCGACGAAAGAGACCGCGGACGAAGCGAAGCAGGTCCTGTGGCTGCCCTCGTACAACCCGACGCGGGCGGCGAAGCGGATGGTCGCCAGGATGCCTGCCGACCCCGACGCGCCGGTGCTTTGTTCGTATCTCGGCAGCCTCCCCTCAGTGATCGGCTGCCCCGACGGCACCGTCGCCGAGGTAGAAAATGCGCGCGGCACCGGGCAACGCGAAACCCGCCAGTTCCTGGAGCGGCTCGGCGGCCGAATGATCATTCTGTCCGCGCGCATCCATGGCAAGACCTTCATCAGCATCGGCGCAACCAACCGGGCGCCGAGAACGCTAAAGCCGCCTTGCGCGAGGTGACCGCGGCCACGCTGGCCGACTTCGGCCTGACTGGCCGTATCGACTAACGCAACTGGTGAGCGGCGGGTCAGCGGAGATCTCACCGGACTCGCTTGCGAGTCGTTTCCGCCCGTATCTCCGGCGGACCTAGACCAGGGTGATCGCGACGGGTATACGGAGGTGATCAGTCGCACTGGCCAAGCGGCTGTCGACGGTGATCACGGCGGCGGAGTGTTCGGCGGCGACAGCGACATACAGGCCGTCGTAGATCGAGATGTTGTGCCGCCAGGCCCAGGCGGTGCGCAGCAGCAGTGCATCAGGAAGCACGTATTCGATGGCGAGTGCGGTGACGGCGTCGGCGGCGGCCTCGGCGTCCTCAGGTTCCAATTGCTTTCGCAATACGGCCTTGTGCAGGGTGCGTAGCACCTCGCCCGGCATGTGGGCCGGCGCGAACCAGCCGTCGTCGCCCGTCAGGACTGCGCGTGCCGCATCGCCTTTGGGAGTGCTGCTCGTGAGGGCCAACACCAGCACGCCCGCGTCCACCACGATCACAGGAGGAGATTCACCCGTCGCGGTCGGCGCGGATGACGGCCGCCACTTCCTCGGCTGTCATGGTGAGGCTGCGATGACCAGTCAACGCCTCCAAGAGCTGCCGGTTGCGTTGAGCCTGGTACTCCCGTTCCAACAGTGATCGCAGATACGTTTGGGTGGACTGGCCGCGCGCCTCGGCGCGGGCCGCCAGCGCGTCGCGAACTTCTTCGGGGACATCTTTGATCTGAATCGCAACTGCCATGGCCACAAACTACCACATGCGCATGGCATGCGCATGTCACATTTGCTTGCAGTCAATCACGGAAGAAGGGTGAAGCTCTCGGTATGGCACGGACGGACGACCGTGAAGTGACGGCGGTCGACTGTCGCGATCTCGCTGATGCCCAACCGTTCTGCTGTGGTCACCACGGAGGCGTCTACGGTGCCAAGCGGCAAGTCTCGGTACCGCGCAACAAGCTCTGCGATCCGCAGCCAATCTCCCGCGGCTACCGGTTCGACGGCGAACGCACCATCGGCCAGGTCGCCGAGGAATCGCACCTCAGCTTCGGCGCCCAGCCTGGTGCCCAGTAGGTAGGCCACTTCGGTGATGACGAGTGTCGGGACGATCAACGGACCCGGATGGGTCTGTAGAAGTTCCAGCGACGGCACATGGTGAGCGTCGTCGGCGTCGACATAGGCATATAGAGGACCCGCGTCGACAACAATTGCCCCTATGGTCTGACCTCGGCAGCCAAGATCTCCTCGATACGCTCGGAGACATCGCTTCGACCGCTACGGCCGGCGGCCGCTGCGTTGAGGCGCCGACGGGCACCGGTCGTGCCAAGGTATGCCTCGAGCGCTTCACGGCTAACCTCCGAGATGGTCAAATTCCGTCGCTCAGCCTCGTGCCGCAGGCGAGCATCCAACGCGTCGGGGATCTTGACCGTCGTCCGTTTCATGTATGCCAGCATACCTCGGCTGTCCATCGTGCACCGGCCAGAAGTGCCCACCACGCTCGGCGTATGCGGATACCTGGCTAGATTGGCCTTGATTACCAATCTCAGTATTTTTACCGAAACACTCGCGTTCATTGCTGGTCGCGCCTAAGCTCCGAACCACCCGGTTGCCCACCAAAGGAGCGGCGACATGATCTTCCGGCAGTATTTCCTGGCTTCCCTGTCCCAGCTGTCCTACTTGATCGGTGACTCGGCCTCGGGCCGTGCGGTCGTGGTCGATCCGCACCGCGACATCGCGGCTTACCGGCATGACGCCGAGGAGGACGGCCTATGCATCGAGCGCGTGATCGAAACCCACTGCCACGCCGACTTTCTCTCCGGTCACCTCGAACTCGCCGCCGCGACCGGTGCCACGATCTGCTACGGCGCAGGCACCACAACCGATTACCCGATCGAAGCGCTGCACGATGGCCAGCGGCTCCATCTGGGCGACGTGACACTGGAGATTCGAGCGACCCCGGGGCACACCCCGGAATCGATCAGCGTCGTGGTGTACGAGCACCGCGACCATGCCGCACCCTACGGCGTGCTGACCGGGGACACTCTGCTCATCGGCGATGTCGGTCGGCCCGACTTGACGTCGGGCGTCGGCTGTACCAGCGCCGACATGGCGCACCAGCTCTACCATTCGCTACACCGCAAACTGCTGACGCTGCCCGACGAGACTCGCGTGTTTCCCGCCCACGGCCCGGGTTCGCCGTGCGCCCGCCACGTCTCCGCCGACACCTCGTCCACCATCGGCCAACAACGGCGGACCAATCACGCGCTGGCGCTGCGCGACGAGGCGCAATTCGTCGCCGCGGTCACCACGGGTCAGCCACCGGCACCGCCGTACTTCTCCTTCGCCGCCCAACGCAACCGCGAGCGGCGCCCACTGCTCGACGAGGTAACCGCGCCGCCCCCGCTCTCGTTCGCCGCACTGGCCGCGCAGCGATCCGCGGGCGCGGTCGTGCTCGATGCGCGCGACCCCTCGGATTTCGCGGCCGGCCACGTGCGCGGATCGGTTAATGTCGGCCTCGACGGCCGGTTCGCCGAATATGTCGGCAGCGTGCTGCCTCCCGACCAGCGTCTCGTCCTGGTATGCCCGGAGGGTAGAGAACTC
The DNA here is from genome assembly GCF_059812525.1 of Mycobacterium sp. NGS51. NCBI lineage: Bacteria > Bacillati > Actinomycetota > Actinomycetes > Mycobacteriales > Mycobacteriaceae > Mycobacterium > Mycobacterium sp. NGS51. The sequence goes on from NZ_JCALCV010000019.1 coordinate 101,503, forward strand.
GAGGCCACCGTTCAGCTCGGCCGGATCGGTTACGACAATGTCGTCGGCTACCTCGACAACCCGCTGGGCGCCTTCCTCGACCATGCCGATGCGATCGAGGCCAGTTCACGACTCACCGCGACGGCACTGGCGACACACTGGGCGGACACTCCCGGATTGGTGCTGCTGGACGTACGCAATCCGGGCGAGCTCACCAACGGTGTGATCCCGGGCGCTGTGCACATACCGCTGAGCCGGCTGGTGCAACGGGTCCACGAACTGGACCGCACCTCCCCGACCACCGTCTACTGCGCCGCTGGATACCGCTCGATGATCGCCGCGAGCTGGCTGACCGCGGCCGGCTTTGTCGACGTTTCTGATCTCGTGGGCGGATATGGCGCCTGGGCAGCGCTGCCGGTTGCCGAGCCGGTCGCGGCCCGATGATCACCACGCTGACCACGCCGCCCATCGATTGGGAGGAGGCCTACCGTCAGGCAGTCGACGCGGGTTTGCACGTCCACACTCCCCATCCGCTCAACGCCGAAACGCCGCTGCTCACCATGCTCGGGACGGACATCACCCCGACCGATCACTTCTACGTGCGTAATCACTTCACCATCCCCGCCGTGGACGCGACGGACTGGCGGCTGACCGTCGGCGGCCACGTGCTGCGGCGCCAGACGTACAGTCTCGAAAAGTTGGTTGGGCTGCGCTCCCATACCCGGGTCGTGACCCTGGAGTGCGCCGGAAACAACCGCTCCACGCTGGACCAGCAGCTGCCGGACCTGCAGTGGGGCCTCGGCGCCGCGGGCACCGCCGCATGGACCGGTGTGCGCCTCGTCGACATCCTGGACGAGGCGGGCCTGGCAGCCGATGCGTGCGAGGTGGTGTTCCGGGGCGCCGACTGCGGGCACGTCGACGGGCGCGCCGAAACCACCTTCTTTGAGCGCAGCCTTGCGCTGGCCGACATCGCCGACGGCGGTGCGTTGCTGGCCTATGCGATGAATGGAGCGCCGTTACCCCGCCACCACGGCTATCCGTTACGCCTGGTGGTTCCGGGGTGGTATGGAATGGCGTCGGTCAAATGGTTGACCGACATCGAGGTCATCGACCGCAGCTTCGAAGGCCATTTCCAGACCGACCGATACCGCTACGAATGGCTGCAGGACGGACAGGCCGTCAGCGCGCCGGTTCGGCGACAACGAGTGCGCGCGGTCACCACGGAACCCGTTGCAGGACAACAGCTTCACCGCGGTGCGGCGGCGATTCGCGGCTTGGCCTGGTCCGGTGCGGCGCCGATCGCCCAGGTCTGGGTCAGCGTGGACGAACGGCCCTGGCAGCAGGCCCGCCTTTTGGGTCGTCCGGTGCGGGGCAGATGGCGGCAGTGGGAGCTGGGCATCGAGCTCGATCGCCCCGGAGCGGTGACGGTCCGCGCGTGCGCCGTCGACCACGCCGGTCGCACCCAGCCCAGGCAACCCCGGTGGAACAGACTGGGATACGGAGCAAATGCCGTGCAAACAGTCACGGTTCACGTCGTTTAAGCCAACCGGCGCCCTTCGAAGCCGCCCGAGCTCGACGCGTTGGTCTGACGTTGGGATCGGCATCGTAAACTTGCCGCACCCGACCTGGGTTTATTCGTGCTCGCTATCATCGTGCCGGTAAGGAGGATGTGTGAAAACCACTCCTAAAATGTTGCTATTCGCCCTGGTTGAGCCGGTTGTGTTCGGCACGATGCTGTTTTTGGTGGCCGGCACGGTGAACTACTGGCAAGCCTGGGTTTTTCTGGCGGTATACGTCCTGTCGACGTGGATTCCCAGCACCTACTTGCTACGTACGAATCCCGTTGCGCTGCAACGACGGATGCGCGGGGGGCCGACGGCGGAGACCCGAACGGCGCAGAAGGTGGTGATGGGCGGCCTATGGCTGTCGCTGACGGCGATGTTCGTGGTCAGCGCCCTTGACCATCGCTTTGGCTGGTCGCCGGTGCCAACGGCAATCTGCTTGGTCGGTGATGTGCTGGTGGCCGTGGGGCTGAGCGTGATGATGCTGGTGGTCATTCAGAACAGCCACGCGGCCGCCACCGTACGGGTGGAGTCCAGCCAGACGCTCGTCTCGACCGGCCTCTACGGACTGGTGCGCCACCCCATGTACACCGGCAACGTGATCATGATGGTGGGCGCCCCACTTGCGCTCGGCTCCTTCTGGGGGCTGGTCTTCGTCATACCTGGCGTGATCGTGCTCAGCATGCGCATCCGCGACGAAGAGAAACTGCTCCGAACAGAGTTGAACGGATACCCGGAGTACACGCAGAAGGTGCGTTATCGCCTAGTGCCACTTATGTGGTGACCGCCTCGCACGGCTTGGCGTCCTTCCTATTCGGACGCCGGGCTGAGGTCGTGGACTTCTTGGCTCAGGCTTCGAACCGACGGCGCCTCGAATAAGGTGAGCACGCCGAGGTGGGTGTCGAAGGTCGCGTTGATAGCAGCGATTGCGCGCATCGCCGAGAGCGAATCCCCACCGAGGTCGAAGAAGGAATCGTCGACTCCGACCTGGTCTACCCCGAGTACTTGGGCGTAAATGTCAGCCAGGATCTGCTCGACCAGGCTGGCCGGGGCGCGGTGATGACCGTTGCCGGGGCGCGGGGGCGTCGATGCCGGCAGTGGGGTGTCGCGGTGATCGAGCAGGCCGGTGGAGGACGGCAGCGGTTGGGTGGGATTGGTAGTCATGGCCACCAGCACCTGCTGGAAGTGTTCGATGAGGGTGTCGATGTCGGCGGGGTCGAACACGTCGGTGCGGAATTGAACGCGGAGGTGCAGTTCGCGGCCCGGCACGGCTTGGATGGTCAGCGGGTAGTGGTAGTAATCGCGGAACTCGGTGATGGCCAATTGGTGTTTGCCCGACAATGCATTGGCGTCAGTCGGGTAGTTCTCGTAGACGAAAACGGTGTCGAACAGCTGCTGGTGCCCGGTGAGGCGGTGGATGTCGCTTAGGCCTAGATGCTGGTGGTCCAGGGTGTGGTTGTGGGCGGTTTGGAGTTGGTTGAGCAACTCTGCTGTGGTGGTGTGCGGTGTGGTGGTCGCGCGCACCGGCACGGTGTTGATTAGGAGGCCCACCATCGCCTCGGCGCCGGCCAGCTCGGCGGGACGCCCGGAGACCACCGCGCCAAAGGCCACATCACGCTGGCCGGTCAACCCCATCAACAGCTGGGCCCAGGCGGCCTGCAGGACGGTGTTGACGGTGGTCTGCTGGGAGCGGGCCAACTCGGCAACTGCGCGGGTGAGCTGCTTGGACAGCTGCACCGAGGTCATGCTGCGCAGACCCGCAGTCCACCACTGCGCCGGGCCGACCAGGGTCGGCGTGTCAAACCCGGCCAACACCTCACCCCAGGCCAGCGCCGCGGCCTCGCGGTCGCGCTCGGCCAGCCAGGTGATAAACCGGCGATAGGGCGACGACGTGGGCAACCGCGCGTCGTTGTAGCCGGCGAAGATCTCACCCAGCAGGATCGGCAGCGACCAGCCATCAAAGACGATGTGATGGTTGGTCAGCACCAGCCGATGCCGATCGGCGCCGGTGCGGATCAACACCGCCCGAAAGCCCGGCGCCTCGGCCAGGTCAAAGACCCTCGCCCGCTCGGCGGCACACACCTGCTGGATCTGCTCCTCGACGCCGGCGCCGTCGAGCTCGATATAGCGCCACGGCGCTACCGGATCGGCGGGGATGATTGACACCGGCTCACCCGACCCGGCCCGGAAGCGGGCCACCAGGTTGGGATGGCGAACCACCACAGTCTGCAACGCATCACGCAACCGGCCGGCATCCAACGGCCCGGCCACGCTGATATCCATCTGGACCGCATACACGTCATCGCCGCTGGCCTGCGCAAGGCCGGCATGAACCAGCAGCCCCTGCTGCAGCGGGGTCAACGGCAACACATCCGCAATGCGATGCTGCGCGTGCAGTTCATCGAGCTGCTGCTGGCTAATCTTCGCCGGGGCAACATCCGACGGGGTCAACCCGCCCCCGCCCCCGCGCACATGGGCGCAGATCCCGGCCAGCGCCTCGAACCACAGCCGGCCCAGCCGGCTGACTTGCGCCTGATCCAACACCGAGGGCGCCCAGGTCCAGTTGGCGTGCAGCTGTGGGCCGGTGTCGGTGTCGACGGTGGCGGCGTTGAGTTCCACACTGTGGGCCAACGTCATCGGGATCGCCGCGGCCGTCGCGGTCAACCCCACACCCTGCTGGTTGACCCGCCACACATCACCCGAGGCATAGGCCGACGGCGCACCCAACCGCCCCAGATAGTTGAACCCGATCGGTGGATCCGACTCGGACAGATCCACCTCGGTGTTCAGATACCGCAACAACCCATAGCTCAAGCCGTCGGGCAGCGCGCGTAGTTGTTCTTTGACGTCTTTGACCGCCGCCCCCAACGCGGCCTCACCGGCAAGCACCTGCCCCCAGTCCAACCCCCCAACCCGCATCGCCACCGGGTACTTGGTGGTAAACCAGCCCACCGTGCGCGACAGGTCCACCTCGTCGGCCAGTTCCTCATGGCGCCCATGACCTTCGACATCGATGCCGATCGGCGCGCCACCGGTGCCGAAAAACTCCGCCGCCGCCACCCCGAAGGCGATCAGCAACACCTCATGTACCCCGGTATGAAACGCCGTGGGCACCTCACCGAGCAGCATCGAGGTGATCTCGGTATCCAACTCCATCGTCACGTGCCCGGCACTGGCAAACGTATCCACTCCCGGCTCTACCGCCGGCAGCACCGCAGGAATCTTCGCCACCCGTTTCCAGGTGTCCGCCTGGTCGACCACCTCGGGGTGATGGGCATGCTCAGCCAGCAGCGCCGACCAGCGGGCAAACGATGTCTCACCGGCGGGCAATGCCACCGGCTGTCGGCTGCGATGCTGAGCCCAGGCGATGTTGAGGTCCTCCAACAGGATCCGCCACGACACCCCATCGACAGCCAAATGGTGAACGATCACCACCAGCTGCCCCGCCGGGGCCGCCCACACCGCGCTCAACATCACCCCCGCGGCCGGGTTCAACCGCGACCGCGCCGCGACCACCGCCTCATCAGACAACACTTCCACGGTGGACAGACACCCGCGCGCATCCACCGACCCCACCTCGGGCACCCTCAGCGACCACCCGCCAGCCCCGTCGTCCTCAACCCGGGCCCGCAACATGGCATGCCGATCCAGCAACGCCTGCAACACCACCACCACATCGGCCTCGCTCACCCCGGCAGGGGCCTGCAACACCACCGTCTGGTTGAACTGCTCGACAGGGCCCTCGACACTGTGCAGCCACCG
>NZ_JCALCV010000002.1:0-357744 GCF_059812525.1 Mycobacterium sp. NGS51
CAATAAAACCCGGAATAGCGCACGCTCGCGCCCCCAAGACGGGTTAGTACCCGGTCAGCAGACGCCGCACCCGGCTCAGGGATTGCGGGCCGGCGGTACTGCGGATCCGCGAGGGATCGGCGGGGCGCCGCCCCCACAACAGCAGCACCCGGGCCGCCGCATCGGTTTCCAGCGTGGCGGGTCCGTCCGGCGCGACGAGCGCGATAGTGACCGACCCCGCCTCGGCAGTCACGGCGATGTCATCGGCGCCGGGAACCCGCAGCCTCGCCTCGATGCGTTCGCCGGGATCGATCAGCTGAGCGCCCTTGGCCAGCAACGGTTTTCCCACGGCGACCACGCTGTGTGTCGTCATCCACGGTTGGGCCAGTTGGGTTTGCGCTGCGGCATCGTCGCCGGTGATGTCCCAGCTGTGGAGGACGAGCTCTTCGCGCATGTGCTCGGCGAACCAGGGAACTTTCATCGTCCGGCCGGTCCAGGCGACATCGGTATCGGCGGGTATGTCGTCGGCGGCGTGTGCGACCTCGTTCAGCGTTGCCATTCGTGCCTGCAGCGCCTCCCACAGCTCGGTGTCGTTCAGTGCGCGCAGCGGTCCCTCGCGTTCCTCGAAGCTGCGCGTCTCGACGGGTGTGCCCTTGAGATGCCCGGTGAGCACCCGGGCGAGTTCCTCGGCGTTGCCGGCTTGATGGACGACGATGTCGCGCACGGTCCACGCCTCACACCAGGTTCCGGCGTCGGGGCGGCGCCGCTGGACAGCGTCGAGAAAGGGTTGCCACTCGGGGAATCGGTCGGCGTCGATTTTTGAATGCACGGTGCGGATCTCCCCTCCGGACGGTTCATCACGGCGCGAGCGTGCGTGTTCCCGGTCCTCAGCCCGGCGCGTCGGCCGGGAACACGCACGCTCGCGCAGAAACAGGGAGGTACGTGGTGGTGCGCTGGCATGCGGGGCGGCCAATGCCCTCGGCGATCGCCACCAGCTCGGACACGGTTTTCGCCGACCCGTATTCCGAGCCGGCCATCCGCGAGATGGTCTCCTCCATCAGCGTGCCGCCCAGGTCGTTGGCGCCGCCGTTGAGCATGACCTGCGTGCGCTCCACACCAAGCTTCACCCAGCTGGTCTGGATATGAGAAATACGTTCGTGCAGCATGATTCGGGCCAGCGCATGCACAGCGCGGTTGTCCCGATGGCTGGGCCCGGGCCGCGCCGCGCCGGCCAGATACAGCGGCGAGCTTTGATGCACGAACGGAAGCGGCACGAATTCGGTGAAACCGCCGGTGCGATCTTGGATGCCGCGCAACACGTTCAGGTGGGCAACCCAGTGTCGCGGATTGTCGACGTGGCCGTACATCATCGTCGACGACGACCGCAGCCCCACCTGGTGGGCGGTCGTCACGATGTCGATCCACTCCGACGTCGGCAGCTTCCCTTTGGTGAGCACCCAGCGCACGTCGTCGTCGAGAATCTCGGCGGCAGTTCCCGGAATGGTGTCCAGGCCGGCCTCCCGCAGACTGATCAGCCACTCCCGGATCGAAAGCCCGCTCTTGGTCACCCCGTTGGCGATCTCCATCGGCGAAAACGCATGCACGTGCATCGACGGCACCCGGGCCTTGACCGCCCGCACCAGGTCGGCGTAGCCGGTGACCGGCAGTTCAGGGTCGATACCGCCCTGCATGCACACTTCGGTCGCGCCCGCGACATGGGCCTCCCACGCCCGGTCGGCGACCTCCGCCGTCGACAGCGAATAGGCATCGGCGTCGCCCTTGCGTTGGGCGAACGCGCAGAACCGGCACCCGGTGTAGCAGATGTTGGTGAAGTTGATGTTGCGGTTCACCACAAACGTCACGTTGTCGCCGACGGCATCACGGCGCAGCGAATCCGCCAGTGCGGCAACAGCGTCCAACGCAGGACCATCGGCGTTCGCCAACGCCAGATACTCGTCGTCGGAGCAGCCGGCGGGGTCGCGTTCGGCAGCGCGCAGCGCGGCCAGTACGTCGGTGTCGATGCGCTCAGGTGCGCGCGCAGCCAGCTCTTCGACATGCGCACGGATTGCATCCCAATCCCCGAACGCGCTGTCGAGGTCACTGCGGGCCTCGGTGCTGCGGCCCTCGCTGTCGATCGCCGCGTTCAAATCCACCCGGCCCGACGATCCCACGTCGTCGGGCTCTTGCCACGGCATACCGGCCGGCTTGAGGTCGCGGGCCAGGCCGGTCTCTGAATCGGCAAGCGCCGCAACGTGATCACGGACACGCGGATCGATCCACGCCGCACCGGCCTGCACATATTTGGGCTGCGCGGTCAGCCGCTCCACCAGGTCATAACCGGCTTCGGCGGTGACGGCTGCGAGCTCGTCCAGAGCGGGCCAGGGCCGCTCCGGGTTGACGTGGTCGGGAGTCAGCGGGGAGACACCGCCCCAGTCGTCGACGCCCGCGGCGAGCAGGGCCAGGCATTCGGCCCGCGACACCAAGTTCGGCGGCGCCTGGATTCGCATTCCCGGTCCGAGTACCAGTCGCGCGACCGCCACGGTGGCCAAAAAGTCGTCGATGCCCGCGTCTGGCGCCAACGCCATTGCGGTGTGTTCCTTGGCCCGGAAGTTCTGCACGATCACTTCTTGGATATGGCCGAACTCCTTGTGCGACTTGCGGATCGCGTGCAGGGTGTCGGCGCGCTCATGCAGCGTCTCGCCAATGCCCACCAGCAGACCTGTGGTGAACGGAATCGACAGCCGGCCGGCGTCGGTCAGCGTGCGCAACCGAACCGCCGGGTCTTTGTCCGGGCTGCCGTAATGGGCCAGCCCGCGGGTTTCGAACAGCCGGCGCGACGTCGTCTCCAGCATCATGCCCATCGACGGCGCCACCGGCTTCAGCCGGGACAGCTCCGACCAGCTCATGACGCCGGGGTTCAAGTGCGGCAGCAGCCCGGTTTCCTCCAATACCCGGATCGCCATCGCCCGCACGTAGGACAGCGTGCTGTCATACCCGCGTTCGTCAAGCCACTGGCGTGCCTCCGGCCAGCGCTGCTCAGGCCGGTCGCCAAGGGTGAATAGTGCTTCTTTGCAACCCAGTTCGCCCCCGCGACGGGCGATGTCGAGTATCTCGTCCGGTTCCAGATACATCCCGGCGCCGTGAGCGCGCAGCTTGCCCGGCACGGTCACGAATGTGCAGTAATGACAGGTGTCGCGGCACAGATGTGTGACCGGGATGAACACCTTGCGCGAGTAGCTGACTGGCAGCCGGCCGTGCGCACCGCGTCGCCCAGCCGATTGCAGGCCCGCGTCGCGTACCCGCGCCGCGCTGCGGCACAGTTCAGTCAGATCTTCACCCCGCGCGGTCATCGCGATGGCCGCCTCGTCGATGTTCAGTGCCACCCCGTCGCGGGCTCGCCGCAATACCCGCCGCAGCGCAGACGTGCTGGGTTTCGGCGGCACTGCGGGGTTGGGCAGCACGGTCGGCTCATCGCCGGAGATCAGCGGCACGGTGGTGTAACTTCCGTCCGGCCGGATTTCATCCGCGCCCAGCAATCCGAAATCCCATACGCGCAACAGTAGCGGCAGCCGGTGGCGCTAAGGCTGGTCCCCTGAGCGACGGGTTCGCTGTCGCCAGAGCACCCAGCCCGGCGGCAGCACACCCAGCACAATCAGCAGCAGCGGGCGCACGAACCTCCCGGTGCAGGTATCCAGGATGCAATCGTCACCGGGGCCGCCCAACGACATCGCCGCGACCGTCAACAACCACATCCACAGCGGCAGCGCCGCGACCTGCGCCGACTGTGTCCATCGCCGCGCCGCCCAGACCAGAGCCGCGTTGACCAGCCCACTGATCAACGCACTGATGGGAAAGGGAATGGAACCGATATAGGCGGGTAGCAGCAGCGCGCCAACAATTGCGGAGAGGATGCCGTCGACGGCCAGCAGCGTCAGGACGACGATCCGAATAGCGGGATCCGTCGCGCCGGTATTCTCAGCCGAACCGGCGCTCGGCTTGGTAGCGATCAGGTGGGAACGCTGTCCAGCTGAGCAACCAGGGAACCGATCACCCACTGGAAGCTGTCGAGCCGGTCCTGCCAGTGCTGCTGGTTGTAGTCCAGGTCGGGATCCATATCAGTTCCTTCCGCGGCGTCCTCGCCGGAAAGCCTACCGCGTGGCCGCGTCGTTCACTGAAAGTCCGGCCAGCAGGTCGGTTTCCCAGCCGCGCTGATCGCGGTCTCCCGCGGCGCCGTCGGCGAGAACATAGTGCTCCTGCCCCAAAATGGGCAGGGCCAGGTTGTTCGACAGCGCGCACGCCCGTCCGGTGGGTCCGACGATGACCTGGGTGGCGTGCGCGGCCAGCGCCGCTCGCTTGGCGGGCAGTGCGGCATGGGCGTCGACGACGGCGTCAATCTGGTCATCGGAGTAGACGAGCGCGTCGAACTCACCGCTATCCGTCGGCACTGCCCATTCGGGTCGCAAATCGTCGGGTTCGAGTCCGCTGAGTCCCGCCGCGATGGCGCTTTTGGCCATGACCGTCCAGTACACCTTCGGAACCGTCCACGGGGTGCCGGCATAGTCCGCGGTTGCTGCCGCCCGCACTGCCGCCGTGGTGACGACATGGACGTTCACGTGGTCAGGGTGCCCGTAGCCGCCGTTGGGGTCGTAGGTCACCACGACGTGTGGGCGTAACTGGCGAATCAGTGCGACCAGCGCGCCGACCGACTCGCGTTCGTCGGCGTCGATGAATCGTTGCCAATGCCGCGGCGCCGTCCCGGCCATGCCCGAGTCACGCCAGCGTCCCGCGCCGCCGAGAAAGATCGGCGCACCGACGCCCAGGGCATGCAGCGCCGCGGTGAGTTCGCCGATGCGGTAGCCACCGAGTTGGTCGGCGTGGTCGACGGCGAGGTGCGCCCAGCGCTCACCAATGACCTCGCCCTCCTCGCCGAGCGTGCACGTGACGACATGGACCTGAGCCCCTCGAGCGGCGTAGTGCGCGATGGTGGCACCGGTGGTGAGGCTTTCGTCGTCGGGGTGCGCATGCACGAACAGCAGCCGCGGCGTCTCCTGCATGAACGCACGATACCCACGGTGCGCTGCATCGTGAATATTTAGTAGACGCTACCGTTGCGCCAGCCGAGGCGGGTCCCCGCTGGGATAGCGGAAATGGTTGGGCCGCATGGACAGCCGCACCAACTGATGCCGCTGAGAAACGCTGGTGACTACTATCAGATGATGATTCAGCAGAGCACCGCAGTCCGCAGCCGACGGCGTGGGCGAGAACTCGAGCACGCGTTGTACGACGCGGCGTTGGCCGAGCTGGCGGCCGTGGGCTACGGCGGGCTGACGATGGAAGGGATCGCCGCGCGGGCCCGGACCGGTAAGGCCGCTCTGTATCGACGCTGGTCCAGCAAGCATGACCTGGTGCAGGCCGCCATGCAGTACGCGTTGCCGCCGCTGGCGGAGCCGCGCCCGGACCGGTCGGCACGCGAGAATCTGCTGGCGGTCTTCACCGCGCACTGCGATGTGCTGGCGGGCAAGACGGCGTTTCCCAGCTTGGCCATCATCGGCCAGCTCATTCACGAACCTGAACTGCGCGCCATCTTCGCCGACGCGGTGGTGGCTCCCCGGCTGCGGATCATCGAATCGATTCTGCGGACCGGCGAACGTAACGGCGACGTTGATTCAGACGCGCTCACGCCGCTGACTGCACGAGTCGGACCGGCGTTGATCAATCAGCATCTGCTGCTCACCGGAGCTCCGCCGAACAAGCGCCAACTCATGCGCATTGTCGACACGGTGATCCCGGTGCGCAGCGAATAGCTCTGCGGCGCAGCGCAAACGCCGGCCCTACCGAGCTGTTTTGACCCACTCCCCCGCGTCGCCGACGATCCCGACCGGCACCGAGCCGGAAAGGCTCACGTTTTGTACGCTGGGTCCGGCTGCGACGATCGTGGTGTCCTGAAGGATCGGCAGCACGGCGGACATGTTCCACAGCCGCGGCTCGACCGCATTGATCACGTCGTTGATGCTCTTGGTGCCGTTGAGCGCGGCGTCGATATTGGACTGGATGCTGCGGTCGCAGACTCCGGTGATGTTCGACGGCGCCTGCACCAGCGCGCCCGGCTCCGGCGCCCGGCTCGATCCCGGCGTCGGTGTCTCCGGAGCCGCCTTGGATGTCGGGGACTCGTCAGCGTTGGACGTCGGCGCCGCCGCGGTCGACACTGCCGTCGCCTCCAGAGCGGGGCAGCCGTACCGCGAGGCCAGCAGCGTCGCCAAATTCCCGCCGGCCTGGCGCCACCCGACGATGGCGTCCACCCGGTTGTCGACCAACGCCTCGCGGTAGAGCGCCACCGGATCCAGCCCCAGGACCGTCGCGGCGATACCGACGTTGCGCAACTGGTCGGCAGCGGTGTTGGCAACGGCCACCGACGTCGGGTCGTTGGCGGCCACCCCGATAACCAATGACAGCTGCTTGCCGTCCTTACTGACCCGGCCGCGGGTGACTTCGGGCGGCCCGGCGCCCAGCGGTGTGGTCGGCGAATCCGCGTCCGGTGGCGGCACGGACGCGGATGTGTCGCTTTCGATCTGGTACCCGGAGCTCTGCAGCAGCCCCAACGCCGCAGCATTGCTCATCGCTGGCGGCGCCGTCGGCACGTAGCCGGGGTCGCTGGGCGAGCGGATCTGCGCCTGATCCAGAGTGACGGTGTTGTCGCTGCCGGCTCCCACCGCGGCCAGCAGATCGACGTCGAGCAGCCCCAGAATCGCCTTGCGCACTTGGGAATCGGCCAGCTTGGGTACGTTGGCGCGCAACGTGAGCTGCATGACGCGCGGTGTCACGATCCGGGCGGTCCGCACATCCGGGATCGCTGAGAGTTGCGCAAAAGCCGCCGAGCCGCCGTGTACCTGAGCCACCTGGGTGTCGCCGTTGCGGATCGAGTCGGCCAATGCCGCGGGCGCACCGGCCCGCCGGAACAGGATCAGGTCCGGTTTGGCCGGTGGCCCCCAATAGCGGTCGTTGCGGGCGAGCAGGATCTCGTCGCGCTGCGGGTCGATGGTTTCCACCCGGAACTGTCCGCCGGTAACCGGTAGCGCGCGCACCAGGCCGGCCGGAAAGCCGCCCGGCACATCTTTGACGATGTGGGCCGGCAGGATGTTGCTGAACAACTCCCGCCACCCCGGATAGGGCTGCGCGAACGTGACGACGGCCTGCTTGCCGCCGTAGATCGACTGCACGCCGGTGATCAGATCGTAGCCGGCCGGATCCACCACACCGGGCTGGCCGACCATCTGCCGCCACAGGTACCAGAAGTCGTCGGCGGCAATCGGCGCGTTATCGGTCCACTGTGCCTCCGGCCGGATCTTGTAGGTGACGGTGAACGGGTCTTCGCTGGTCACCTCGGCTGACACCAGCAGCGTCGGATCCATCTCCCAGCGCGACCCGGTGGGAGTGTTGGGGTCGGGCACCGGACGAAACGCGCTGGGCAGCACCAGTGCGCTGATCGCGGCGTTGACCGCCGACAGATCCGACAGCAGATGCGGGTTGAACCCCGCGCCGATCGAGTCGATACCCATGATGATCTGCGTGACGCGCGGTGGCGGGGGCAGTGCGCTCTTCGACGTCTCGGTGCTCTGCGGCGCCGGCGGCGGGCTGACGGTGCAGCTGGCCACCACCACGACCAGCGCGGCGATCGCCAGGCGGGCGCGGCGGGCTGGTCTCGGCACGCCCAACAGGGTATCGGGGGTTGCTAGCGGCGCCACTATTGCGCCGAGCGTGTAACCACGGCGAGACTTTTCGCCGCTAGGCCCGGGCCTTGGCCCGCGCGCGGCTGCGGGCCCGGGTGGTGGCGTCGAGTTCCACCTTGCGCACCCGCAACACCTCCGGCGTCACCTCGACGCACTCGTCGGTCGCACAGAACTCCATGGCCTGCTCGAGATCGAGTTCGATCGGCTTGGCCAGCGTCTCGATCACGTCGGCAGTCGACGAACGCATATTGGTGAGCTTCTTCTCCCGGGTGACGTTGATGTCGAGGTCCTCGGCGCGCGGGTTGATGCCGACAACCATGCCCTCGTAGGTGTCTTGTCCGGGTTCGACGAAGAACTGCCCGCGATCGGCCAGCTGAATCAACGCGAACGGGGTGATCGCGCCGGACCGGTCGGATACCAGCGAGCCGGTGTGCCGGGACCGGATCTCACCGGCCCACGGCTTGTAGCCCTCGAACACCGCGTTGCCGATGCCGGTGCCACGGGTCTCGGTCAGGAAGTCGGTACGCCACCCGATCAGCCCTCGGCTGGGGACCACGAAATCCATTCGCACCCAACCGGTGGCGTGGTTGGCCATCTCGACCATCCGCCCCTTGCGGGCCGCCATCAACTGGGTGATCGCACCGACATACTCCTCGGGGCAATCGATGGTGAGCGCCTCGAACGGCTCGTGCAGTTTGCCGTCGACGGTTTTGGTCACCACCTGCGGCTTGCCGACGGTCAGCTCGAAACCCTCCCGGCGCATCTGCTCGACCAGCACCGCCAGCGCCAACTCGCCGCGGCCCTGGACTTCCCAGGCATCGGGCCGGCCGATGTCGAGCACCCGGATCGACACATTGCCGACCAACTCGGTGTCCAGCCGCGATTTGACCATCCGCGCGGTCAGTTTGTGTCCGGCCACCTTGCCCGCCAACGGCGAGGTGTTGGTGCCGACGGTCACCGAGATCGCCGGCTCGTCGACGGTAATCCGCGGCAGCGCAACAGGATTCGCGGGGTCGGCAAGGGTGTCGCCGATCATGATCTCCGGGATGCCGGCAACCGCGACGATATCGCCCGCGATGGCCTCCTCGGTCGGTGACCGCTCGACGCCCTCGGTGGCCAGCAGCTCGGTGATCTTCGCGGACGCGACGACGGGCTCACCGTCGACCTCGCGCAGCCACGCCACCTGCTGACCCTTGCGCAACCGGCCGTTGTAGATCCGGATCAGCGCGAGCCGGCCCAGGAACGCCGAGGCGTCCAGGTTGGTGACCAGCGCCTGCAGCGGCGCATCCGGGTTGCCGGTCGGCGGTGGAATGTGTTGCAGCAGAACGTCGAACAACGGGTCGAGGTTGTCGCCGTCGGGCACCTGGCCGTCATCGGGTTGGGCCGTGCTGGCCACCCCGGCGCGCCCGGACGCGTACAGCGTGGGCAGCCCCAGTGCTTCTTCGGCGGCCTTGGCGGCTTCGTCGTCCAGATCGGCTGCGACGTCGAGCAGCAGGTCGTGGCTGGCGTCGACGACCTCGGCGATGCGCGCGTCGGGCCGGTCGGTTTTGTTGACGACGAGGATCACCGGCAGATGCGCGGCCAGCGCCTTGCGCAGCACGAAGCGGGTCTGCGGCAGCGGCCCCTCCGACGCGTCGACCAGCAACAGCACCCCGTCGACCATCGACAGCCCCCGTTCGACCTCGCCGCCGAAGTCGGCATGGCCCGGCGTGTCGATGACGTTGATCACGGTGACGCTGCCGTCGCTGTGATGGCGGTGCACGGCGGTGTTCTTGGCCAGAATCGTGATGCCCTTTTCCCGCTCCAGATCGCCGGTGTCCAGGACTCGCTCGGTGGCCTCACCGCGCTCGTGCAGCGCTCCGGACTGCCGCAGCATCGCGTCGACCAGCGTGGTTTTGCCGTGGTCGACGTGGGCGACGATGGCGACGTTACGGAACTGCACCGGGTGATTCTGGCAGTGTGGAGGCCAGTTCGCGAAACTCGCCCACTGTGACTCAGCAGGACCGCCGCCCACTGTGAAGCTCAGCAAGCTCGCCGATGCCAAGCCGAAGAAGAAGTGTTGCCGCAGCTCGCCGCGGTGTCAACGGTGTCCGGTGGTGATTCAGGCGGTGCGCAAGGCGCATCAGGACGGAACTCGGGGCAAGAAGCTGCAGAAGGTCTACCGGCGCGCCCGTCGGCGCGAGTGAGAACCGCCACACTTCGGCGTTATCGCCCCAGCGATGCGATGCTGAGCCGTTCCAGCTCTTCGAGATGTATCGCGGTCAGCGCTTCCAGCCGACCGGAGCCTTCGGCAGTGAGCTGTAGTCGGATCACCCGGTGATCGTCACTGTCGCGGACGCGCCGGACCAACCCCGCGGCCTCGGCTCGCTGGGTCAGTTCGCCGGCGCTGTGGTGGCGCAGCAGCAGGTAATCCGCGACCTGGCCGATCGTGGGTCCACGCCGGTCGGCGTGTCCGCGGGTCGCCAGCAGTAACTGGTGCTGCATGGGTGTCAGACCGGCGGCCCGGGCCTGCTCGGCGCTCCACCGCTCGAAGCGGCGCAAATCGGTCCGCAGCCGCAACAACCGCGCGTAGACGTCATCGGGCAGACCCATGTCTGCCACGATATGACGATCGCCGGCCTACCAGCCGCGGCGACGGGGCGCCGACCCCACCAGTTGGTTCTTGTCGCCGGTTTCGCGGCTGCGGACCGCGTCGCGGCTGCGGTAGACCACGTAGGGCCGGAACAAATATCCGATGGGCGCGCTGAATGCGTGCACCAACCGGGTGAATGGCCACAAGCAGAACAGCACCATCCCGATGGCTGCGTGCAATTGGTAGTCCAGCGGCGCGCCGACCATATTTTGTCCGCCCGGCCGGAAAATGAAGATGCCGCGGAACCACACGCCGACGGTATTGCGGTAGTGGTACACGTGGGCGTGGCCTTCGATCCCGGTGCCCTGCAAGGTGCAGTACAAGCCGACGACGAGCGCCAGCATCAGCACCACATACATCACTGTGTCGCTGCGGGCGGTGGCCATCCGCACCGGCCCGCGGGTCGCGCGGCGGTAGATGAGCAACCCGATCCCGGCCAGTGTCGAAAGACCGGCGATGAGCCCGAACACGACCGCCTGGACGTGGTAGGTCTCCTCGCCGACTCCCAACCATTTGGTGGCCGTCGGTGGGACGACCAAACCGATGACGTGCCCGGCGAAAACCGTCAGGATGCCGAAATGAAAGATCGGGCTGGCGATCTGCAGCAGCCGCGACTCGTAGAGCTGCGACGAGCGGGACGTCCAGCCGAACTTGTCGTAGCGGTAACGCCACCAGGTGCCGACGATCAGGATCGCCAATGTGACGTACGGCGAGATGTCCCAGAAAATTGCGGCGCGGTCCAACTCAGCCGCCTCCTTCACGTCGCGGTGGCACGGTCAATGTGAATGGTTGCAGTCCAACCGATTCCGCGGGCGGCCCCGCTTCGGCCAGTCGGTGAGCCCGCTGCACTTCCTGGTCGGTCACCGGCGGCAGCGTTTCACACACCGCGGCCACGGCGTGCGCGTAGGGCGACTGCGCGCGGGTCAACGCACCCAGCAGCACGTCGATCGGTATCCGGTGCTCGATCAGCAGCCGGCGGCCCACTTCAGGGTCGACGGTGGCGGCGAACTCGAGCACGACCGGCAAGTGGTCGGGGGCCTCGCTGCGCGGCGGCTCCACCCCCGACTCCCGGTAGGCGCTGGCGAATGCCAGCATTTCGCGGCCGCGGTTGCGGGTGTCTCCGGCGGTCCAGTACGTCAGGTACATCGTCGAGCGGCGGCGCATATCGAAGGTTTCGACGTACTCGGTGGCTGCGGCCAGTGGATCGGTGGCTCGCGACGCCGCGACGGTGCGCCCCAGGAGCTGCGCCGCGGTCCCGTCGACATGGGCCAGCAGTGCCTCAGCGGTGTCGAGGCGCTCGTCGCGCTGTTCATCGGGATAGGCCAGCAGCAGCGAGGCCGCCTGCCAGACCAATCGATCGGCCAGAGCCGGACCCCGTGATCTGGTCAGCAGTTTCATTGCTTCTGCTCTTCCGGGAACATCCCGGACGGCACGTCTCCGCCATCCCAGTCCAACAGATTCATTCGCGGGGCGCGGTTGCCGTTGCCGTCGGACGTCTGCTTTTGCATCGCGTGAAAGGATTCCACCGCCACCGGCACCGGGCCCTCGGTGGGGTTGGCGAACGGACCCGACTCGTACATGCCCGGGCCGCCGTCGCTCGACAGTGAGCACTCCATGTCGGCGGCCGCCGCCGGGATCTCACCGGTGTAGGCAGTCGGGATCACATAACGCTCTTCGTATTTCGCGATGGCCAGCAGCCGGTACATCTCGTAGATCTGTTCCTCGCTCAAGCCGACCGCCGCCGGGATGTGCGGCTGGGTCTCACGCCCGAGATTGATGTCGCGCATGTAGGAGCGCATCGCGGCCAGCCGCTGCAGCACCTCGTCGACGACTTGGGTGTCACCGGCGGTGAACAGCTCGGCCAGGTACTGAATCGGGATGCGCAACGCTTCGATAGCGCCGAACAGGTTGCCGACGTCTTCGCCGTCGTGCCCGTCGCGGCTGACGGCGTCGACCACCGGAGACAGCGGCGGGATGTACCAAACCATCGGCATGGTGCGGTATTCCGGATGCAGCGGCAGCGCCACCTTGTACGTGTTGATCAGCGCGTAGATCGGCGACCGCTGGGCGGCCTCGATCCACTCGTCGGATATGCCTTCGCTGCGCGCAGCGGTGATCACCTCGGGATCGTTGGGGTCCAGCAGGATTCGCCGCTGCGCCTCATAGAGGTCGGTATCCCGCTCCACCGACGCCGCCTCCAGCACCCGGTCAGCGTCGTAGAGCACCAGCCCCAGATAGCGCAGCCGCCCCACGCAGGTCTCTGAGCAGATCGTCGGCAACCCGACTTCGATGCGCGGATAGCAGAACGTGCACTTTTCGGCCTTGCCGGTCTGGTGGTTGAAATACACCTTCTTGTAAGGGCATCCCGACACGCACATCCGCCAGCCACGGCAGCGGTCCTGGTCGACCAGCACAATGCCATCCTCGCTGCGCTTGTACATCGCGCCCGATGGGCAGGATGCCACGCACGACGGGTTGAGGCAGTGCTCGCAGATCCGCGGCAGGTAGAACATGAATGTTTCTTCGAGCTTGAGCTTGATCTCGTCGCTGACCTTCTTTAGCACCGGGTCATCGCGCAGCGTTTCCGTTGAGCCGGCGAGGTTGTCGTCCCAGTTGACTCCCCACTCGATCTTCATCGGCTTGCCGCTGATCTGGCTGCGCGGTTGCGCAACCGGGAACGTGTCGCCCAGCGGTGCCGATGTCAGGTTCTCGTAGTCGTAGGTCCACGGCTCGTAGTAGTCGCCGATGCCGGGCAGTTTCGGGTTGGCAAAAATCCGCAACAGTTTGTGAAGGCGGCCGCCATCGCGCAACCGCAGCCGGCCCTTCTTGTCGCGTATCCAGCCGCCGCGCCAGCGGTCCTGATCCTCATAAGTGCGGGGGTAGCCCACGCCCGGGCGGGTTTCGACGTTGTTGAACCAGACGTATTCGGTGCCGGAGCGGTTCGTCCAGGCCTGCTTGCAGGTCACCGAACAGGTGTGGCAGCCAATGCATTTGTCGAGGTTCATCACCATCGCCATCTGCGCCATTACCTTCACTGGTACTTCACCTCCTGGCTGCGGCGGCGCACCACGGTCACCTCGTCGCGCTGGTTGCCGGTCGGGCCCAGGTAGTTGAACGCGAACGCATGCTGGCCGTACCCGCCGGCCAGATGACTCGCCTTGATCCGCACCCGGGTCAGCGCGTTGTGGTTACCACCACGCTTGCCGGTGGTCTCGGTGCGCGGAACGTCGACGGTGCGTTCCTGCACGTGATAGACGAACACCACGCCGTCAGGCATTCGGTGCGACACGATCGCGCGGCACACGAAGACACCGTTGGCATTGACCGCCTCGACCCAATCATTGTCACGCACACTGATTTTGGCTGCGTCGGCTGGACTCATCCACATGGTGGGGCCACCGCGCGACAGCGACAGCATGTACAGGTTGTCCTGGTAGGTGGAGTGGAATGACCACTTGGAGTGCGGGGTCAGATACCGCACCGTCAGGCCGATTCCATCACCTGTCGGGCCGAGCTCGGGGGCGTCGAACAGCCGCGCCATGTCCAGCGGCGGGCGGTAGACCGGCAAATGCTCCCCCAACTCCTCAATCCAGTCGTGCGCGAGATAGAAGTGCATCCGCCCGGTCAGCGTGTGGAACGGCTTGAGGTGTTCGATGTTGATCGTGAAGGGTGCGTAGCGGCGGCCACCGGTCTCGCTTCCGGACCACTCCGGGCTGGTGATCACCGGGACGGGACGGGCCTGGGTGTCGGCGTAGGTGATACGGCGCTCTTCGCTGCCCTCGGCCAAGTGGGCCAACTGCTGGCCGGTGCGCTTCTCCAGTTCCCGGAAGCCCTCGACGGCGAGCCGGCCGTTGGACGTTCCGGACAGCGCGAGTATCACGTCGACCATCCGATCGGCCTTGGTGATAGCCGGACGGCCTGCTCCCGCACCGGAATTCATCACCCCGAACTTGGCGGCCAGTTGCCTGACCTCCTCGAAGGGATGCACGGTGTAGCCCTTCACCGTCAAGCCGAACTTGTCGACCAGCGGGCCCAGCGTCATCCACTTGTCGTAGATCGCGGTGTAGTCGCGCTCCACCACGGTGAGCTTGCCCATGGTCTTGCCCGGCACTGGCGTCTCACCGGTTTGCAGCCAATCACGTTCGGTGCCATCGGGATAGGCCATCGCGTCCGGGGTGTCATGCTGCAGTGCGGTGAGCACCACGTCACTGCGGGTACCCAGATGCCGCTTGGCCAGCGTGCTGAAGGTGCGAGCGATAGCACCGAAAGCGTCGTAGTCACTGCGGGTTTCCCACGGTGGGTCGACCGCGGCGCTGAATGCGTGCACGTAGGGGTGCATGTCGGTGCTGGATATGTCGGCCTTCTCGTACCACGTGGCCGCCGGCAGCACCACGTCGGAGACCAGCGTTGTCGACGTCATCCGGAAGTCGATCGACATCATCAGGTCGAGCTTGCCCTCGGGGATGTCGTCGCTGGGCGGATCGGCCTGGACGTTGGAGTCGGTACCCAGCAGGTGGCGCAGGAAGTACTCGCCGCCTTTGCCCGACGAACCGATCAGGTTAGCCCGCCACACGGTAAGCACCCGTGGCCAGTTCACCGGATTGTCCGGGTCGGTGACCGAGAGCTTCAGCTTTCGCGCGGCCAGTTGCTCGGCCACGTATTCGCCGGGATCTTGGTCGGCTGCGCGCGCTTCGTCGGCGACGTCGAGGCTGGAGCGGTCGAACTGCGGGTAGAACGGGCTCCAGCCCATCGCCGTCGCCGAGCTCAGCACGTCCATCGTGTGCTTGTCGGCGAACCTGCCCCGGCCCACCGGGCTGGACAGTTTGTCGGCGCCGTAATGGTCGTAGCGCCATTGGTCGGTGTGGGCATACCAGTACGAGGCGCCGGGCACCTGTCGCGGTGGGCGCGACCAGTCGGTGGCCATCGCCATCGTCTGCCAGCCGGTGAGCGGACGCACCTTCTCCTGGCCGACGTAGTGTGCCCATCCGCCGCCGTTGCGGCCCATCGACCCGGTCAGCATCAGCAGCGCCAGCACCGCGCGGTAGATGGCGTCACTGTGGAACCAGTGACAGATGCCGCCGCCCATGATGATCATCGACCGCCCGCCGGATTCCTCTGCGCTGCAGGCGAATTCACGGGCGACCCGAACAGCCTGCGCGGCCGACACTCCGGTGATCGGCTCCTGCCAGGCCGGTGTGTTCTGGATTGTGGCGTCGTCGTAGCCGGTCGGCCATTCGCCGGGCAGCCCGGGCCGTGCCACCGCGTAGTGGGCCAGCATCAGGTCGAAGACCGTGCACACCAGGTGGTTTCCCACCCGTCGCACCGGCACGCCGCGCGCCACCATCTCACCGTGGCCGTCGTTGGTGTCGAAACTGGGCAGTGACACCAGCGCGCTGGTGCGATCACCGTTCAGTGCGTGCGGACGATCCACGCTCAGGGCCGGCACCACGTCACCGAGGTCGAGATTCCACTTGCCGACGCCCTCTTCGCCATAGCGGAAACCCAGCGACCCGTGCGGCACGACGACGGTGTCGGTGACCTCGTCGAGCAAAACCGGTTTGAATGTTGAGTTTTCGCCGTGCTGGCCGATGTCCGCGGCCGTCAGGTTCTTGCCCGGCACCAGCGTGTCACCGCGCTCTTCCAGCTTGATCAGGAACGGCAAGTCGGTGTAGCGGCGCGAATAGTCGATGAAGAACGGAACCTGTTTTTGCACATAGCATTCCGACAGGATCACGTGGCCCATCGCCATCGCCAGCGCCGCGTCGGTACCAGCAGCGCAGGGCATCCACTCGTCGGCGAACTTGGTGTTGTCGGCGTAGTCCGGGCTGACGGTTACCACCTTCTGCCCTCGGTAGCGGGCCTCGGCCATCCAGTGCGCATCCGGGGTGCGGGTGATCGGGACGTTGGAGCCCCACATCATCAGGTAGGCGGCATCCCACCAGTCCCCGGATTCCGGCACGTCGGTCTGGTCGCCGAACACCTGCGGCGACGCCACCGGAAGGTCGGCGTACCAGTCGTAAAACGATGTCATCACGCCACCGAGCAGCTCGACGAACCGCGACCCCGCGGCGAACGACACCATCGACATCGCCGGGATCGGGGAGAACCCGGCGACCCGGTCGGGACCGTATTCCTTGATGGTGTGGACGTGGGCCGCGGCGATCATCTCGGTGGCTTCAGCCCAGCTGACCCGCACCAACCCGCCCTTGCCGCGGGCCTGCTGGTAGCGGCGACGGCGCTCGGGATCGGCCTGGATGTCGGCCCAGGCAAGTACCGGGTCGCCGAGCCGGGCCTTGGCCTCCCGGAACATCTCGACCAGCACAGCGCGCGCGTACGGGTAGCGCACCCGGGTCGGGGAATAGCTGTACCAGGAGAACGAGGCGCCGCGGGGGCAGCCTCGGGGCTCATACTCCGGCCGATCAGGCCCCACCGACGGGTAGTCCGTCTGCTGCGTTTCCCAGGTGATGATGCCGTCTTTGACGTAGATCTTCCACGAGCACGACCCGGTGCAGTTGACCCCGTGCGTCGAACGCACCACCTTGTCGTGGCTCCACCGATCGCGGTAAAACACGTCGGCTTCCCGGCCGCCTCGCCGGGTGACCGTGCGCAGGTCCGCGGAGAAGTCGCCCGGAGTGAAGAAGCGACCGCTGCGCTCCAACAACTCCTCGATCCGACCTCCGACTCGCGGCGTCACAGTCAACGAAGCCCTCCTCATCAGTGCCGTATGCCTGCAGCCTCAGCGCCGCGCATTTGGGATTGGCCAGCGCCCCGACGGCGATCTCGCCGACCCGTTTGACCAGCCCCGACGAGGCCATCACCATCGGCGGCCCACGCGCTGGTCAGCAACCGCTCACAAGCATAAGTGCTCGCGAGCACGCCGAGCACGCCGACAACCGGCGGGCTGTTGATAGGCGATGCTGCGCGGCCAGCCTGGTGCGCACCGTTGTCGACCGAAACCGCCGTATCCACGGGTTACACGAAACCATTCAGGCTGGCAGCAGCATGGCAGGCGAACGTTAATATTCCGTTTACCTTTGTAAAAACCCGATTACGACGCGTTCCTTCGACAGTTCTGTGGCTTTCCTGGCAAACCGCTGTGCGCGTTTCGGGCAGCTCTTTGCCGAGCTGAGCCAGACCCCTTCAGTGCGCGTCGAGCACCCGAATCAGCGCGGGTAACCATTGCCGGTCGGCGGGGACCCAGTCGATGTCGTGCAGTTCGGCTGCGGTCACCCAACGCAGCGCGCGATGGTCGTGCGGATGGGGTTCGCCGCGCAGCAGAGCTACCCGATAGGCCCGCAGCGTCGTCGTGGCGTTCAGGGCGATGTCGGCGCCCAGGCGTTCGCCGACCGCGACGGCGTCGGCCTCAACACCCAATTCTTCGGCCAATTCCCGGGCCAGCGCGTCGGGCTCGGTTTCCCCGTCTGTCACCTTGCCGCCGGGCAATTCCCACCGCCCGGCCAGTTCCGGCGGCCGGCAGCGCTGGGCCACCAGCAGCGCCGCATCCGAGATGACGGCCCCGGCGACCACGATCTGGTTCGGCATCGCGAGTGACGGTATACCGTCGGAAGTATGGCTGTGTTAACCGATGAACAAGTCGACGCCGCGCTGCCCGAACTCAACGGCTGGCAGCGTTCCGACGGTGCCCTGCGGCGGTCGGTCAAGTTTCCGGCGTTTCTCGCCGGTATCGACGCCGTACGCCGGGTCGCCGAGCACGCCGAGTCCAAGGATCACCATCCGGATATCGATATCCGTTGGCGTACAGTGACTTTCGCGTTGGTGACGCATTCCGAGGGCGGGATTACCGAGAACGACATCGCGATGGCCCGCGACATCAACGGAATTCTGGGGAGCTGACAGTTCGCCCGGTCGCGGCGATCCAGGCCAGCGTTGCCAGCGTGGCGACGATGTAGACCAGCCCGGCCCAGGCCAGATACCAGGGCCGGTCGCTTTGCCAGATCGTCGGCTGGGCGAAGCTCAGCAGCCAGGGCACGCCGATGAGGGTCAGCACCAGCCAGCCCCACCCGAGGATTCCTGCGCCGCGTTGGCGGGACAGTGGCCCGTGGATCAGCCAAATCATCAACGGCACCAGCCACACCCAGTGATGGGTCCAGGAAATCGGTGAAAGCAGCAACCCGAACAACTCGACGACCAGCAGCCGACCGAGCCGGTCGTCGTTCAGCGATCGCCAGGCCAGGATGGCCAGCACCGCGGTGACCGCAAGCCCGGCCAACACCAGCGGGCCGTAGCCGGCGTCGTGGCCGACGAGGCGTGAGATGGCCCCGCGCCACGATTGGTTGAATGACGTCGCGACCGGACCGACCCGCCTGGTGTCGCGCAGCAGCACGGTGAAGTAGTAGCGGGTTTGGTCGCCGACGACCAGCCACGACACCGCGACGGTGGCCAAAAACACGACCGCGGAGAACACCGCGGCGCCCCACCGCCGGACTCCGAGGAAGTACAGACCGGTGATCGCCGGGGTCAGCTTCACCCCCGCCGCCACACCCACCAGCAGGCCCGACAGCCACCACCGGGTGGTGTAAACCGCGAACAGGCCGGCCAGCACCAACAGCACATTGACCTGTCCGTAGTCGAAGGTGCTGCGCAACGGTTCGATCCAGATGGCGACGGCGGTCCAGCACATCGCGACACGATGCCCTGCACCGGCTGCCACGCCGAGCAGTCGTTGGCTGATCCGTACCACTCCGTAGAGCGCGGCCATAGTGCCGACCTGCCAGCAGAAGGCCACCAGTCCGAACGGCAGCAGGTGCAGCGGATAGAAGACGACCGCCGCGAATGGTGGGTAGGTGAACGGCAGCGGGAAATCCGGTGTCTGGTCGGCGTAGACGTAGCTGTACAGCGTGCCGGGGTGGTCGATGGCGGCTGCGCCGCCGATGTAGACGTGCAGGTCGACGAAGTTGGCACCGTTGGGCACCAAGTAGGTCCAGGCCAGCCGCGCGGCGACGCTCAAGAACAACAGCGCCGGCGCGGCAGCATTCAACGAGATCGCGCGCCGGCGGATGATCGGTGCCGCCGGGGCGGCCGGGGTCGTGTCTATTCGCCCGACTCTAGCGATGGCGCTATCGATCAGGCAGCGCCGTCTGGCCGGATAACCGCAACCACTCGGGTGCGTAACGATCGAATAAATGCCACACGTGTCACTTGAGTCACTTTGGCATCACGCGAACGATCGGGTCGACCAGTCGTCGAAACCAGGGAGAACCATGACCATTTGGACGTTGTTACGCGCGACCGCCGTCCTCGCCGGCGGGTCAGCGGCGTTGCTGGCCGGCGGTGTCGCCCACGCCGACCCGGCGCTGCCAGTGCCGGCTCCCAACATTGGGGAACAGCTCGTCAACACGGCAAGCCACGCACCACAGATGCTGCAAAGCCTCGCGACGGCTCTCGGGGCCACCCCGCCCGCGCCGTCCACCCCGCCGCCGCTGGCCGGCGCCACGATCAGGGCCCCGCAGCAGCCCGGCGGCGCACCCAATGCGGCGTCGACCGTCCCTGGCGCGAGTTCGCTTCTGCCCGGCGCAACCACGGGCGCCCCGGCGACCGCTCCGACCACGCCAGGGGTATCCACCGGTATCCCGGGGCTTACGCCGGCGGCACCCGCGGCCCCGGCCAACC
Organism: Mycobacterium sp. NGS51; assembly: GCF_059812525.1. Classification (NCBI taxonomy): domain Bacteria; kingdom Bacillati; phylum Actinomycetota; class Actinomycetes; order Mycobacteriales; family Mycobacteriaceae; genus Mycobacterium; species Mycobacterium sp. NGS51. Next base: position 19,969 of record NZ_JCALCV010000002.1, read on the forward strand.
CTGCGCAGCTGATGCCGACGGCGCAGCTGGATATGCCGCAGGTGCCGTTCCTTCCGGTGCCGCTGCCGCAGCAAGTGTCGCTACCCGGTGACCTGGCGTCGTTGGCTCCGGGTGGCCTGCCGGTTCCGCACGGCGTGCAACCGGGCACGCCCGCGGTCGCCGCTCCGGCGCCCACCGCGCCGAGCAACCCGCTGCTGATACCGCTCTCCGCACTGCCCTGACACGCATGGTTAGCCGGCCAACCCGGGTTGGCCGGCTAACTCACAACCGAGGATCGGGAGAACACCGTGGTACGCACTTCGAATCTGACCATTGGTTTGGCCGCTGCGGCCATCGCCTCAACCACTGCATTCGGGCTCTGCCCGAACGCCGCTGCGGACCCGGCGCCGGCGCCACCGGCGCCGTCTCAGCAGTTGCCCGGCCTGCCGGCACTCGACCAGTTGAGCCCGATCATCCAGCAGGCTGCCGGTGACCCGCAGCAGGCGTCGCAGCTGCTGATGGCTGCCGCGTCGGCATTTTCGCGCAATCCCTCGGTGCCGGCCGAATCGAAAAACGTTGCATCGTCGGTGAATCAGTTCGTGCAGGACCCAACGGCCCACATCCCGGCGGTCGGTGTGGAACCGGGTTTCCAAGCACATCTGCCCACCGGTATCGACCCTGCGCATGCGGCCGGCCCGGGCCCCGTTGCCGCGCCGGCACCGGCGCCGGCTATCGCGCCCGTCGCCGCACCGGTGCCCGCTCCGGCACCGCCCGCCGGCGCATCAGCGCCAGCGGCAGGGGCGCCGGCGGCTGCCGACACGGCGGCACCGGCCGCCGCCCCGGCGTACAACCCCGACGCTCCGCCCACGCAGGACTTCATGTATCCCTCGATCGGCACCAACTGCCTGGCCGACGGCGGCAATGCCATCGCGACCGCGCTGTCGGTCGCGGGGCCGGCCAAGATCCCGACACCGGGCCCCCGGCCCGGCCAGACCGCCTACGTGTTCACCGCGGTTGGCACACCTGGACCCGGCGAGGTGCAGAAGCTGCCGTTGAATGTCACCTGGGTCAACCTGACCACCGGCAAGTCGGGCAGTGCCACGCTCAAGCCGCAAGCAGACATCAACGCTGATGGACCGACGACGTTGACCGCGATCGCCGATACCGGGTCGGGCAGCATCATGTCGACGATCTTCGGACAGGTCACCACCAAGGACAAGCAGTGCCAGTTCATGCCCACCATCGGTTCGACGGTGGTGCCGTAACCCGGCTCAGATCTCGCGCGAGCGGGCGCAGTTGTACGGTTGACGCGGCGTGTCGCTGTACAGACACGCACGTTCGCGCCAGAGTTCAGCCGTCAGTAGGCCATAAACAGGATCGCATCGCGGTCATACTCGAGGCCGGGATGAACGCTGGCAAGGTGCGCCTGAGTCAGTTCGACCAGTTCGTCTTCGTCCTTGCCAACGATGGCCTCTCCGCACGGACACGTCAGATGTGTCTTCACGTTGCCGCCTTTCCCTTCATCCGCTTCTTGTAGGACCGCACCTGGTCGAGCGACCGGGCGTCGACGATGTCGGCAACCGACATGTGAGTACCGGCCTTGCCGTACTCTCCGGCCGCCGCCCGCCAGCCGGTCGGGGTGACGCCGTATTGCTTGCCGAGCAGCGCCAGAAAGATTCGTGCCTTCTGCTCGCCGAAACCGGGTAGGCCCTTGAGCCGCCGCAGCAACTCCGCCCCGTCCGGTTCGCCGGCCGTCCACAACGCGGTGGCGTCACCTTGGTAGCGATCCACGACGAGCTGCGCCAGGGCCTGGATCCGCTTAGCCATCGATCCTGGAAAGCGGTGTATCGCAGGTCTTTCCGAGCACAAGGCGGCGAACTTGTCCGGGTCGTAATCGGCGATCTCGGAGGCGTCGAAACCGCCGATCCGGTCGGCGATCTTCTTCGGGCCCGCGAACGCGGTTTCCATCGGCACTTGCTGGTCGAGCAGCATGCCGACGAGCAGAGCGAACGGGTTGGCCGCCAGCAGCGCGTCGGCGGCCGGGTCTTGGGCAAGCTGCAGGTTGGGCACTTGCACAGTGTAGAAGGAGGGTTCACCAGCACCGCCCCCAACAGGGTGTCGCGCTTGGCGACGAACATGCCGTGAAGGTGCTCGGCCACCCGACGAGGACTGTCGTAGGGCAGCGGCATACTCGGTTGTCGGGAGATGGTTTCGGGAGTGACGACGAAGGAGTGCCGCACGCATGCAGCTACCGAACATCCTCGTCAGTGCCGCGTTGACGGTGGCTACACCTGCTGTCGGCTTGGCGGGGGCCGCGCCGGCTTCCGCGGCACCGGGGTATGGCTCCGACTGCATTCTGCCGTCTGTCTCAGAGTGCCGACTGGTGCCGGATGGCGATGGACCGCACATGGTGCAGGTCTGGTGCCCTGACACGGGCAGCTATATCAGCGTGTTCGCGCCGTGCCCTGGCCGCTACAGCGGGCCCTACAGCTAGGTTCTCTTGATTCGACGTCACGAGCGGTTCAGTGGCCGTGTCGGTGGGTTGTGCGAACGTGTAGAAGACAACGGAGTATGTACCGCTAGGGGCTGGCCTCCAGCGGCGCATCGACCGCCGGGTCTGGGTGCGCTGCGCGTTGGGCATTCGCAGGGTTCAAAGCCGGCCCGGTAGCACCGCGCAAAAGCCTTGTGGTGCAGTAACTATCCGCTCTTGCGACGGAATTCGCGGCGGTTCTCCACCGGACCGTGTGTTCGCGACTGTTTGGCGCCGCTGTCCTTGTGCGCCGCTCCACCGGCTGACTGAGCCTTCTTGCGGTCCAGAGCTTCGCGGAACCTGCGCTTGGTTTCGTCCTCCGAGGTGGAATCCGGTTCGGAGTTGGATGCTGCCATAACGGCAGCCTAGCGCGGCGACGATGCGGGCGGGTACCGCCCGACAAGCAGGCGCAACGAACCTGCGCGGCTACCGCATTCCGGGCGGCATGCCGTACACGTGGACGATCGGGATGGTCAGCACCACGCGCCGATCGGTGACCATCGCCTGGCGGTACTCTTCCCAGTCCGGGTGTTCGCCGGCGATGTTGCGGTACAAGGCGATCAACTCAGCCACGGTGTCGTCGTCGGGGGCGCCCGCCGGGGGCGTCAATTCCGCGGTGCCCTCGGCCACCGCATACGACCAGCCGTCGTCGGAGCTGACCAGAAGCGAAGCCCGCGGGTCACGCCGCAGGTTACGCGTTTTTGCCCGTGGCTCGGTGATCGACACCTGAATGGCGTTGCGGCGGGCGTCGAAGTAGTACTGCACGTTGGACAGCTGTGGACGCCCGTCGCGCTTGATGGTGGCCAGCACGCCGAGGGAGTTGTCGGCGATCACCGCCAGCAACTTGTCGTCGAACACTTGGCGTCCCATGCGGGAAGCTTACTCGGTTACCATCACGAGATGATGGCCGTCCATCCTTGGGATCGCGGACTTTTCGAGGCGCCCGGATGACCACATATGCGGCTTTCCTGCGCGGCGTGAACGTCGGTGGCGTCAACCTGAAAATGGCCGAGGTGGCCACTGCGCTGACCGACGCCGGATTGCACAATGTGCGCACCATCCTGGCCAGCGGCAACGTGCTGTTGGAGTCACCCGCCGGCGCCGACAAGGTTCGTGCGACGGCCGAGCGCGCGCTACGAAAGAGATTCGGGTACGACGCCTGGGTGCTGCTCTACGATCTCGACACCGTGCGCGACATCGTCGAGACTTATCCGTTCGAGCCCGAAGTGGAGGGATACCACTCCTACGTCACCTTCGTCACCGACGCCGCGGTGCTCGACGAACTCAGCGCGCTGGAACCCGGGCCCGACGACAAAGTCGCTCGCGGCGACGGCGTCGTCTATTGGCAGGTGCCCAAGGGCGAAACTCTGGGCAGCACCATCGGCAAGACGATGGGCAAGAAGCGCTACAAACCGTCGACCACCACCCGCAACCTGCGCACCCTGGGCAGAGTATTGCGTTGAGCAGCGGCCGGTAGGGTTTCTCCGATGAGTCCCGACCGAGAAACGGCCACCCTCACCGGGGTTTCCGAGACGGCCCTGCTGACGTTGCGGGCCCGCGCCCGGGAGGCCAGCCGCCCTGACGCGGTCATCGACGACCCGTTGGCGATCAATCTCGTTGACTCGATCGATTTCGACTTCGCGAAGTTCGGCGCGACTCGCCAGGACATGGCGCTGCGGGCGCTGGCGTTCGACATCCAGACCCGTCATTACCTGGCGCGCCACCCGTCGGCGACAGTGGTGGCGTTGGCCGAGGGGTTGCAGACCAGTTTCTGGCGTCTCGACGCCTCTCTGCCTAACGGTCAATTCCATTGGCTGACAGTCGATCTCCCGCCGGTCGTCGATCTTCGCGAACGATTGCTGCCGGAATCACCGCGGGTGTCGGTGTGCGCGCAGTCCGCACTGGATTACAGCTGGACCGAACGCGTCGACCCCTCGCATGGAGTGTTCGTCACCGCCGAGGGCCTGTTGATGTATCTGCAACCGCAGGAGGCGCTCGGACTGATCGCCGAGTGCGCCAAGCGGTTTCCTGGCGGGCAGATGCTTTTCGATTTGCCTCCAGCCTCGCTGGCCCGGTATACCCGTGGCGGGCATCGGATCTCACGCCGCTACAAGTTCCCGCCGATGCCGTTCACCATGTCGGTGGCCGAAGCTGCGGATCTGGTGAACACAGTGCCGGGTGTCCGCGCCGTTCGCGACGTAGCGCTGCCACCGGGCCGCGGCCGGCTGCTCAACTTTCTGCTGGCGGCCACCCACCGGTTCCGCGCGCTGGACTCGCTGCGTCCGACGTTGACGCTGCTGGAATTCGGCTAATCACCGAAGGCGTCGTCGAGATAGCGCAACGCCTCCGCCTTGCCGAGTCCCAGCGCGCGAGCCACGTCGGCGTATGCCCCGGCCGCGTCCGCCATCGCGCGGTCCGACGGGTCGGCCCGGGCGACGAATGTGCCGAAGCGGCCCCGCGTTTCGACGACACCGGCCGCCTCTAACTCCCGGTATGCGCGGGCAACGGTATTGACCGCCATGCCGAGCTCACCCGCCAGTTCCCGGACAGTGGGCAGCCGGGCTCCGGGCGCGAGCGTGCCGGCGCGAATCGCGTCGATGATCTGCGTCCTGAGTTGGTCGAACAGCGGGCGACCCGCTTGGTCCTCGATACACAGCCACGCCCCCAGTTGCACATGCCCAGTATCGCGCAGTCCAGCTACATTAGTAGTGTGCGAGTAACGGTGCTCAGTGGCGCGGGTATCTCCGCCGAGAGCGGCGTGCCGACGTTTCGCGACGACAAGAACGGGTTGTGGGCAAAGTTCGACCCCTATGAGCTGTCCAGCACGCATGGGTGGCTGCAGAACCCCGAACGGGTCTGGGGTTGGTATTTGTGGCGGCACTACCTGGTGAGTCGCGTCGAGCCCAACGACGGCCATCGCGCAGTCGCGGCCTGGCAGGACCACGCCGAGGTCACCGTCGTCACCCAGAACGTCGACGATCTGCATGAGCGCGCCGGTAGCGCCCCGGTGCATCACCTCCATGGCAGCCTGTTCGAATTCCGTTGTGCCGCTTGCGAACATCCGTTTGTCGGTGAACTGCCAGAAATGACCGAACCAGCGCTGGAAGTCGAGCCGCCGATCTGCGCCTGCGGCGGACTGATCCGGCCCGACATCGTCTGGTTCGGGGAACCGCTCCCCGAGAAGACGTGGCAAAGCGCGGTCGAGGCCACCGCGGCGGCAGATGTGCTGGTTGTCGTCGGGACCTCGAGCGTGGTCTACCCGGCTGCCGGCCTGCCCGATTTGGCGTTGGCCCGCGGCGCGATCGTCATCGAGGTAAACCCGGAGCCCACACCGCTATCGGCCAGCGCCACGCTCACCGTCCGGGAAAGCGCCAGCAAGGCTCTCCCGTCACTGCTGCACCAACTGCCCGCCCTGCTCAACTAGCCGGCGGCTGCGGAATCGCGGCAGTCAGGAACGACGTGCGCGGCCCAACGCGAACTCCGAGACCGGTAACGGCACCCACACCGGCATCGTCGACTCCCGTCGAGCGTCCTCGACTTCGAAACCGGCGCCGACGATCGCTCGCTCAGTGTCCCGATGCGTGTGGCAGTTACCCAGCAGCCGCGGCCAGATCGTCGCGTCCGCCAGGCGCTGCAGCCGGCCCCGGAACCCGCCGCTGGCCACATGCTCGAGATACCGCAACTGACCGCCCGGCCGAAGCCGCGAATGCAGTTGGCGGAGCACGTCATCGGGGTCACCCACCGAGCACAGCACCAGCGAGCACACCACCGCGTCAAACGGCTCATCGCTGGCGAAGTCCTCGACAGCGTCGTCAGTTACCCGGACCGGAACGGGGGCCTCCGCTGCGGCGACGCGGGCACGCTCCGACAGCCGCGGCTCCGGCTCCACCGCCACCACCTGGTCCACGGAGTTCGGGTAGAAGGCGAAGTTGGTGCCGACACCGGCTCCGACTTCCAGGACCCGGCCGGATAGCCCGGACAAATTCTCCCGGCGCAGCGCACGGATCTGCTCGGTTTCGTGTGCTGCGATAGTGGGCCAGATCCGAGCGAAGAACGGGTTGTCGACCGTGGATGCCGGTGTCATACGTGCGAACCTTCCGACGATTGATGCAATACCAACCATTCCATCGTCTGTTCGGGCGTGGCGTCCGGCCCGACCAGTCCCGCCACGATATGCCCGAACGACACCGTGCACAGCATCCGGTCGACGAATGCTTCCACATCGCCAAAGGGCAGGTGTGGCTTGGCGATCAGCAGCGCCGCCACCCCGTGTGCGGCGCTCCAAAGCTGCAAGGCAACCGTATTCGGATCACCGGGCGGGTAGCTGCCCTCGTGCATGAGTGCCTGCACTGTGTCGCACAGGTGCTTGAACGCTGAGCTGGCCAAGGCGGCGTCAACGTCGCTGTCCGAGCGCCATTGCCCCATAGTGGCGATCCGGTACAACTCGGGGGTCTGCGTCGCGAACCGCACGTAAGCCAGGCCCTGGGCCCGCAGCACCTTCGCCGTGGACGGTTGACCGACCGCCGCCCGCTGCATCTCCTGGTCAAGCTTCTCTAGATAGCGTGCGCAGACCGCATCCAGCAACGCATCTTTGTCCTCGAAATGCAGATAGATCGACGGCGGCGTCACACCGACGCGCTGGGCTACCGAGCGGATCGACACCTCCTTGGCGTGCCCGACCTCCAGCAGCAGTTCGGTGGCGGCGTCCAGGATCTCGTCGCGGAGCAGGTCGCCCGACCCACGCGGGGCCCGCCGGCGCCGGAAATCACCCATCGGAACGCAAACCACCGTCCATGACCGATCCGGCGGGCTGCCCCACGTCGTTGCGGCGCACGAGCGGTTGAGCCGGCACGACGCTGTCGCGGCGGTGCCGCCCTGGCCGGTGAGCCGCGGCTGCGGGCTTGGCAGTACCGCTCTCACTGATCCCGAACCGTTCGTGCATCCAGGCCAGCGGTTTGGGCGCCCACCAATTCCACCGACCCAGCACGTGCATGAAGGCCGGAACCAGCACCATGCGCACCAGAGTCGCGTCCACCAGCACGGCAAGGGTCAGGCCGACACCGAACATCCGCATGAACGACACCTGCGCCGCGATCAGGGCAGCGAACGATATCGACATCACCAGCGCAGCGGCCGTGATGACCCGGCCGGTGCGGGCCAGTCCGAGCGCCACGCTCTCGTCGTTGGCGGCGCGGGCCGCCGCTGCGGCCGGACGTGCCAGCCGGGCAACCGGGGACTGCAACCAGTACTCGCGGATTCGGGAGACCAAGAACACTTCGTAATCCATCGACAACCCGAACGCAATGCAGAACAGCAACACCGGCATGTTGGCCTCCAGCGTTCCGCTGGGTGTGGTCCCCAGCGCGCCGAGATGTCCGTCCTGGAAGATCCACACCAGCGCGCCGAACGCCGCGGTCAGCGACAACACATTGAGCACCAGTGCTTTGAGTGGCAACACCACGCTGCCGGTAAGCAAAAACAACAACGCAAAGGTGATCGCGGCGATCAGCCCGAGCACCAGCGGCAGCCGGGTCATGATCGCGTTCACGCTGTCGCGGTTGATCTGCGCCAGCCCCGCCATGTCGGTGGCGCGGCCGGCCGGGCCGGGCACGGCTTTCAACCGGTCCAGCTGGGTGGCGGAGACCTGGGAGAACAGCGGCGCGCTGCTGGCGACGGTCAGAAAAGCGCTGCCGTCGGCCATACCGGTGGGCGCGGCCGGCGGCCCCGCCCGGCTGCCCGCGACGAACGTCCCGGTGGGGGCGGTCACCGCAGCGACGTCGGGCACCCGCGACAGGTCGGCGGCGTAGCGCTCGAGGTCGCTTTGGCTCACGCCACGGATGTCGGGCACGACGACGGGCACCGCCGTCGTCGAATTCTCGGTGAAATTGTTGCGCAGCTGGTCGCCAACCTGATGTGGCGATGCCGACTGCGGCAGCACCCGGTCGTCGGGAAACCCCCACTTCACTCCGAGGAACGGGGCCCCGAGCACCAGCAGCAACGCGATGACGGCCGATCCGATCGGCACCGCGCGGCGCATCACAAATTTCGTCGAGCGATACCAGAACAACTGCTCCACAGGTCTGTCCGCGAGGTCTGAGCCGTGCCGTAGCCAGGGCAACAGCACACGCACCAGTCGGCGCACGTCCAGCGAGTCCAGCCGCGGGCCCAGCAGAACGATGGCGGCCGGAGTCACCACCACGGCCGCGACCGCCACGAACGCCACGGTGGCCACGCCGGCGTAGGCGAACGACTTCAAGAAGTACATCGGGAACAGCACCATGACCGCCATCGACAAGGCGACCGTCGTCGCGGAGAACAGCACTGTGCGTCCGGCGGTAGCCATAGTCCGAATCAGCGCCTCTTCTCGAGGTGTGCCCTCGGCCAGTTCCTCGCGGTAGCGGCTGATGATCAACAGCGTGTAGTCGATGGCCAACGCGAGTCCCATTGCGGTGCTCAGGTTGAGCGCGAAGATCGACACGTCGGTGCTGAAGCTGATGAACCGCAACACCGACATGGAGCCCACGATGGCCAGCCCGCCCAGCATCAGCGGCAATGCCGCCGCCAGCAGTCCGCCGAACACCCAAATCAGCACGAAAAAGCTCAACGGGATCGCGATCGACTCCATCAGCAGCAGGTCACGCTCATTCTGATGAGTGATCTGGGCGTACACCATCGCCACCCCGCCGGCTTCGACGCTGACGTCGCCGCGATCGTGGACCACCTCATCCGAGAGCGTCCTGGCGTACTTCTGCGCATTGTTCTCGCCGCCCTTGAGGTTGGCCACGATCAATCCGGACTTACCGTCCTTGCTGACCAGGTCGGCGGCAGCCTGCGGTGAGGTCCAGGCCGAGGTCACGTTGAAGACCATCGGCGACTGCCGCACGTGCTCGACGATGTCGGTGCCCACTTGGCGGGCTTGCTCGCTGGCAGCACCCCCCGGCGCTGTTACCACGATCAGCATCTTCTGATCGCTCTCGCCGAATTTGTCGGTCAGCAGCCGAGTTGCTCGCGCCGACTCCGACGTCGGATCCTGAAAGCCGCCCGCGGACAGACTCTTGGGCACTGGGATGCCGAAGACCACGGCTCCCACCAGGACGAGCAGCGCTACCGCCAGAATCTTGCCCGGGGCGACCAGCGCCAGTCGAGCGATTCTCTGCAGCATGCGCGTCCTTCCGCCGCCATACCAGCGGTAACTTATCAGCGGTAAGTTACGCGCAGTTCAAGGCCGTGGCCTCGATGTCCTAGCAGTTAGGACGTGTGGGTATCCGGGATGGTTCACCGCAACGCCGGCCGTCAAAACATGCGTTCCCGAAGCGTATGGCTTTAGACATCTGACAAATAGCCGGTTCCAACAACCCGGACTCTTTGTCTCACCCTTCGTACCTGCGGCAGAGCGAACCTACCCAGCGGTAAGAATTGCCATCATTTTCCGAATCGTGACTCAACGATTCCTTAATGGTGACCCATACGCTCATGAACATGTGGATCGACGACTCGAGTGCCGACGTCATCAAGGCCGACTTCGAGGCTCTCTACCACGGCGACATGCTGGTAGAGGGCGAGACCTCGGAGCAGTTCGACGACTGGCACCCGCTACCTACCGCGAGCTGACTGTCGCGAACGGCGTGGCCCGCGTGGCCGCCCCGCTGATGAGGTGAGTTTGCCCTCGATGTTGGTCCCGTTTTTGTTCTGATTCCCTGCTGACGGTCCTGAAATCGTCGTCAGGCCGAAATCTTCTCGTCTTCGCCGCTGCGGACCATGTCACCCAGCCGGTCGGTGATCAGTTCTTCGGCCTCGGTGACGATCCGCGACACCAGCTCTTCGACTGACGGAATGTCGTTGATCAGCCCCATCGCGGTGCCCACCGACCAGATGCCGGCCTCCACGTCGCCGTCGTCGAACACCTTGCGGCCGCGCGCTCCGGCCACCAATTCCTGCACATCGGGGAATTGGCCGCCGTTGTCCAGGATTTCGACGACCTCACGCGAGACGGTGTTGGACGCCACCCGCGCGGTGTTGCGCAGCGGACGGAAGATCAACTCGGTGCCCCGCTCGTCGCCGGCGACGATGGCTTCCTTGACGTTCTGATGGATGCACGACTCGACCGTGCACATGAATCGCGAACCCATGTTGATACCGTCGGCGCCCAACGCCAGCGCGGCGACCAGACCGCGCGCGTCGGCAAACCCGCCGGAAGCGATCATCGGGATGTCGATCTTGGCTGCGGCCGCCGGGATCAGCACCAGGCCCGGGATGTCGTCCTCGCCGGGATGGCCGGCGCACTCGAACCCGTCGATGCTGATGCCGTCGACCCCCAGGCTCTGCGCCTTGACCGCGTGGCGTACCGACGTGCACTTGTGCAGCACCTTGATTCCGTTGTCGTGGAACATCGGCAGATGCGGCGCCGGGTTGGAGCCGGCGGTTTCGACGATCTTGATGCCGGCGTCGACGATGACTTGGCGGTATTCGTCGTAGGGCGGCGGGTTGATTGTCGGCAGGATTGTCAGGTTGACCCCGAATGGCTTGTCAGTGAGGTCTCGCGTCTTGGCGATTTCGTTGGCCAAATCGGCCGGGGTGGGCTGGGTCAGCGCGGTCAAGAAACCCAGCGCGCCGGAGTTGGCGACCGCTGCCACCAGCTCGGCACGACCCACCCACTGCATGCCGCCCTGCACAATCGGGTGCTCGACCCCGAACGTCTCGGTGAACTTCGTCGTCAGCATCGGCTTTCTGTTCTCCTACCTGGGCGCCATCCGGATCGCGCCGTCCAGCCGGATGACTTCGCCGTTGAGCATCGGGTTTTCGACGATATGCACGGCCAGCGCCCCGTACTCGTCGGGCTTGCCCAGCCGGCTCGGGTGCGGCACCTGCTGGCCCAGCGACTCCTTGGCCGGCTCGGGCAGACCGGCCAGCAGCGGGGTATCGAACAGCCCCGGCGCGATCGTCACCACCCGGATGCCCTTGCCGGCCAGGTCGCGGGCAATCGGCAGGGTCATGCCGACCACGCCGCCCTTGGATGCCGAGTACGCGGCCTGACCGATCTGGCCGTCGAAGGCCGCGACCGAGGCGGTGTTGATGATGACGCCGCGTTCTTCGCCGATCAGGTCGGTCTTGGCGATCCGCTCAGCACCCAGCCGCAACACGTTGAATGTCCCGATCAAGTTGATGTCGACCACTTTGCGGAACGCCGCCAGCGGGAAGACACCGTCCTTGCCCAGCACCCGGATGGCGTTGCCGGTGCCGGCGCAGTTGACCACGATCCGCAGTGGGCCCAGGGTCTCCGCGAGATCGAGCGCGGAGGTGACGGCGTCTTCGTCGGTGACATCGGCCGGGGCGAACCGGGCCCGGTCGCCGAGCTCGCGAACCACCTCTTCGCCTTTGAGGTCGAGCACCACCACCTGCGCGCCCGCGTCAAGCAGCCGCTGGGTGGTGGCCAGGCCCAGGCCCGACGCACCGCCGGTGACAAGGGCTGCGGCGTCTTTGATCTCCACGCGAACATCCTTTCCGGCCGACCGCGGGGCGCCGACCTACTGGTTGGTTGGGAACTATACCCAGTCGTCGAGGACGGCTTCAGCGTTGCCTCCGGGCTGTACCGGCGGGCGCGGCACGTCCGGAACACTGCGGGAGAACCGTGGCGCCGGCAACGGCTGCAGCCCGCCGTCGGCCTGATAGAAGGTGTTGCGCTCGGTGACGTGCGGCTCGATTTCCACCTCGCCGAAGGCCAGTACCGGCGTCACACAGGCATCGGAATCGGCGAACACCCCGGCCCAGTGATCGCGGTCTTTGGCGGCGAACGCCTCGGTGAGCCGGGCCCGTAGTTCCGGCCAGCGCTTGACGTCGTTTTGCCCCGGCAAGTCCGCGGTGTCCAGCCCGAGACCGGCCAGCAGCGCCGCGTAAAACTGCGGCTCGATGGCGCCTACCGCGACATAGCGGCCGTCGGAGCACTCGTAGGTGTCGTAGTAGGGCGCGCCGCCGTCGAGCATGTTGGTGCCGCGCTCGTCGGACCAGACGCCCGACGCCCGCATCCCCCACATCATCTGCACCAACACCGACGACCCGTCGATCATGGCGGCGTCGACGACTTGGCCCTTGCCCGAGGCCTGCCGCTCCCACAGCGCTGACAGGATGCCGACCAACAAGAACATCGACCCGCCGCCGAAGTCGCCGACCAGGTTCAGCGGCGGCACCGGCCGCTCGCCCGCTCGGCCGATGGCGTGCAGGACGCCGTTGAGCGAGATGTAGTTGATGTCGTGACCGGCTTGCTGGCTCCGGGGACCGGCCTGGCCCCAGCCGGTCATCCGGGCATACACCAGGCGCTCGTTGACCTTCGCGCAGTCCTGCGGGCCCAAGCCGAGCCGCTCGGTGACGCCGGGGCGGTAGCCTTCGATCAGCACGTCGGCCTTGGCGGCCAGCTTCAGCACCAGGTCGCGTCCCTCGTCGGATTTGAGGTCGGCGGTCACCAGCCGTCGGTTGCGCAGCGTGGACTGCGGAGTCCCCGCGCCGGGTGAGCCCGGCCGTTCGATGCGCACCACGTCGGCGCCGAGGTCGCCGAGGATCATCGCGGCATGCGGGCCCGGCCCGATTCCTGCCAGTTCGACCACCCGCAGCCCTGTCAGCGGTCCCGCCATCTACCGACCTCCTTGTCGAGAGCAACCGGCTTGTCGCCACCAAACAACCCGCCCTCGCATCTTCGCAGCCGCGCCGGACTGCCATGCAGCCCGGTCACTTAAGGTGATCCGCATGACCGCCATTGACTCCGGGATCGACGTCCTCACGCCCGTTGAGGGCTTGTCCGTCGCGCTGGCCGACGGTGTGCTGTCGGTGACGATCGATCGGCCGGACAGTCTCAATTCGCTGACGACCCCGGTGTTGGCCGGTATCGCTGAGGCGATGGAGCGCGCGGCTGCCGATCCGCGGGTCAAGCTGGTGCGGCTGGGCGGTGCCGGGCGGGGCTTCAGCTCCGGCGCCGGGATGAGCGCCGACGACGTCACCGGCCGAGGCCCGGCGACTGACATCATCGTGGAAGCCAACCGCGCAGTGCAGGCGATCACTGCGGTGCCGCGACCGGTCGTCGCCGTTGTGCAGGGACCGTGCGCCGGTGTCGGTGTATCACTGGCCTTGGCCTGTGACCTCGTATTGGCTTCGGACGCAGCATTTTTCATGCTCGCGTTCACCAAGGTGGGCTTGATGCCCGACGGCGGCGCGTCGGCGTTGGTCGCCGCCGCGATCGGCCGCGCCCGGGCCATGAGAATGGCGTTGTTGGCCGAACGCCTACCCGCCGCCGATGCACTGGCCAGTGGCCTGATCAGCGCGGTGTATCCCGCGGCCGACTTCGAAGCGGAGGTCGACAAGGTGGTGTCCGGGCTGCTATCCGGCCCGGCAGTGGCCTTCGCCAAGACCAAGGAGGCCATTAACGCAGCCACGCTCACCGAGTTGGAGCCGGCGCTGCACCGCGAGCTGCAGGGCCAGGCGATGTTGCTGAAATCCCACGATTTCATCGAGGGCGCAACGGCTTTCCAGCAGCGCCGCACCCCGAACTTCACCGATCGCTGAGTCGGCGCGGGTGGCCGACGGCTAGAACCCGAACAACGGCGGCAGCGCGAGTATGACGACCAGGCTCCACACGAAGTGGGTCAGTATCGGCGCCAGCACACCGCCGGTCGCGCGGCGCTCCAACGCACACACCGCGCCGAGGATGATCGCCGCGAATCCCAGCATCAGATTCTGGCTGGCCAATGTGGCGACGACGTAGATGACCGTCGAGATGACCACCGGGTGGTGTCGGCCCAAAGCGGTGTACAGCGCCCCGCGGTAGAACAATTCCTCGGCGATAGCACCGAGCAGCGCGATGGCCAAAGTCAGCCGCCACGAGCCCTGGTCGGCGAATTGGAAGACCCGGGAGATCAGATCCGAAACGGCCGGAATCTGTTTGGCGATAACCCCGCCGAGCACGAACACGCCGCCGAGCACCAAGCCGGTGGTGCTGCCGGTGATCACCGGACGCTGGTTGCGGCCGCGCCAGCAGATGCCGCCCAGATGGAGCGGTCCGGAGGCAAGCGCACCGACCAGCCACACCGCGCTCAACGCCAGCGTCAGCCAGTAGAAGCTCGCTTCGCCGGGACGCCGGGTCATGGAGAGTCCCAGCACCACCGCGCCGAGTACCAGCACGATTGCGACCACGATGCGCCGCCTGCGCACCACCGACGGCGGCTCATGGTGCGGCACCGCGACATTGGTGATCGCGCGGCGGATCTCCTGCAGCGCGCTGGTGTGCGGGCGAGTACTGAGGTCGGTCATGCAGGGTGCCCCTTCGGGGTCAGAGTGATCAGGATGTCGAGGCCGGTTCGCAACGCACCGGCGATCGGGCCGGGGACCGCATTCACCAGCCCAAGACCAGACCGCGCTATCGGCGGTGTCACAGCTTTGGCGAGCCGCCGGATGCGCAACGTGTCACCGCCGGCCCACACCGGATCGCTGTCGGCGAGGTGATGCGGGTCGGCCAGCGTGTTGACCGGGCGCGGTCGGCGGTTGGACAACGCTCGGGTGACGGCTTCGTCGACGCCGATCAGTCCGCCGGGCGGATCGGGCACCAGATCCCGCAGGCCGGCGCCAGAGGCGCGCATCGGGTGATCCAGCGATTCGACCAGGTCAGCAGCCAACCCGTCGGGCACGGGCAATGCGATCGCCGTGAGGCGCGACGCCACTGCGGTGTCTACACCGCGCACCGGCAGGCCGGTGTGCCATTTGCCGGAAATGCGTGCATAGGTTTTCAGCAGTTCCCGGTACGACGTGGTGTCGGGGCCGGCGATGTCGTAGGCGCCCGCGGGTACTCGTTCCGGGTCAGCGGCGGCGACGAGGTAATGCAGCACGTCCCGGATGGAGATCGGGTCCACTGGGTTGTCCATCCAGGGCGGTATCGGCATGAGCGGAAACCGGTCGCCGACATAGCGCAGCATCTCGAACGATGTCGAACCGGCGCCCATGATCAGCGCCGCTCCCAGCCACACCACTTCCGGCCCGCCCGCGGTGGTGAGTGCTGCGGCCACCTCGGCTCTGCTGGTCAAGTGCTCGGACAAATTGTCGTCATCGGGTACGAAGCCGCCCAGGTAGACGATGCGCTGCACCCCAGCGTCCTTGGCGGCGGCCGCGACGTTGGCAGCCGCGCTCTGGTCCGCGTCGCGGAAGCCGGGTTGACCGATGGCGTGCACCAGGTAATAGATGACGTCGATTGGGCCGGCGACGGCCAGCGCCGCGCGCGTCGAGGCGGGCTCGGAGGCATCCAGAGCAACCGCTGTGACGTCGTCGACCCAGCCGAACTGGCCCAGGCGCGCCGGGTCGCGGGTCGCGGCGAATACGTGGTGGCCGTCCGCAAGCAGCGCGGTAACCAGGCGCGATCCGATGTAGCCCGTGGCGCCGGTCACAAGAATCCGCACAACCCCCAACCTAGCGATGATGGCGGCGCCGGTGGGGTGGAAACGTGTGCCGAGTAGTCCGCCGGTGGCTGCCGCAATATTTTCGCGCCGCGGCGCCCTGCAGGTGCCGCAAATCCGGTGCAGGCAGTTGTGTAATGCAGTAAATGGCCGCGTCGACTTGATTTGCGCAGGCTGTTGTGTCATCGGATGCAACCGAGTTCCGGTGCGGGACAACGACTTGACCCTCGTCGCAACGGTGCATGCGCGTGGACGAAAACTCGCTCCGGTCGATTAGACGGTGCTGCCCCATTACACACGTGTGCAATTTTTTGGCTGAACTGACAATGCGCCAGTAACGTAATGCCTACATGGATAATGACAGGATGCGCCCCGAGACCTCTGGGCTGCGCGTACCGACGGCCAGCACGTCGGCAGCCCCATCTCTCGCGGCAGTGGCAATCCAATTTCCGCCGCACTTCAACAGTCAGGACGACATATCCTCCGCGGTGACCGGCTTCGGCGGTGCTGAGTTCGCCCGGTTCACCGCCAGCAGCGGGGTCGCGTCGCGCCACCACGCGCTGCCACTGTCGCGCTACGCCGAACTGAGCGGCTTCACCGAGGCCAACGACGCCTTTCTCGAGGTCGCCCTGGATCTCGGTGAGCAGGCGCTGCTGTCGGCGTTCGACGCCGCCAAAGTCAAACCTTCCGAGGTCGATATCGTCTTGTCGACAACGGTGACCGGACTTGCGGTGCCCACCCTCGAGGCGCGATTGGCCACCCGGGTCGGCCTTCGCCCTGACGTCAAACGGCTGCCACTGTTCGGGTTGGGTTGTGTGGCCGGTGCCGCCGGGATCGCCCGGCTCTCCGACTACCTACGCGCCTATCCCGATCAGGTGGCGGCCCTGCTGGCCGTCGAACTCTGCTCGCTGACCATCCAGCGAGATGACCATTCGATGGCCAATCTGGTCGCCTCCAGCCTCTTTGGCGACGCCGCAGGCGTCGTCATCGCCAAAGGGCCCGATCGGCCGGCTGCTGGGCCGCGGGTACTGGCCACCCGCAGCCGCATCTACCCCGACACCGAAGACGTGATGGGCTGGAACATCGGCACCGAGGGGTTCAAGATCGTTTTGTCCGTCGAGGTCGCCACCGTCGCGGAGAAGTACCTGGGTGAAGACGTCCGCCAGTTCCTCAGCGACAACGGGCTGACCACCTCCGACATCTCGACCTGGGTTTGTCACCCCGGCGGTCCGCGGGTGATCGATGCCGTCGAAAACGTCCTGGACCTACCCGCCGACGCCCTCGATCACACCCGGAATTCGTTGCGCACCAACGGTAATCTCTCTTCGGTATCTGTGCTCGACGTGCTTCGGGCCAACATGGCTGATCCGCCGCCGCCGGGATCGCTGGGGCTGATGATTGCCATGGGCCCGGCCTTCTGCTCTGAACTCGTGCTGCTCGGCTGGTAGATCGTGTACTACCTGCTGATCCTGGCGATCGGCATCGAGCGCCTGGTCGAGTTGGTCATCTCCAAGCGCAACGCGCGATGGGCTTTTGCCAACGGCGGTAAAGAGTTCGGCCGCAGGCACTATCCGGTAATGGTCACCGTCCATGCCGCGCTCCTGCTCGGCTGTGTTCTCGAGGTGTGGGCACTGCATCGGCCGTTCCTCGGCTGGCTCGGCTGGCCGATGCTGGCGCTAGTGGCAGCCAGCCAGGTCTTGCGCTGGTGGTGTGTGGCAACGCTGGGCCGTCGCTGGAACACCTTGGTCATCATCGTGCCGCACGCGCCGTTGGTGCGACGAGGGCCCTACCGATGGCTGCATCATCCGAACTATCTGGCTGTGGTCGCCGAGGGCGTAGCGCTGCCGTTGGTGCATTCGGCGTGGCTAACCGCGACCGCATTCACCGCCGCGAATGCTCTGCTGCTGAGTGTGCGAATCCGGGTGGAGAACCAGGCGCTGGGTTACGCATCGTGACGCGCGCCGGCGACGATGCAGAGCGCAGCGATGAGAAGGAGCGGCGCACATGACATACGACGCTGACGTGCTAATTGTCGGCGGCGGTCCGGCGGGTCTCACTACGGCGTTACATGCTCGCAGACAAGGACTTTCGGTGGTGGTGGCTGAGCCACGAGCGGACCCGATAGACAAGGCCTGCGGTGAGGGTTTGATGCCCGGCGGTCTGGCCGAACTCACATCACTTGGCGTAGATCCCGCGGGGCTGCCGTTCCGCGGCATCGCGTATGTGAGCGAACACCGGCGGGCCGAGGCACGCTTTCGCGACCGTCCCGGCCGGGGCGTGCGACGCACCACCCTACATTCGGCGTTAATGGCCCGCGCCAAAGAGCAAGATACCGAATGGATTTCGACCCGGGTCGACAGCGTCGAGCAGGACGCCACGGGCGTGATCGCAGCCGGAGTGCGCGCAAAGTGGTTGGTGGCAGCCGACGGCCTGCATTCAGCCGTGCGCCGCGCCGTCGGGATCACGGCGGTTGCCGGTCGGCCGCGACGGTACGGCGTGCGCCGGCACTACGCGGTGCCAGCATGGTCGGAATTCGTCGAGGTGTACTGGTCGCGGTGGGGCGAGGCGTACGTGACGCCGGTCGAGCCGGATCTGGTCGGTGTCGCGATCCTGTGCAATCGCCAACCGGAGCTGGAGTGGTTCCCCCGGCTGGCAGGCCGACTACGCGGCGCCCAGCCCGGACGAGCCCGCGGCTGTGGTCCGCTGCGCCAGGTGGTCTCCCGACGGGTCGCCGGCCGGGTGTTATTGGTAGGCGACGCAGCCGGTTACGAGGACGCCCTGACCGGTGAAGGCATCAGCCTGGCGGTGAAGCAGGCCGCCGCAGCGGTCAGCGCGATCGTCGACGAGACTCCGTCGTCGTATGAACAGGCGTGGCGGCGCATCACCCGCGACTACCGCCTGCTCACCCGCACACTGATATTGAGCACCGTCCCGCGCCCGGCCCGGCGTGCCATCGTCCCGGCTGCCAAAGCCCTGCCCGGCGTTTTCCGGCGGGCGGTGAACACGCTGGCGCAGTAGCCGTCGCGCGGTCCGTTAACGAGCCTTCCAGACCGGTGGGCGCTTCTGGGCGAATGCCAGCGGCCCTTCTTTGGCGTCTTCGGATTTCAGCAGCGTGCCGAATTCACGGGTGGTTCGGGCCCAGGCCGGTTCCTCCCCGGGTATGACACTGTCGTCGGCGCCATAGGCGATCCGCTTGCTGGCCTGCACCGACAGCGGTGCGTTGACGGTAACCCGCTGAGCCAACGCCAGCGCGGCCTCCAGCACGGTGCCGTTCGGCACAACCTGGTTGATCAGGCCCCACTTGGCGGCCTCGGCCGCAGTGATCGGCTCACCGGTCAGCAGCATCTCGAGGCCGACTTTGCGGGGCAGCTGGTCGACGATCCGGAACACCCCGCCGGCCCCGGCGATCAGACCCACCTTCACCTCGGGCAGCCCGAACTGCGCGCGCTCCTCGGCGACCACCAAGTCGCTGGCCAGCGCCAGCTCGGTGCCACCCCCAAGTGCGGTGCCGTTGACCGCGGCGATCGTGGGCTTGTCGATGAAGTGGTGCACGTAGCCGGCGAATCCCCACTCGGCATGGTCGGGGTGGTACAGGTTCTCCCGGCGCGAGATCGCCTTGAGATCGGCTCCGGCGCAAAACGATTTGTCACCGGCGCCGGTGATGACGACCGCCCGCACCTCTGCATCGTTTTGGGCCTGCTCGAGCGCGTCACCGACAGCAGTACTCACCGCCCCGTTAACGCAGTTGCGGGCCTCAGGCCGGTTGATCGTGATGACTAATACATTGCCGCGGCGCTCGGACAGCGCAGCCGCATCCGTCACAGCAATTCCAGAATAGTGGCGTTAGCCTGTCCGCCGCCCTCGCACATCGTCTGGAGTCCGTAGCGAATTCCGTTGTCCCGCATGTGGTACAGCAGCGTCGTCATCAGCCGCGCCCCGGATCCGCCGAGCGGATGGCCGAGTGCGATCGCCCCGCCCTTGGGATTGAGCTTCTTCTCGTCTGCGCCGATGTCTTTCAGCCAAGCCAACGGCACCGGCGCGAACGCCTCGTTGACCTCGTAAGCACCGATCTCGTCCAGGCTCAGCCCGGAGCGCTTCAGCGCTTTCTGGGTCGCCGGGATCGGCCCGGTCAGCATGATCACCGGGTTGGAGCCGGCCAGCGTCGCGGTGTGCACCTTGGCGATCGGCTTGAGCCCCAACGACTTCGCCTTCTCCGCCGACATGAACAGCAGCGCAGCCGAACCGTCGGAGATCTGGCTGGAGTTACCGGCGTGGATCACGCCGTCCTCTTTGAAGGCCGGCTTGAGCTGGGCCATCTTCTCCATCGGTGTGCCCCGGCGGATGCCTTCGTCTTTGAGAATCGTGTTGCCGTCCTGGTCCTTGATGGCAACGATCTCATCGTCGAACGCCCCGGAATCTTGTGCCGCAGCGGCCTTTTCGTGGGAGTCGAGGGAGAACTGGTCGAGCGTGGTGCGGTCGAATCCCCACTGCTCGGCGATCATCTCGGCGCCGATGCCCTGGTTCGGAACCGCGCCGTCGTAGCGGTCCAGGAAGCCCTGCGGGAACGGCCTGCCACCGCCGGCGAGCGACGAGCCCATCGGCACCCGCGACATCGACTCCACACCGCCGGCCACGACGACGTCGTAGTGACCGGCGACCACACCCGCGGCGGCGAAGTGCACCGACTGCTGGCTGGACCCACACTGACGATCGACGGTGACACCCGGCACGCTCTCGGGCCAGCCGGCCGTCAGCAACGCGGTGCGACCGATGTCGAGGGCCTGCTCACCGGCCTGCATGACACATCCCCAGATCACGTCGTCGACGAGCTCGGGGTCGACGCCGGCCTTGCCGACGAGCCCGTTGAGGACCTGGGCGGACAGGTCGGCGGGATGCACCCCGGACAGACCACCGTTGCGTTTGCCGATCGGTGAGCGCACCGCTTCGACGATGACGGCTTCAGCCATGACGTTCTCCTTTGACTCGTGTGCCTCGATTCTTGACCACGGCGCTAGGCGGGTCGGGAGCGGGGTTGCCAGGTAGCGTCGGCGGCATGGCACGCATCGTCGTCATCGGCGGCCACGGCAAGGTCGCCATGCATCTGGCCCGAATCCTGACCGAGCGCGGCGACGCCGTGACGTCGGTTTTCCGCAATCCCGACCACGCCGAGGAAATTGCCCTTACCGGGGCCACACCCGTCGTCGCCGACATCGAGCAACTCGACACCGACGCCCTGGCCGACCTGGTGGCCGGACATGACGCGGTGGTCTTCTCCGCCGGCGCCGGCGGCGGCAATCCGGCCCGCACCTACGCCGTCGACCGCGACGCCGCCGTCCGGGTCATCGACGCCGCCGCCAAGGCCGGAGTTCGGCGCTTCGTGATGGTCTCGTATTTCGGGGCCGGACCCGACCACGGTGTGCCGCAAGACGATCCGTTCTTTCCCTATGCCGAGGCCAAGGCCGCCGCCGACGCCCATCTGCGCAGCAGTGACCTCGACTGGACCATATTGGGACCCGGTCGGCTCACGCTCGATCCCGCGACCGGGCACATCGCCGTCGGTGCCGCACCGCATGGCCGGGAAGTCACCCGCGAAGACGTCGCGCTGGTGGCGGCGGCCGTGCTGCACGACGACGCGACGATCGGGCGGACCATCGAGTTCAACAACGGCGACGTGCCCATCGTCGAAGCGCTGGCCGCCGACGCGGCGATCGCATGCGCGGCGAAGCCGGGCGCCGGGGGCACCCCCAGCCGCGAAACGGCGAGGGGGACGGGTCGCCGCCATCGCACCTAGTAGTCTCGATTACGCAACTGGTCTGCCGTCGCCGCAAGGTGTCGGCATCGAGCGAGGCATGTTGGCTATGCGTCGCGAGAGGGAACTCGGTGAGAATCCGGGACTGTCCCGCAGCGGTATGCAGGAACGACCGCCGTCTAGAAGCACTGGTCAACGACCGGGAAGCGACGGCCATTAGGAGCACCACATGGTGCATGCCTGCGAGTCCGAAGACCTGCCAGCTGTGCCGGACGCGCCGCGTCCGGCGGTTCACCGCCTCGTGGGATGGGCGTTGGCCGCACCGGTTGCCGTGCCCACCGGGCGCAGTGCACCCGATCGGCTGTGCGTCCGCTGGCGGTGACCACCACGTCGAGTGAAGGACGAACACGTGACCGCTCAGCCGTTTACCGCCACCATCACCGGCTCCCCGCGCATCGGTCCGCGCCGCGAACTCAAACGCGCAACCGAAGGCTACTGGGCCGGCCGGACCAGTCGATCTGAGCTGGAGTCCGTCGCCGCCACCCTGCGCCGCGACACCTGGGCGGAATTGGCGGCGGCCGGGCTGGACTCCGTGCCGGTGAACACGTTCTCCTACTACGACCAGATGCTCGACACCTCGGTACTGCTCGGCGCGCTGCCGGCCAGGGTCGCGAAGGTGGCCGACGAGCTGGACCGTTACTTTGCGGCGGCCCGCGGCAACGACGACGTCGCGCCGCTGGAGATGACCAAGTGGTTCGACACCAACTACCACTACCTGGTTCCCGAGATTGCGCCCGGCACCCGCTTCGAGCTGCATCCCGACAAGGTGCTTGCCGAGCTGAAAGAGGCCCGCGACCAAGGGATTCCCGCCCGACCGGTAGTCATCGGCCCGATCACCTTCCTGCTGCTGAGCAAGCCGGTGGATGGTGCCGGTGCACCGATCGAACGCCTCGACGAACTGATCCCGGTGTACACCGAGTTGCTGTCGCTGCTGGCCGACAATGGCGCGCAGTGGGTGC
This sequence comes from Mycobacterium sp. NGS51, assembly GCF_059812525.1. Classification (NCBI taxonomy): domain Bacteria; kingdom Bacillati; phylum Actinomycetota; class Actinomycetes; order Mycobacteriales; family Mycobacteriaceae; genus Mycobacterium; species Mycobacterium sp. NGS51. The sequence goes on from NZ_JCALCV010000002.1 coordinate 42,673, forward strand.
AGTTGGACGAGCCGGCGCTGGTGACCGATGTCGCCGCCGACGCGGCCGCGCTGGCCGAACGCGTCTACACCGCGTTGGGCTCGGTGGGCAGGCGGCCCGCGATCCATGTCGCCACCTACTTCGGCGATCCCGGCGCCGCGCTGCCTGCACTGGCTCGCACGCCGGTCGAGGCGATCGGCGTGGACCTGGTCCGCGGCGCCAACGCGGAGCTGGCATCGATTCCCGAGCTGGCCGGCAAGACGCTGGTCGCCGGTATCGTCAACGGCCGCAACATCTGGCGCACCGACCTGGAGTCCGCGCTGAGCCGGCTGGCGACGCTGCTGGGGTCGGCGCAGGCAGTTGCGGTGTCGACGTCGTGCTCGACCCTGCATGTCCCCTACTCCCTGGCTTTGGAAGAGGGCGCCACCGATCTGGACGACAACCTGCGCAGCTGGCTGGCGTTCGGCGCCGAGAAGGTGCACGAGGTCGTCACGCTCGCGCGTGCGCTGCGCGAGGGCCGCGACGCGGTGGCCGACGAGATCGCGGCCTCCAATGCCGCAGTGGCGTCGCGCCGTTCGGATCCGCGGCTACACAACGGCCAGATCCGCGCCCGCATCGATTCGATCGTCGCATCGGGTAACCAACGCGGACCCGCGGCCGATCGCCGCAGCAGCCAACAGGAACGGCTCCAGCTGCCGCTGTTGCCGACGACGACGATCGGCTCCTACCCGCAGACCTCGGCGATCCGCAAGGCCCGGGCGGCGTTGCGGACCGGCGAGATCGACCAGAGCGAGTACGTCGCGCGGATGAAGTCCGAGATCGCCGACGTCATTGCCCTGCAGGAGCAACTCGGACTCGACGTGCTGGTGCACGGCGAGCCGGAACGCAACGACATGGTGCAGTACTTCGCCGAACAACTCGACGGATTCTTCGCCACCCAGAACGGCTGGGTGCAGTCCTACGGCAGCCGCTGCGTGCGCCCGCCGATCCTCTACGGTGACGTGGCGCGGCCGCGTCCGATGACCGTCGACTGGATCACCTACGCGCAGTCGCTGACCGAGAAGCCGGTCAAGGGCATGCTGACCGGCCCGGTGACGGTCCTGGCGTGGTCGTTCGTCCGCGACGACCAGCCGCTGGCCGACACCGCCAAACAGGTTGCGCTGGCGATCCGTGACGAGACGGTGGATCTGCAGTCGGCGGGCATCGGGGTCATCCAGGTCGACGAGCCCGCGCTGCGGGAGTTGTTGCCGCTGCGGCGTGTCGATCAGGACGCGTACCTGCAGTGGGCGGTCGGCGCGTTCCGGTTGGCGACGTCCGGCGTCGCCGACTCGACGCAGATCCACACCCATCTGTGCTATTCGGAGTTCGGTGAAGTGATCGGGGCGATCGCCGACCTCGACGCCGATGTGACGTCCATCGAGGCGGCCCGCTCGCACATGGAGGTGCTCGACGACCTCAACGCGGTCGGCTTTGCCAACAGCGTCGGCCCGGGCGTCTACGACATCCACTCGCCGCGGGTGCCGGCCGAGTCGGAGATCGCGACTTCACTGCAAGCAGCACTGAAAGCCGTTCCCGCGGAGCGGCTGTGGGTCAATCCCGACTGCGGACTGAAGACGCGCAGTATCGACGAGGTGAAGGCGTCGCTGCAGCACATGGTGAGCGCGGCGACGAAGGTGCGCGAAGGCTAATCGGGCGCCGCTGCCCGGCTTTCATACACCTGCACCGGGATGTCGTCATCCCACGGCTGGCGGGTCACCATATCGGCGACGCACACGTAGCCGCGCTCGAACTCGCCGGTGGCGGCGTCGACCAGCCGATACCGCTGGGTCTGGCGGTGGATCGGCTGGGCGTCGAGCATCACGATGCGCAGCTCGCCGGGTTCGAAGTGGCAACGCTTGTGCAGCGCGGCAACCAGCTGCTCGTTGCTGAAGTGCCCGTCGCCGAAATTCCAGCCGATGGCGGTGCTGGTGATCCGCTCACCGTCGGTGAGGACGTAGTCGTCCTCGTTCTGGCCGGCCATGGCGCGGTGCGCCAACGTGAACAAGGCCCGGCCGTGGGTGTTGAACGCGCGGAACGCATATCCCATGTACATCGGGATCTGGGCGGCTTCCTTGCTCCCGTAGAACTTCTCCAGTTGAGCGGCGGGCATGCTGGCGATCGCCACAATGCCCTTGCCGATCTTCTCGTCAGCGGAGGGCTTGACGCACCACAGCGTGGTATCCCAGTTACCCGCGTAGTAGCGCATGCCCGGCAGGAAGGACACCTTGCGCGGAAACAGGTTTCCGAGCACCACCGTCCCCGCGACGACGGCGAACAGCAGTATCGGCAACGGCGACGTCAAGTCACCGAGCCCGACGGAGGGGTGGCCGACGAACAGCGCCAGCACGCAAAACATCATGAAGACGTTCCACTCCAACGGCACGCCCATCGGAATCGCCGACAGGATGCCCCAGTGGAAGCACAGCATGACGAACGCGGCGATTGCCGTGAGCCAGCCGCCATGGCTGAAGAACAGCACCAGCGGCACCAGTCCCTCGATCACCGTGGAAAAATGCGCGAGCCAGCGTGACCGCCGGCCCGGGCGCAAATCGTCCGGGAAGTGTTCGAAGAACTTCCGTTTCATCGACCGGGAGCGAAACAGCGGGTTGTTGCTCATCATCGTCGAGATGACGAACGGGAAGTGTTTGTTGAGTTTCGACGTCGCGGCACCCAGCCAGATGACGAGGCACACCAGTTTGGCGCCCAGGATCATGTCCACGCCGTAGCCGGTGAACAGGAAGGCGACGGTGAACGAGGCATACACCTCGCCGCGGGCGGCCAGGAAGATGACTTTGTCGCGCAGGCCGAGCACTGCCAGCACGCCCAGCACCGCCCAGATCTGCCAGGCCGGTAGCACCCCGACCGTCGTCCCCAGCGCCGGGGCGGGGCCGGTGCCGTCGGAGAACAGTGCGATGACCAGCAGCACCAGCAAGGCGCCGTAGAGCAGCGCGTCGAACGGGGTGCGCCCGTCACCTTTGGTCAGCGGTATTCGATCCGGCCACGGCGGTAGCCGGATCGTGCCGGGCCGCAGCCAGTACAGGATCGAGCCCATCGGTGGAAAGAACCGGTTGTTCAGCGGCCCGAACCCGCAGCCCAGGCCGACCACCTCGAACAGCATGGTGTACAGCACGACCTTCTCGAACACGATCGGCTCGGCATACCAGTGCGCGACGTTGGTGAACCCGTCGATGCCCGTGGTGGTCAACGCGATCAGCCAGGCCGCCAGGATGTAGAGGCCGATCTTGACGACGTAGAACAGGTGCAACAGGGCCGGGGTACCGAAGCCAACCTCAGCCCAGTGGCGAGCCATCGGGATGATCTTCTCAGCGCGGGTGCCCTTGCTCCACTCCTCGAAGTCGATTTGGGGGGTGTCCTGTTTGAGAAATCCCATGGCGCCTAAGACTAGAACGTGTTCTAGGCCGATGGGTCCGGTTCTTGACTACTACTGTGCGTAGTAGTAGAACGGAGAGTGAGCAGGTCGACGAACGGTGATCGTGATGGTCGAACAGATCCAGCAGCAACGGGACGGCGCGGTTCGGTACCTGCCTTGCGCCGCACTCGCATTCGCGCTCGGCTTTTCGATACACGGCGTCGACCATCTGCTTCGCGGCATGTCCGCTTCACCCCCGTTCATCATGGCCGCCGGCATGGTGCAGGGGTTGTTCGTCGTGCTGGCAATCGCGATGGTGGCGATGAATCGCCCTCGTGCACCGCTGGCGGCGATCGCCGTCGGATTCGGAAGCGCAGTGGGGTTTACCTATGCGCATTTGTTGCCGACCTTGCTGCCGGGTTATCAGGACAGCTTCGTCTCGGCGCCGCACCTCAACGTAACGTGGTTTTCGTGGTTCAGTGCTCTGGCCGAAATCGGCACGGGCATCGTCTTCGGGATCGTCGGCGTGCGGGAGGTGAACAATGCCAGGGACCCTCTTCTTCGACGGTAAATGCGGAATGTGCACCAGGGCGGTGGATTCGATCCTGAAGCTCAATCGAACCGGAGGCCTGCGGACCGAACCACTGCAGGGCTCGGGTGTCGCTGAGCGGCTGGGCATTCCGCCGTCGCAGCTGCTGGATTCGGCCCGGTGGCAAGGCGAGTCGGGAACGATTTACTCCGGCGCGGAGGCGATGAACGCGGCGGTGTCGACGGGGCTTGGCAGCAGGCTGCCGCTACTGCTCTACCGCCTGCCCGGTATTCGCCACCTCGAAGACGCGATCTACCAGTGGGTCGTTGCGCACCGCTACCGATTTCCCGGCACAACACCGTATTGCGAATCACATCCCGCCAGTTGTTGATGCGCTTAGCGCAGGACGACCAGCAGATCTCCGCCTTCGACTTGGGTGGGGGCCGATACGACGATACGGTCGACGGTTCCGGCCTCGGGTGCCGTGATGGCGGCCTCCATTTTCATGGCTTCGATGGTGGCGATGGTCTGCCCGGACTCGACCCTTGCGCCCGCAGTCACGATTACCGTGACGACCCCGGCGAAGGGCGCGGCAACGTGCTTGGGGTTGCCGCGATCGGCTTTCTCTGCCACCGCCACGTCAGCGGCAATGCTGCGGTCACGCACCAGTACGGGCCGCAGTTGTCCATTGAGGATGCACATCACCGTGCGCATGCCACGCTCGTCGGGGTCCGAGATCGCTTCCAAGCCGATGAGCAACTCGACGCCCTTTTCCAATCGCACCCGGTGTTCGTCACCGTATCGCAGACCGTAGAAGAACTGGTTGGCGCTCAATCGTGACGTGTCGCCGAATTCCTCGCGGTGAGCGAGAAATTCGCGGGTGGGTCCGGGAAACAGCAGCCTGTTCAGGGTTGCCTGGCGCGCGGCGCCCGGCAGCAACAGTCCGGCTGCGTCGTCGGCGGTCAGCTCTTTCTCGTCTGTTTTGGCTCGGCGACCTTCAAGAGCCTTGCTGCGCAACGGTTCCGGCCAGCCGGCTGCGGGCTCACCGAGTTCGCCGCGTAAGAACCCGATCACCGAATCGGGGACATCATGGCGTGCCGGAGTATCGGCAAAATCGTCGGCCGTGACACCGGCGCCCACCAATGCCAACGCCAGGTCGCCGACCACCTTGCTCGACGGCGTGACCTTGACCAGTCTGCCCAATAGCCGATCCGCCGCGGCATAGTTGGCCTCGATCTCCTCGAACCGGTCGCCCAGCCCCAGTGCGATCGCCTGCTGGCGCAGGTTCGATAATTGCCCGCCGGGGATCTCGTGGGTGTAGACACGTCCGGTGGGGGCGGCCAGACCCGATTCAAACGGGCGGTACACCTTGCGCAGGGCCTCCCAGTACGGCTCCAGATCGCAGACGGCCGGCAAGGACAAGCCGGTGTCGTAGTCGGTGTGCGCCGCCGCGGCCACGATCGAACTCAATGCGGGCTGGCTGGTGGTCCCGGCCAAAGGTGCAGCAGCACCGTCGACCGCGTCGGCGCCGGCGTGCCAGGCCGCCACGTAGGTGGCCAGCTGACCGCCTGGGGTGTCGTGCGTGTGCACGTGCACGGGCAGGTCGAAGCGCGACTTCAGCGCGGACACCAGGGTGGCCGCGGCGGGGGCCCGCAGCAGGCCGGCCATGTCCTTGATCGCCAGCACATGCGCGCCCGCCTCGACAATCTGCTCGGCCAGTTTCAGGTAATAGTCCAGCGTGTAAAGGTTCTCGGCCGGATCGCTGAGGTCAGCGGTGTAGGACAACGCGACCTCTGCAACGGCCGATCCGGTCTCGCGGACAGCGTCGATAGCGGGACGCATCGAGTCGACATTGTTCAGCGCGTCGAAGATCCGGAAGATGTCGACACCGGTAGCCGCCGCCTCCTCCACAAACGCCGCCGTCACACGCGCCGGGTAGGGCGTATATCCCACCGTGTTGCGTCCCCGCAGCAACATTTGCAGACAGATGTTGGGCAGGGCTTCACGCAGCGCTGCCAGCCGCTCCCACGGGTCTTCCTTCAAGAACCGCAGCGCGACATCGTAAGTCGCCCCGCCCCAGCACTCGACCGACAACAGCTGCGGCATCGAGCGCGCGATATAGGGCGCTACCTTCAACAGGCCGGTCGTACGGACCCGGGTGGCCAGCAACGACTGGTGCGCGTCACGGAAGGTGGTGTCGGTGACCCCGATGGCGCGCGACTGGCGCAGCCATTCCGCGAATCGTTCCGGTCCGATGTCGTCCAGACGCTGCTTGGATCCCGACGGCGGGGTCACCGAGATATCGGTGTCGGGCAGCTTGTCGTGCGGGTAGACCGCCGACGGCCGCTCGCCGTGCGGCCGGTTGACCGTCACGTCGGCCAGGTAGTTGAGGATCCTGGTGCCGCGGTCGGCCGAAGTGCGCGAAGTCAGCAGCTGTGCTCGTTCGTCGATGAATGATGTGGTGATGTCACCGGCCTGGAAGTCCGGGTCGTCCAGAACGGCTTGCAGGAACGGGATGTTCGTCGAAACTCCGCGGATGCGGAACTCGGCCACCGCCCGGCGCGCGCGGTCAACGGCGGTGTCGAAGTCGCGGCCCCGGCAGGTGAGCTTGATCAGCATCGAGTCGAAGTGCGCGCTGATCTCCGCGCCCAGCGACGTACCGCCATCCAGCCGGATCCCGGCACCGCCCGGAGTGCGATATGTCGTGATGCGGCCGGTGTCCGGACGGAAATTGTTCGCCGGGTCTTCGGTGGTGATCCGGCACTGTAGAGCGGCGCCGTGGGGCGTGATCGAATGCTGTTCTAGCCCAAGCTCTGCCAAAGTCCGCCCAGCGGCGATCTGCAGCTGGGCGGACACCAGGTCGACGTCGGTGATCTCTTCGGTGACGGTGTGCTCCACCTGGATGCGTGGGTTCATCTCGATGAACACATGGCGCCCATTGCGGTCGAGCAGAAATTCCACAGTGCCGGCGCAGCTATAGCCGATCTGCTCGGCGAAATTGACTGCGTCAGCGCAGATCCGGTCGCGCACCGCGGGTTCCAAGTTCGGTGCGGGCGCAAGCTCGACTACTTTTTGATGCCGCCGCTGCAGACTGCAATCCCGCTCATACAGGTGAACGACGTTGCCGTGGTTGTCGGCCAGGATCTGCACTTCGATGTGGCGCGGATGCACCACCGCCTGCTCGAGGAACACAGTGGCGTCGCCGAACGCCGACTCGGCCTCCCTGCTGGCGGCTTGGATTGCCTCCGGCAGCGCGACGGCTTCGAGGACGCGGCGCATCCCGCGGCCGCCGCCGCCGGCGACGGCCTTGACGAACAGCGGAAACTGGATCGTCTCGGCGGCAGCCATCAGTTCGTCCACCGATACCGAGGGTTTCGAGGATGCCAGGACCGGTAGCCCGGCGGTGCGCGCCGCCGCGATCGCACGTGACTTGTTTCCGGTGAGTTCCAGGACCCCGGCGCTCGGCCCGATGAAGGTGATACCGGCTGACGCACAGGCGACCGCTAGTTCCGGATTCTCCGACAGGAAGCCGTAACCGGGATAAATCGCGTCCGCTCCGCACTCCACGGCGGTTGCCACGATCTCGTCGACCGACAAATACGCCCGAACGGGATGGCCGCGCTGCCCGATTTGGTAGGACTCGTCAGCCTTCAACCGGTGCACGGAGTTACGGTCTTCGTACGGATAGACCGCGACGGTCGCCACGCCCAATTCGTAGGCCGCGCGAAACGCGCGGATCGCGATCTCCCCGCGATTGGCGACGAGAACCTTGGCGAACACAGCTTTAGGACAGGCTGCGCTGCGGCAAGCCCGAGTATTGCGACAGCGGCCGGATGAGCGCGTTAGCACCGGCCTGCTCGATGATATGGGCGGTCCAACCGGTGATGCGGCTCATCACGAACAACGGGGTGAAGCTGGGGATGTCGAATCCCATGAGGTAGTAGGCGGGGCCGGTCGGAAAGTCGAGATTGGGCTTGATCCCAGTCGCCTGGAACATCTCGGTTTCCAGAATGGAGTAGATATCCAGCCAGCGCCGGCCGTCGCGCACGGCCGCGACACGGGCCAATGCCTCTTTCATCGTCGGCACCCGCGAGTCCCCGTTTTTGTAGACGCGGTGCCCGAAGCCCATGACTTTGTCTTTGCGCGACAGCTTGCCCTTAATCCACTCCGAAGCCTTTGCAGGATCACCGATCTCAATCATGTCGTGCATCACCGCCTCGTTGGCGCCGCCGTGCAGCGGACCCTTGAGGGCGCCGATCGCCGCAGTGACCGCGCTGTAGATGTCTGACTGGGTGGAAGTCACCACCCGCGCGGCGAACGTTGATGCGTTGAAGCTGTGCTCGGCGTAAAGAATCATCGATTGCTCGAACGCGGACACGACGACCGGTTCGGGAACCTCACCGAAGCACATGTTCAAGAAATTCTCGGCGTAGCCGAGGTGACTGTGGGGTGCGATCGGGTCCAGGCCGCGGCGGCGCCGCATGTCGGCGGCGACGATGGTGGGTAGCACGGCGAACATCCGCAGCGACTTGGCGAAGTTCGCCGATTCGGCGCTGTCATCCTCTTGCGGGTCCTCTGCACCCAAGTAGCTGATCGCCGTGCGCACCACGTCCATCGGGTGGCAGGTGTCGGGCAGCTTGGTCAGCAGCGAGAGCATGGAGCGGTCCAGCCGCCGACTGGCACGCTCACGCTGGTTGAACAACGTCAGCTGAGCATCCGTCGGCAGTTCGCCATGCCACAGCAGGTAGGCCACTTGCTCGAAACTGCAGTGGCTGGCCAGATCCTGGACCGGGTAGCCGCGGTAGGTCAGCGAGTTGGTCTCCGGCACCACCTTGGAGATCGCCGTGGTGTCCACGACGACACCGGCCAGGCCCTTGTGAATCTTCGGCTCGGCGGGGGCAACTGAGGTCATTGATCCGCTCCTTTCACGGCGAAGTTGAAGATGTCGTCGTCGAACTGGTTGTAGTCGGTGTAACGCAGTAAGTCGTAAAGCCTGCTGCGGTGCTGCATGTGGTCCAGCAGGCCGGCTTGCGTTCCCCTGGAGTCGATTTCACGGAGACCAGCTTCAACAGCGAACATCGCCAGCCGCAGCGTCGTGACCGGATAGATCACGACGTTGTAGCCGATGTCGGAAAGCTGCCGCACGCTCAGCAGCTCCGACTTGCCGAACTCCGTCATATTGGCCAGCAGCGGCGTGTCCACCGCGGCGCGAAAGCGTTCGAAGTCCGCGGCGCCGGCCAGCGCCTCGGTGAAGATCAGATCGGCGCCGGCGTCGGCATAGGCGCGAGCACGGTCGATCGCGGCGGCCACACCCTCGATACCCGCGGCGTCGGTGCGGGCGCAGATGACGAAGTTCGGGTCACGCCGTGCCGTCACCGCCGCGCGGATCCGCTTGACCATCTCGGCAGTCGGCACAACAGCTTTGCCGTCGAGGTGGCCGCACCGTTTGGGATTGACCTGATCCTCGAGATGGCACCCGGCCAAACCGGCGTCCTCCAGGACGGTGACGGTGCGCGCTGCGTTCATCGGCTCACCGAAACCGGTGTCGGCGTCGATCAGGGTCGGCAGATCCGTGACCGCCGCGATCTGGGCGCCGCGTGCGGTGACTTCGGTCAACGTGGTCAACCCGATGTCGGGCAACCCGAGATCAGCCGAGAGCACCGCGCCGGAAACATAGACGCCCTCGAAGCCGATCTCGGCGACGAGCTTGGCGACCAGCGGCGAAAACGCACCTGGGAAGCGTTGCAGCTGCCCAGATTTGAGCCCGGCGCGCAGCGCTGCGCGTTTGTCGGCGGCACTCGACGCCGCCCCCAGCAGGCCGGTCATCGAAAGATCCCGGACGGGATAGTCGGCGCCTTGTCCAGCACTTCGGGCAGCACCCGCACGTTCAGCGCGCCCAGCTCACCGCCCTTCAGGTCAGCGACATTCTCCACGGCGTTCAGGAATCGTTGCCGCTCAGCGGCTTCCACCACCCCATCGGCAAGCTTGGCGAACTTGCCCACGTACTGTTCGCGCCCGAACGGCCGCGCGCCCAACGGATGCGCATCGGCGACCGCCAGCTCGTCGCTGATCACCTCGCCACTTTTCAGCGTGACTTCCGCTCGTGCCCCGAAGGCCTTCTCGGCAGGGTCGGTCGAGTGATAGCGGCGTGTCCACTCGGGATCTTCGACAGTGGAGATTTTGCGCCACAACTCGATGGTGTCCGGCCGGTGAGCACGCTCGGGCGCATAGGACTGTTCGTGGTCCCAGCTGCCGTCTTGCAACGCGACCGCGAAGATGTACGGCAGCGAGTGATCAAGGGTTTCCCGCGAGGCGTCCGGGTCGAACTTCTGCGGGTCGCCGGAGCCGGTGCCGATCACGACGTGGGTGTGGTGGCTGGTGTGCAGCACGACCGATGCCACCTGGCTAAGATCACCGATGCGGTCGCGCAGCCGCCGGGCCAGGTCGATCGGCGCCTGGCTCTGATACTCGGCGGAGTGCTCCTTGGTGTAGCTGTCCAGAATCGCCCGCTTGGGTTCGCTGGCGGCCGGCAGCGGCACCTCGTAGACGTGCTCCGGCCCGGACAGCAACCACGCGATGACGCCGTCCTCGCCCTCCCAGATCGGGGCCGGCGACCCCTCACCGCGCATCGCCCGGTCGACCGCCTCGATCGCCACCTTGGCGGCGTGCGCCGGCGCGAATGCCTTCCAGCTGGAGATCGATCCCTTGCGGGATTGGCGGGTCGCCGTGGTCAGGTGCAGCGCCTGCCCGATCGCTTGGTAGATGGTGTCGACGTCGAGCCGCAGCATGGTGCCCAGCCCGGCGGCCACCGACGGGCCCAGGTGCGCGACGTGGTCGATCTTGTGCTCGTGCAGGCAGATTCCGCGGACCAAATCGATCTGGATCTCGTAGGCGGTGGCCAGGCCGCGAATCAGGTCTGCACCGTGCACGCCGAGTTGTTGCGCCACCGCCATTAGCGGCGGGATGTTGTCGCCGGGATGCGAGTATTCGGCGGCCAGAAAGGTGTCGTGGAAATCGAGTTCGCGCACCGCGACACCATTGGCCCAGGCCGCCCACTCCGCCGAATAGCTGCCGTCGACCCCGAACACGGTGGCACCCGGTCGGGCCCGGTGCACAATGGCCTGCTGGCGAGCTGTGGTGACCGGTCGCCGCAGCACCGACGCGGCGCTGACCGCCGCGTTGTCGATCATCCGGTTGATCACCATCGCCGCGGTCTCGGCAGGCACCGGCACCGGATCGGCGGCGATCTTTGCGATTGTGTAGGCGAGGTGCTCGGTACGCGGAAAATCGTCAGCGCTGCGGTGGGTCCGAACTGGGTAGTTCAACATAATTCGCAGCCTACGCACAGATTGCAGCGGGAGAAAGAACCTGTAAATGCGTAATTCTGCGTCCTTATTCTGACTATTTTGCGAAGGTTGCGGATATCGACCGTAGTAGAGTGTCGGCGGTGACGAAGATGTTCTCGGGCGCCCGGTTGCGGCGGTTGCGCGAAGAACGAGGGCTCACGCAAGCGGCGTTGGCCCGCGCCCTGGATTTGTCCACCAGCTATGTCAACCAGCTGGAAAATGACCAGCGACCGATCACCGTGCCGGTGCTGCTCGCGCTCACCGAGCGTTTCGATCTGCCGGCGAACTACTTCTCCTCCGAGTCCGACGCGCGGCTGGTTGCCGACCTGTCGGAGGTCTTCACCGCGACGGCCGCCGAGAACGTCAGCCGCGCCCAGGTCGAGGAACTGGTCTCGCGAATGCCCGAAGTCGGCCGCAGTCTGGTGGCCGTGCACCGCCGTTTGCGCGACGCCACCGATGAAGTGGAGGCCTATCGCTCGCGGGCGATCACCGAGACGTCGCTGCCGCCCGAGCAGCCGATGCCGTTCGAGGAAGTGCGTGATTTCTTCTACGACCGCAACAATTACATCGGTGATCTCGACGTCGCGGCCGAGCAGATGTTTGCCGACAACCAGATGCGCGTCGGTGAGCTGGACATTCAGCTGCCGAAGCTGATGGCCGAAAAGTTTGGCATCACGGTCGTCGTCGATGCTGATCTGCCCGAAACCACCAAGCGCTCCTTCGATCCGACCACCCGGGTGCTTCGGGTCGCCCAGTGGCTGATGCCGGGCCAGCGGGCCTTCCAAATCGCCACCCAGCTGGCACTGGTCAGCCAGTCGGAGCTGATCTCGAGCATCCTGGCCACCGATGACCAGCTCAGCGTCGAGGCGCGCGGCGTCGCCCGGATAGGACTGGCCAATTACTTCGCGGGCGCGCTTCTACTGCCGTATCGCGAATTTCAACGGGCGGCCGACGAACTGCGTTATGACATCGACTTGCTGGGCCGCCGCTTCGAGGTGGGCTTCGAGACCGTCTGCCATCGACTCTCGACGTTGCAGCGCCCGGCATCGCGCGGGGTACCGTTCATCTTCGTGCGCACCGACAAGGCCGGTAACATCTCGAAACGCCAGTCGGCCACCGCTTTTCACTTCAGCCGAGTCGGCGGCAGCTGCCCGCTGTGGGTGGTGCACGACGCGTTTGCCCAGCCGGGCCGGATCGTCACCCAAGTGGCGCAGATGCCCGATGGCCGCTCGTATTTCTGGATCGCCAAGACCACCGCCCCGGAAGGCCGCGGTTATCTCGGCCAGCACACCAGCTTCGCGATCGGTTTGGGCTGCGATCTGGGCCATGCCGACAAGCTGGTCTACTCCACCGGCGTCGCTCTCGACGACCCGGGCACCGCGGTGCCCATCGGGGCAGGCTGCAAGATCTGCAATCGCACCGCATGCGCGCAGCGCGCGTTTCCCTATCTCGGTAGCCACGTCGCGGTCGACGAGAACACCGGCAGCAGCCTGCCGTATTCGCCGACTGTGTGAACCCGACCCGTGTAGCTTGCTGCTGGTGCTGGATGTCGACTATTGCGTCGCAGGTGCCGGATTCGCCGGTTTGACGGCCGCGCTGCGGCTGACACAGGCCGGCCGCACGGTGGCAGTGCTGGAGGCTCGCGACCGGGTCGGCGGACGCACCTACACCGATAATCTTCCGGACGGGTCATGGATCGATCACGGCGGCGCCTGGATCGGCCCCGGGCAAGCCCGAATCTATGCGCTGCTGCACGAGTTCGGCGTCCCGGAATACAAACAGTACGTCGACGGCGAGTCGATGATGATCATCGACGGCAAGCAACATCGCTATGCCGGCACGATCCCTTGGACGGTGAGCCCGTGGGCCACCACCAATCTCGGCGTCGGGTTGCTCAAAGTACGCCAGATGTGCAGATCGATTCCGCTGCAAGCTCCCTGGGAAGCCAGGAAGGCCGCCGAGTGGGATCAGATCAGTCTGGCCGCATGGCTCGACAAGAACCTGTGGTCGGCGCAGGCCCGCGACATGCTGGACATGGCGCTGGCCGGCCCCTACACCTCGGCCGCATCGGAGGTGTCGCTGCTGTGGATGCTGTACCAGATGGCCTCGGGCGGCGGGCCGGACTTTGTCGTCTCCAACAAGAATGGCTCCCAGGATGCCCGACCAGTCGGTGGGATGGGCGCCGTCTACCGCCCAATGGCCGCCGAACTCGGCGATGCGCTGCGCTGCTCGCAGCCGGTACGGCAGATCACGCAGGACGCCGACGGGGTGACCGTCAAATCCGATGACCTGAGCATCCGCGCGCGGCGGGTGATCGTGACCGTTCCGCTGGCCATCGCAAGCCAGATCGTCTACGAGCCGATGCTGCCGATGGAACGATCCTTTCTGCACCAGCGGATGCCCGGCGGCGCAATCGTCAAGATCTCGGTCAGCTACGACGAGCCGTTTTGGCGCGCCGAGGGCCTCACCGGCCAATCCGCCGCGCCGGGCTCGCTGGCCACGTTGACCATCGACGCCTGCACCGATACCGGGACGCCAGGGGTTATGTGCATCATCACCGAGGGCCGTGCCGCGCGTCAGCTGACCCGGCTCGACGAGGCGGCGCGCAAAACGGCGGTCGTGCGTGAGCTCGTCGACCGCTTCGGCCCCAAGGCCGGCTCACCCGTCGGCTACCACGAACAGAACTGGACCCTCGAGCGCTATTCCGGCGGCGGCATGATCAGCCACGCACCTACCGGCGTGTTGACCGAATTCGGTCCCGCGCTGCGCGAGCCCTGCGGCCGCATCCATTGGGCCGGCACCGAGAGCTCCGCCGTCATGTGCGGGTGGGTTGACGGGGCGGTTCGTTCCGGTGAGCGCGCCGCGAGCGAAGTGCTGGCACTCGAGGCGACGGCCGCTACTGCTCCTGCTTGACCGGCGGCCGGTAAAAGATCACCAGCTGGCCGATGGCTCCGCCCAGTCCCAGCAGCACCGCGATCAGCAAGCCGGTCCAGCCGCCGAAATAGTTCCCGAGGAGCAGCCAATCCAGGCTGTAGTGGCCGGGCCCCACGGTGGCCACCGTGACGGCCCCGACCGCCAGCACCATGACGTACTCCCAGCCTTCGTTGATGATGAAGAAGCCGTGCGGCCGGTGTACGGTCCAGGCGGCGACAAACATCAGCGCCACGAAGCCGGCGGCCGGGATGGGGGTGAGCAACCCGGCGGCCAGCCCCAGGCCGGCGGCCATCTCGGTGCTGGCCGCGACCAGCGCCTGGAATCTGCCGGCCTTCATGCCGATGCTCGAGAACCAACGCGCGGTTCCCGGGATGCGGCCGCCGCCGAAGAACTTGTTGTAACCATGGGCGGCCAGCGTGAGCCCCAGCACCAGCCGCAGAATCAGTAAACCGACATCATAGGCAGTCATAGACGCCAACCTAGATCATCGGGTAGGCAGAAGTATCCTGCCACCCGCCAACAACGCAAAGGAGCTCACATCAAGATCGCGATCATTGGCGCCGGCAACGTCGGGCGCGCCCTGGGTACGGCGTGGCGGAACCGCGGCCACGACGTCACATTCGGAGTGCGCGATCCCGACGATCCCAAGTACGAGTCGCTCGGCGCGGTCGCGGCCAACGAATCCGCTGCAGCCGCAGCCGATGTCGTAGTGCTGTGCACGCCATGGCAGGGCACTCAGCTGGCCGTCCAGAGCTGCGGCGACTTGGCCGGCAAGGTCCTCATTGATTGCACCAATCCGCTCAGCCCTGACTTCACCGCGCTCGAGGTCGGCCTGACCAGCTCCGGCGCCGAGCAGGTCGCATTCTGGGCGCCCGGCGCTCGGGTCTGCAAAGCGATGAATCAGATCGGCGCGGCACTGATGGACGGGCCGCAACTTTCCGGTCAACCGGTGATGTTCATTTGCGGCGACGAGGACCAGGCCAAGTCGATGGCCGCCGGGCTGGTCGTCGAGCTGGGCTTTGAGGCCGTGGACGCCGGAGACTTGCGGGTGGCGCGGCTGCTGGAGCCCTACGCGCTGCTGTGGATTCACTTGGCGCTGCGCCGGGGATTCGGCGCGAACTTCGGCTTCGGTCTGTTACGCGGCCAGTCCTGACGATGTCAGGCGAAGCGGTACTGCCCCTCGACGGCGACGGGAATCACCCGCCCGAACTCTTGGGCCACAAGGGGTTCGGCATCAACACCATGCGCCGACACGGCCTCCCGGTGCCGCCGGCGTTCTGCATTACCACCGAGGTGGGCGCCCGGTACCTGGCGGCGCCCGAGTCGACGATGGCCGCGATGTGGGACGACGTGCTCGCGGCGCTGCGCGAGCTGGAGGCCGCAACCTCGCGCACCTTCGGGCGGGGACCGCGTCCGCTGCTGGTCAGCGTGCGTTCCGGTGCGGCTCTGTCGATGCCGGGAATGATGGACACGGTGCTGGATGTGGGCATGTGCGACGCCACCGAAGAGGCGCTCGCCAAGTGGGGTGGAGCGGCGTTCGCCCGCGATACGCGGCTCCGGTTCACCCGCTGGTATCAGCGCATCGTCGCCGATGCGGTGCCCGAAGACCCGTACTCGCAGTTGCGTGCGGCGGTCGAGGCGGTGTTTGCGTCGTGGAACTCACCGCGCGCCGCGGCCTACCGTGCTCACCACGGCTTGGACAACCGGGGCGGCACCGCGGCGGTTGTGCAGGCGATGGTGTTCGGCAACATCGACACTAATTCTGGTGCCGGCGTGATGTTTTCGCGCAACCCGATGACTGGTGCCGACGAGGAGTTCGGTGAGTGGCTGGTCGGCGGCCAAGGCGACGATGTGGTGTCAGGCACCGTCGACGTCCAACCGATCACCGAACTGCGCGAGCAGCAACCGGACATCTACGCCGAGTTGACCGCTGCTGCCGGCACGCTGGAGCGGCTCACTGCCGACGTCCAGGAGATCGAATTCACCGTCGAGAGCGGCCAACTGTGGCTGCTGCAGACCCGGGCCGCGAAGCGATCGGCGCAGGCCGCCGTGCGACTGGCATTGTATTTGCGGGCTGACGGCCTGATCGACGACGCCGAGACCTTACGCCGCGTCACCCCGGCCCACGTCGAGGCACTGCTGCGACCGGCACTGCAGCCCGAAACCCGCTTGGCTGCACCGCTTTTAGCCAGGGGCTTGCCAGCCTGCCCGGGAGTGGCAGCCGGTCGGGCCTATACGGACGTCGACGAGGCGATAGATGCCGCCGAGCGAGGCGAAGACGTCATCCTGGTGCGCAGCCACACCAGCCCCGATGATGTGCACGGCATCCTGGTCGCTCGCGGGGTCGTCACCGAAACCGGCGGGGCCACCAGCCACGCAGCAGTGGTCAGCCGTGAACTCGGTCGGGTCGCCGTGGTCGGCTGTGGCGACGGAATCTCCGAATCGTTGGCGGGCAAATTGATCACCGTCGACGGCACTGAGGGCGAAGTGCGCGACGGCACCCTCGAACTCGCGGCCTGGTCGGAGAACGACACGCCGGAACTGCGCGAGTTGTCCGAGATCGCACGGCGTTTCAGTGCGCTGCATGCCTGGGGCGAGAGCTCACTGATCGCGATGCTGACGGCGCTGCAACGCAGCGACGGTGATCAGACATGATCGAATTGGCTGTGCTGCAAGCGGTTCGCCTGAAAGGCCGGATAGGCCCCGCCGACCTGGCCGCGACATTGAGTGCAGATCCAGCCGATCTCGCCGATACCGTCGAGCGGCTGACCCAATCCGGCCTGCTGATCGCCGGGACGACCGTGCGGATCAGTACCGACGGACGCGCCCGGCTTAGCGAACTGTTGGCCGAGGAGCGTGCCGGTATCGATGCTGCCGCGCTGGCTGCTGCCTACGATGACTTCCGCACGGTCAATGCCGAATTCAAGGCGCTGGTCACCGATTGGCAAGTCAGAGACGGAGAGCCCAATACTCACGACGATGCCGCCTATGACGCGGCGATCGTGGCCCGTCTGGAACGTGTACATCAACAGGTGCTGCCGGTCATTGCCGCGGCCGGCGCGCAGCTACCGCGGCTGAGCCGCTATTCGACCAAACTGCAATCGGCACTGGACAAGGTTCAGGCCGGGGAGAACATCTGGCTTTCTCGACCGCTCATCGACTCCTACCACACCGTGTGGTTCGAGCTGCACGAGGAGCTGATCGTCGCTGCCGGCCTGACCCGCGATGAGGAAGCCAAATCCGGTGAGGCCCAGTGAGTTACAACGCGGCATCCAATCGCTGCAGATAGGCATCGATGTCGTCGAGCGCCGATTCTGCCGCATGGACGCTGATCGCGATGGTGTCGCCGATACCGTGCACGCCGTGGGTGAGACCCATCGCCGGTGACAGCGCCGGATATCCGGCAGTCAACAACACGGGTGCACCTCCCAAGCGCAAGTCAGCAGCTCCACGGTAGACGCTGGACACCACGGTATTGCCGGATACTTCGGTGGGCCGCGCATCGGCGTCGAACTGGGCTACGCCCCAACGCAACAGCGGTGCCGGAACCGCCGCGAATGCTCGGTCGGCGGCGTGCGCCGCCGGGTGCTCGGCACGACGGCGCGCATCGGCCAACTCGGCAATGATCCGCTCTGCTCGAGCCGCGCGGGGCAGTCCCGGGTGCAGCCCGACCGCGACGTTTCGGAAATGGTTATGTGCGTGCCGGGCACCGGGTTTGGCCATCGGCACCTCGGCACCCAACGCGTCGGCTGCCGCGCCCAGATGTTCGGAAAGCGCAGCGGACACCGCGGCCAACACCGCGACGGTGACCGTGGGGCCGGGCAATTGGGAACGGTCGCGCAGCAGTGTTCGTACCGTGCGGGATCCCGTCGGGCGGGCGTTGGTGCTCAGCACCGGCCGAGATCCGACAGGCGGCTCAAAAAGTCCGGCCTGCCTGTCCTGGGTCAGCTTGCGGTGGGCACGGGCCGCCACCAGGGCACGCCACGGCAGGAAAGCCGGCGAGGGCGCGGCGACGTCGGGCACGGCGGCGTCGCGACCGAACAGCCAGCCAGCCAGCGCCGCGGTGCGGGCACCGTCGGCCAGCGCATGCGCGACCTGCAGGACCGCGACGGCGCCCGGGCCGGTGCCGCCCGGGATGTCGTGCACCGGTGTGAAGAGGTGTAGCCGCCAGGGTGTTCGGCGAGCATCCAGCTGGTCGTCGGCGAGCTGCACCACCGCGCCCAGACAGCCGCGCCAGCTGTTGTCGTGCAATTCGTGGCAGAGCGTGTGGGCTGGCTCGACGGCCATCGACACCCATCGCGGGTAGGTGAGCGCGGATCCGTCCTCGACGCGCATCGACAGCGCCGGACAGGCCTGGGCGCGACGGCGCAGTTCGTCGGCGAGGCGCTCGACATCAGCGGGTTGGCCGTCGAATGCGTAGAGCAGAAACTGGTCGTTGGGAATCTTGGCCGACATCCAGTAGAACTGCGCGTCGACTGCCGCCATCCGGGTCGACATGGCCATAACACTAGGGCTGTGTGGTTTATCCACAGTTCGCGCCTTGTCCACAGGCCGGGCTTTTGGTGCTCACGGCGCGTCGTACCCCGCCGATATCCTTTCGAACATGCGTTCTAGCAGTCGGGAAGAGATCGTCGAGATCGTCGATGCGCTCAAGACCGACATGAAGCGCGTCTTGGACCTGTCGTTCGAGGTGTTGACCACCCCTGAGCGCCTGGCGATGCTGGAGTGCTGCGAAACGCTGCGCCGCCAGCTGCCTGCCGTCGAGCACCCGCTGATCAACCAGCTCGCCGAGCAGGCCACCGACACCGAGCTGGGCGGCACGCTCTCGTTTGCGTTGGCAGAGCGGTTGCGGATCACCCGCGCCGACGCCGCCCGGCGCATCGGGGAGGCCGCCGACCTCGGGGCGCGCCGGGCGATGAGCGGCGAGCCGCTCGAGCCGCTGTTGGGCGCCACGGCTGCCGCGCAACGCGCCGGGACCATCGGGCCCGGCCACGTGAGCGTGATCCGCAATTTCTATCACCGGCTGCCCGACGCCGTCGACATCGACACCGCCGCGCACGCCGAAGCCCAACTGGCCCGCGACGGCGGCCAGTTTCGCCCCGACCAACTGGCCAAGCTGGCCGACCGACTCACCGACTGTCTCAACCCCGACGGTGATTTCACCGACAACGATCGCGCCCGGCGGCGCAGCCTGATCCTGGGCAAACAAGACCTCGACGGCATGTCAAAGATCAGCGGGCTGCTGACGCCCGAAGCCCGCGCCACCCTCGACGCCGTGCTGGCCAAGCTGGCCGCCCCGGGCATGTGCAACCCCGAGGATCCCGCCCCCGCCGTCGACGAAAAGCCCTCCGAGCAAGCGCTACAGCATGACAGCCGCTCGCTTGCCCAGCGAAACCATGACGGCCTCAACGCCGCGCTTCGCGCCCTGCTCGCCTCCGGAAAGTTAGGTCAGCACAACGGCCTACCGGCCACCATCATCGTCTCCACCACCCTGGCCGAACTCGAAGCCGGCACCGGCAAAGCCCTGACCGGCGGCGGCACCCTGCTACCCATGACCGATGTGATCCGGCTGGCCTCCCACGCCCATCATTACCTGTCGATTTTCGACAACGGCAAAGCCATCGGGCTCTACCACACCAAGCGGCTGGCCTGCCCCGGGCAGCGAATCGTGCTCTACGCCAAAGACCGCGGCTGTACGTTCCCCAACTGCGATGTGCCCGGCTACCTCACCGAGGTCCATCACGTCACCGACTACGCCCAATGCCGCGAAACCGACATCGACGATCTCACCCTGGGCTGCGGGCCGCACCACAAACTGGTCACCTCCGGCGGCTGGAAAACCCGCAAGCTCAACAATGGCGACACCCAATGGATCCCACCCCCACACCTCGACCACGGCCAACCAAGAACCAACAACTACCACCACCCCGAACGCCTGCTCCGAGCAGACGACGACGAGGTGCCCTAGCCGGAGCCGATGAAGGCCAGCACCAAATCGGCAACGTCCTCGGGCTGTTCGAGCTGTAGGAAATGCCCGGCGTGTTCGACGATCGCCACATCGCTGCCCGCGGGAAGCACCTTTTCCGTCCACTGCGCGAAAGTCGGTGCGAAACAACCGTCGTCGTGGCCGTGCAGGTAGAGGCTTGGCAGTTTCGGTGCCGACGTCCAATGCCGGTGCAATTCGGCATACCGCGCCGGTGGCCGCGTGTTGCGGATCGTCGCCCGGTACGGCCCCAATGCGGCACGCCAGCTCTCCGGTGTCCCGATCGCGGCGTCGACGTGGCGCAGATCCTCCTCGGCGTCATAACCCGGTGACCACCGTCGCCACAGCCGTGGCACTATCCAGGAAGCGGAACGTTCAGGCAGCCAAGGTGTTTGGAAGTACATGATGTACCAACTGCGCAGCAGCTGGGCCGGAAGCTCGCGGACGACCCGCAGCTGCTCGACCACACCCGGCTGGCGGAAGCCCGCCGACGGCGGCACGGACATGATCACCGCCCTGGCGAACGGGCTGTCCGGCATCGCGGCCAAGCCAGTCGCGGCGATCGCGCCCCAGTCGTGGCCGATCACCACGTCGCGGTCGGTGCCGCCGATCGCAGTCCGCACCTGCAGTGCATCATGCATCAGCGCGCCGATGTGATAACTGCCGTCGGCCGGTATCGACGACGGCGCATAGCCACGCATGAAGGGCGCCACCACCCGCCAACCCGAGTCGGCCAAATGCGGAGCGAATTTGCGCCAGCCGTAGGCAGTATCGGGAAAACCGTGAAGGCACAGTGCAATCGGGCCGTCGGGCGGTCCCCAGGTCAGCGCTTTCAGCTCGACCTCAGGGGCGTGCGTGTCGATCCAGCGCGGTCCAGTCATCACCGATCCTTCTCGTGTCGACTGCGGCTCATGCGGCGGTTCCCGCCTGACGAGTATCGCTCACACCCCCGCGGTATGCCGATCAGGTCGCATCAGATGGTGTCCCACCCAGCGATCAGCCAGCGCTCGCCGACTTTGTCCAGGGTGGCGCGGATACCCGTCGCGGCCTCGGACGGCGGCGAGCTGCCGACAGTGACGGTCTGGTCGACGAACACCAAAACCACCGCATGGTTGTCGGTCGCCGATACCGATGCCGCAGCGGGCACACTGGCAGTCGCCGACACTCGTTGTTCTTTCGCGTTGGGGACAAGCGCCTCCCGCGTCACCTGCAGGTAGGTCTCGCGAAAGGGGCCGGTTAGGCGACTCCGCGCGGCGTCCACGTCCTTCTCGACGGTGTCGGGCTGAAACGACAGCAGGGCGACCGCAGATTCCTTTGCGGCCCGGACTGATTGGATGCGAGCGAGGTCGGTATCGCGGGCCGACGAGTCCTGCCATTTCAGCAACGCCCCCGCTACTGCGAGCAGCAATGCCAAACCCGGAAGGACGCCGTAAACCAGTACATGCGCTTTGGTGCTGATCGCGGACTGCCGGCCGCCGGTCTGACCGGATTCCGGTCGGGTCATGATACGAATGCGACGTTGGACAGCTTGGCCTCGTCGCCCTTCTTCTGCACGGTGATCCGCAGCCGCCAGAGCTGTGCCTCGTGCTGGCTGCCGCCCGGAGTCGTCGACCTCACTTCCACCGCCACCAGCACCTGACCCGCGTCGCCGGTCTGCGACTCCAGGCCGGCTTCGGCCACGGTGCCCGCCAATGTCGCCCGGTTTTGCTTGACGAAGTCGAGGAATGGCCGCCACCGCTGCGGGAAGTTGGCGTAGAAGCTGCCCGTCGCTGATCCCAGGATCCGCTGCGTCTCGGCGTCGGCATGCTCGTAGTCGAGCGTGGTGAGGTTGACCGCGCCCCGCCGTGCCGCTTGTACGAACAGGTCGCGGTGTACTTCGGCTTCGTGCGACTCGTAAGCACGGAACCCCAGCCAACCCACCAGCGCCGCCAACACCGCCACCCCGGTCAGCCCGGCGACTAGCGCTGTCCGCTGAACCGCGATCGGACTCGTCATCGGCGGCGCTTGCTCGGCACCTGATTCTTCGTCGGGCTTCTCGTCAGAGGTGGCAGCATCCTCGGCCATGTTTGCTCCTGTACGGCACGTCGGGCCAGGCCATACTGTCCAACCTACGTGCCGGCGTCGAGGCGATCACGTCGAGCAGTGCCGCCGCTCAGGCCTGTGCGACAGCCTTTTCCACGTCGGCAACGACGATTTTGCGCATGCCGAGCATCGCCTTGGTGGCCGCGGCCGCACGCAGGGGGTCGGGATCACCGATCAACTCCGGGAGCCGCCGGGGGACGATCTGCCAACTCAGCCCGTAGCGGTCCTTGAGCCAGCCGCACTGCGACTCTTCTCCGCCATCGGTCAGCCGACCCCAGTAGTAGTCGACCTCCTCCTGGCCGCTGCATTCGACGGTGAACGACACCGCTTCGGTGAACCGAAAATGCGGACCGCCATTGATGGCGATGAAGCGGGTGCCATCCAGCACGAAGATGCCTGTCATCACCGCGCCCGGCTCGCCGGGCCCGGCATCGGTATAGCGGCTGAGCTCCTCGATGTGCGAGTTCGGAAAGATCGAGGTGTAGAACTCGGCGGCCTCCTCGAGGTCGTTGTCGAACCACAGCGACGGCGTGATCGCCGGCATGGTGCCTCCTATCGTCGATTTCCTCCTGTCTGACCCGGGCGACGACCGAAACTCATCGGGCAATCCGGCCTGGGTAACGTCAGCACGGTGAGCAGCACACCGCGCACTGTCAAGTACTCCGGCGTCGACGGCATCACCCTGGTGGCCGACGAGTGGAACCGCGACGCGCCAACCGACCGGCCGACGATTCTGATGCTGCACGGCGGCGGCCAGAATCGGTTTTCCTGGAAGGGCACCGGTCAAGTCCTCGCCGACGAGGGATTTCACGTCGTCGCGATCGATAGCCGCGGGCACGGCGACAGCGACCGGTCTCCCGACGCCGACTACGACGTCGACACCTTGACAGCGGACGTCATGCAGGTCCTCG
Source organism: Mycobacterium sp. NGS51 (assembly GCF_059812525.1). Classification (NCBI taxonomy): domain Bacteria; kingdom Bacillati; phylum Actinomycetota; class Actinomycetes; order Mycobacteriales; family Mycobacteriaceae; genus Mycobacterium; species Mycobacterium sp. NGS51. The sequence continues at coordinate 65,846 of NZ_JCALCV010000002.1, forward strand.
ATGCCATTGGCCGTCCGGTGGCGCTGATCGGCGCGAGCATGGGCGGGTTGACCGGCATCCTGGTCGCGGATCAAGCCGGAGCTGACCGGGTAACGGGGTTGGTGCTGGTCGACGTCGTGCCGCGGTTCGAGAAGAACGGCAGCGCACGCATCCGAGACTTCATGTTCAGCGGTCTCGATGGGTTCGGCTCACTCGAAGAGGCCGCGGACGCCGTTGCCGCGTATCTGCCGCATCGGACCAAGCCGCGCAGTCCGGAGGGCTTGAAGAAGAACCTGCGGCTGCGTGATGGCCGCTGGTACTGGCATTGGGATCCGGCGTTCATGACCAAGCCCGGCGACGATCCGCAATTGCGCACCGAGAAGTTCGAGCACGCCGCCGCATCCTTGACGATTCCGGTGTTGTTGATCCGCGGAAAATTGTCCGATGTGGTCAGTCCGGAAGGGGTGCAGCACTTCCTGGCGACAGTGCCCAGCGCGGAGTTCGTCGAACTGACCGGAGCCGGCCATACCGCAGCCGGCGACGACAACGACGCCTTCAGCGACGTCGTGGTGCAGTTCGCCAAACGCTAGGTGCCGGACTTCTCGTCGTGCCCGCCGAACTGCTTGCGCATCGCCGACAGCGCCTTATCGGCGAACTCGTCGAGGCGGCGGGAAGCGAAGCGGGAATACAGCGCTGAGGTCAGCACCGGCGCGGGAACCCCTTCGTCGATCGCCGCGATGGAGGTCCAACGGCCCTCCCCGGAGTCGGAGACGTGACCAGTGAACTCTTTCAGGTCGGGAGCCTCGTGCAGCGCAATCGCGGTCAAATCCAGCAGCCATGATTCGATCACGCTGCCGCGTCGCCAGAGTTCGGTGACCTCGGGGATGTCGATGTCATATTGGTAGAACTCGGGATTGGTCAGCGGTGCGGTCTCTGCGTCGCCCTCGCCCTTTTTCATCCGAGTACCGATGTCGGCGTTGCGCAGGATGTTCAGCCCTTCGGCCAGCGAGGCCATCATCCCGTACTCGATGCCGTTGTGCACCATCTTGACGAAGTGCCCCGCGCCCGAAGGCCCGCAGTGCAAATAGCCCTTCTCTGACTGAGCGACCTCGCCGTCACGACCCGGCGTGCGCGGTGCCGCTTCCACCCCGGGCGCCACCGCGGCGAAGATCGGCTCGGCGTGAGCGACCGCGTCGGCGTCACCGCCGATCATCAGACAGTAGCCTCGTTCCCGACCCCACACGCCACCGCTCGTGCCGCAGTCCAGCAGGCGTATGCCTTTCTCGGACAAGGCTTTTGCGTGCCGCATGTCGTCGCGGTAATAGGAGTTGCCGCCGTCGATGACGATGTCGCCCTCGGCGAGGGTATTGGCCAGCTCGATGATCACCCCGGTGGTGATGTCGCCGGCCGGCACCATCACCCAGACCACGCGCGGCGCCGCGAGCTTCTCGGCCAGCTCGGACAACGACGACACCCCGGTGGTGTTGTCTTCGCCGGCCATCGCTTTGACCGCATCGGGGTTGTGGTCATAGACCACGCATTCATGTCCGTCTTTGACCAGGCGGCGGACGATATTGGCGCCCATTCGGCCCAGGCCGATCATCCCTAGCTGCATTTTCGTCCGTTCTCCTTACTTCGACGCCTGGTTGGTGGCCGGCATCCACGGTTCTTCCCAACCGTGGTGGCCGCGCAGCAGCGACCGCGCGGCTTCGGGGCCCCACGAGCCGGGCTCGTAGGGGTGAACTTCGCCCGGAGTGTCGAGCAGCGGCTGCACAATCCGCCACGTTTCCTCGATGCTGTCTTCGCGGGCGAACAGCTGGCGGTCGCCGGTCAGCCCGGCATGCAGCAGGCGCTCATAGGGCCGTATCGGTTCGCCCAGGTCCGCCGCGAAGGATGAGTCCAGGTGGACGTCGCGCCACGAGTCGCCGTCCAGCGCCACCAACTGCAGGCGCAATCCCGGATCGGGGTCGACCCGCAACACGATCTGGTTGCGTTCGGCGCGTTCGCGTTTGGGCAGAAACGCCAATGCAGGAACGCGGCGGGTGAACAACCGAACTTCGGTCACCTTCTCCGGCAGCGCCTTACCTGCTCGCAGGAAAATCGGCACGCCGGACCAGCGCCAGTTGTCGATCTCGGTGCGCAGCGCGACGAAGGTCTCGGTCTGCGAGCCGTCGGCCACCCCGTCGATGTCGGTGTAGCCCGCATACTGACCGCGCACGTAATGCGCAGGATCCAGGGCGGGCATCGCGCGGAAAACCTCGTAGCGTTTGTCGTTGAGGTCGTCGGCGCTCGGGCCGACCGGCGGCTCCATCGCCACCAGCGCCAGCACTTGCAGCAGATGGTTTTGCACGACGTCGCGCAGCGTCCCGACCGCGTCGTAGAACTTGCCCCGGTCCTCGACGCCGAAATTCTCGGCCATCGTGATGTGGATTTCGGAGATACTGCGACGGTCCCACAGCTCGGCCAGCGTGGTGTTGGCGAACCGCAAATATTCCAGCTCGACGACCGGTTGTTTGCCTAAGAAGTGGTCTACCCGCAGGATCTGCTCTTCGTCGAGTACCGCGCGCAATTGCGCGTTGAGTTCCTGTGCTGACTTCAAGTCGTGGCCGAACGGCTTTTCCACCGCGACGCGCGATCGCTCCAGCAGCCCGACCTTTCCCAGATTTTCGACGATCGGCGCGAACAGCGACGGCGGCATTTCCAGGTAGTAGAGGCAGGTGCGGTCAGTGCCGATTTGCTCGGCCAGCTCCTTGTACAGCCCCGCGTCGGTGACGTCGCCGTGCAGGTAGGACAACCGGTCGGCCAGCCGGTCGAACACCGCGTCATCCAGTTTCTCGCCGGTCTCGCCGATGGCCTTGCGGGCCCGCTTGACCAACTCGTCTTTTGCGATGTCGTCGCTGGCCACGCCCAAGACCGGACACTGCAGCAACTCGCGGCGTTCCAGACGGTACAGGGCTCGGAAGGTCATCTTGCGGGCCAGATCGCCGGTGATGCCGAAGATCACCAGCAGATCAGAGGGATTTCCACCGCATTCGGCCAATCCGGGACCTCCACCCACAATCGATTAGTCAGCACTGCGTTTTGATACTTGTGTCTTGCCCCCGGCAGCCAACTTCAACCCTAGACATTGCGGATGCGCCCCGACAACCCACGGACCTAGTCGGGAATCACGTCGGCAGTTGCACTTTCGTGGCCTCCTGTCCACAGCGAAGCTCGATAGGTAAAGATGCCTGTCATGATCGCGATCTACGTCCTGGCTGGAGTCGCGGTGCTGGAAGCCGCGGCGCTGGCCGTCTTGGGAGTGCTATATACCCGCAGCCGACGCGAAGTCGACGAACTCCAGCAGCGACTCGACAGCCGTAATTGGCTGCTATCGGGCGGCCGTGAGGCGGTCAAGACGGTGTGGCAAACGGCGAACCTCGTTCGCAAAGAGGGGTTCGGGGCTGCGGTACGCAGCTCGATCGAAGACCTCGCCGATTGGGCGGAGGTGGAGCGCCCCGACCTGGCCCGGATCACTCCGGACGGCCGCGTGGTCATTTTGTTTTCCGATATCGAGGAGTCCACCGCGCTCAACGAGCGGATCGGCGACCGCGCCTGGGTCAAGTTGATCGGTGCCCACGACAAGCTCGTCCGGCGACTGGTCAAGAGCCACTCAGGACACGTGGTGAAGAGTCAGGGCGATGGGTTCATGATCGCGTTCGCGCGTGCCGAAGATGCAGTGCGATGCGGTCTGGATGTCCAACACGAATTGCGCAGGGACGCTAAGCACAACCGGCGCAACGGTATTCGAGTCCGGATCGGCATCCACATGGGTCGCTCGGTGCGTCGCGGCGACGACCTGTTCGGCCGCAACGTCGCGATGGCGGCTCGAGTCGCCGGGCAGGCCGCCGGGGGTGAAATCCTGGTCAGCGACGCAGTACACGACGCCCTGCACGAGTGCGACGACATCGCGTTCGACGACGGCCGTGACGTTGAATTGAAGGGTTTCAGCGGATCCCAGCGGCTCTACGCGGTCAGTCGCTAGCGCTGGTCCGACTCGGCCAGGCGTTGATGCAGGCGGGCCCGGACCTCGTCGGGTGTGTAGGCCTTTCGCCGGCGCTGGTCGCGGGCGACCAGCACTCCCCCGGCCGCGACGCCGACGAGACCGGCCAGCCCAAGCCACTTCCATACGTTGCGCATGGGACAAGTCTGCATAAGCTGCGGGGGTGGATGCGAGCCGCGCGGCGACGAGGCGCTCGGCGCTTTGAGCGGGGAGGAGCCGCGCAATGGGACCGGTGACGTTAGATCGCGCGCTAAACGAGACCCGCACCGGCGACATCTGGCTGTTTCGCGGTAGTTCGAGGCCGGACCGGGCCATCCAAACGTTGTCGAACAGCCCGGTGAACCACGTCGGCATGACGGTGGCGATCGACGATCTCCCGCCGCTGATCTGGCACGCCGAACTCGGCGACAAGCTGACCGACGTCTGGGCCGGCGCCAACCACCGCGGCGTGCAACTCCACGACGCGCGGCAGGCCGTCGAGCGCTGGGTGCAGCACTACCACCAGCGCTGCTGGCTACGTCAGCTGACGCCGTATGCCAACCGCGAGCAGGAGGACCGGATGCTGCGGGTCATCGCCCGGTTGGACGGTACCCCGTTTCCCACCGTCGCACGATTGACCGGTCGCTGGTTTCGCGGCCGGATCCCGACTGCTTATGACTGGGTACGTGGAATCCCCTTGGTGGACAAGAAGGTTCGTGAATCCACCCGACGACGCAAGGCGCAGCGGAGCGAGGTCGGCCTGGAGACCGCCTACTGCGCGGAGACGGTGGCCATCACCTACGAGGAGATGGGGTTGTTGGACACCGAGAAGGATGCCAACTGGTTTGACCCCGGCTCATTTTGGAGCGGTGACACGCTGCCGCTGGCACCGGGATATCGGTTGAGCGACGAAATCGCTGTCGTGGCCGACTAATCCGGGCGCGGTAACCGATGTGGCTACGCAATTTCCAAGCTGGTCTGCACCGGAGTTGCGTTGCGGGTCAGGTCGAGCACCGGGCAGTGCGCATCGACGGCGTCTTGCAGTTGCCGGTAGCGCTCCGGGGTTTCCGGCCCCGTCACCGTCACGACCACTCGCACGGCGCTGAAGCCCGCCCGCACGGCGTCGTCGAACCCGAAGAAGCCCCGCACGTCCAAGTCACCCTCAGCCCGAACGGAGACGTCGTCGACCGCAATGCCGAGCTTCTCGGCCCAGAACCGCCACGTCACGATCTGGCATGACAGCAGCGACGCAAGGTAGTACTCGACGGGATTCGGTGCCGCGCCCTCCCCGCCCAGCGCCGGGGGTTCGTCGACCTCGACGCGGTACTTGCCCAAGGTGACGGTGCTGGCGACCGCATCATGGGGCTGCGCCGAGGCCTCGAACACCACGTGGGCAGCGGCCTCGTCGGCCGCTATCGCGTCACCGGTGGCGGCGATCAGGCCACCGAGATGGTTGGTTGAGGTCGTCACGGCGCACGCTCCTTCAGTCGGCTCGAGACTAATCAGCGTTCGCCTGCCGGCAAGGTTGTTTCTCGGCGCGGTGCCGCTGAACTGGGCGTTCCGGTTCGGTCACGATGAGCCGAACCCGCAGACTCACGTGCCATCTCCACCAGCCAGATGATGGTGCCGATGGCGGGGAAGACGGCGCCCAGGATGCACACCGCTCCCCAGCCGTAGCTGCCGTAGACAATGGCAGAGAGCATGCTGCCCAGCGAGCCGGCGGCGAAGTAGCTGGTCATGTAGGCGGTATTGAGCCGACTGCGGGCCTCCGGGCGCAGCGGATAGAACACGCTTTGGTTGGTGATGTGCGTGCCCTGGATGCCCAGATCCAGCAGTGCCACTCCAAGCGCCAACGCCACCACCTGGGTCTGCCCAATCCACAGCAGCACAAAGCTCAGCGCGGTCAGCACGACGAATGCGCCGGTCTGCGCGCGGGCGTAACCGCGGTCGGCCAATCCGCCGGCGAACTTCGCTGCCAGCGCACCTGCGACGCCGAACAGCGTGAACAGCCCGATCTGACCGTCGGACCAGTGATAGATGCCGCCGGCGAGCAGGAAGCCGACGCTGGTCCAGAACACGCCGAAGCAGGCGTAGGTCAACATGCCGTACCACATGCGCAGCCGCAGGACCGGCTCCTCACGCACGATCTGCACGACCGAGGCCAGCAATCGCCGGTAGCTCATCCGGACCTCGGGTGCCCGCACCGGTAACGAGCGCACCAACACGCAGCTGACCAGCATCAGTGCCGCGGCGACGACGAACACTGCGCGCCAGCCGGCGATGGCGGCGATCAGGCCGGCCACGACGCGGGAAAGCAGGATGCCCAGCAGCAGGCCGGTCATCACGCTGCCGATAACGCGCCCGCGCTCCTCTTCGTAGGCGAGCGATGCGGCGAACGGCACCAGCACCTGCCCGACCACCGAGCCGATGCCCACCAAGATCGCCCCGGCCGCCAGCACCGGCCAACTCGGCGAGACAGCCATGCCCAGCAGACACGCACAGGTCGCAATCAGCATGCCGGTGAGCAGCTTTCGTCGCTCGGTCAGATCGCCCAGCGGCACCAGCAGCGCGAGGCCTATCGCGTAGCCGATTTGGCTGGCCGTGACAATAAGGCCGACGCTGGTGGTCGAGGCGTGAAAGTAGTCGGCGATGGTGCCGACCAACGGCTGAGCGTAATAGCTGTTGGCCACCACCAGGCCAGAAGTGAGCGCCATGACGAACACCAGCCGACGGTCCATCCGCGGCTGGGCTGACTCGGTGTGGCTCATAGCCCCATGGTGCCCACCGGGCTGCCAGATGTAAAACAACTAGGTTTTATCAGATTAAGAACTAGCATCGATATATGGAGCTCAGGCAGCTGCGCCACTTTGTGGCGGTGGCCGAAGCCGGGCAGTTCACCCAGGCGGCGGCCGAGCTGGGCATCTCCCAGTCAGGGCTGAGCGCGTCGATACGCGCGCTCGAGAACGTCCTGCATACGCCGTTGTTCGAACGCAGCACCCGCTCGGTGGTGCTCACGACCGCGGGTCGGGCGTTGTCGGAGCACGCTCAGCACATCCTGCGTGAGGTGCAAGCTGCCGAACAGGCGATCACTGCGGTCCGCGACGCCGGGGCCGGGCAGTTGGCACTCGGTGTGGTGCAAACGTTCACCGCCGTCGACCTGCCCGCGCGCATCGCCGCCCTACACGCGCGGCATCCCGGCGTGGAAATTGTGCTGCGTGAGGCGCCGACGGTCGACTTGCTGGCGGCCGTCGAGGACGGCGAGTTGGACTTGGCTTTTGTCGCGCTTGACGCCACCCCGCTGCCGGAGCGCCTTGTTGCGCTACGGGATTACCCCGAGATGCTGGTGCTGGTGGTCGGGCCGGAGCATCGGTTGGCGGAGCGCGACGCGGTGCGACTGGTCGACGTGGCCGGGCAGCCGTTCGTCGACTTTCAAGCCGGCCTGGGACTGCAAACGGTCGTCGAGGCGCTCTTTCGTACCGCCGGTGTTGAGCGACGGATTGCCTTCCGCACCAGCCAAATGGAGCAGGCGCTGAGTTTGGTCCGCCACGAGCTCGGGATTGCAGTGGTGCCCGAGCCGGTCGCGCGCCGCAGCGGACTGCCCATTGTTCGGCTGCACCGGGTCGGCGGCGACACCCATCCGCCGGCCCGAAGTCTTGCGCTTGTCGGTCGGACACGGGTGCCGACCAACCCTGCCGCCCGTGTCTTCCTCGAACAGCTGTCGTAATCGATTGTCGCTGAGGCTCGTTGATATCGGGCAGCCATGTGGCGGACAACGGGAGCTAATTGATGAAGAACGCTTTAAGCATCACCCGACGTCGATCCAAACAGTCAGTGCGACGGTCAGCACGGCGACAACCGAGAGCAGAACCGTGTCTGTCGTGCGCAGGCGTGGCGCGTCGGATGCGCACATGCGTAATTCGCGGGCGATCAGGAAAAGCGGAAACATCACACTTACGGCAATGAAGAACGATCCAACAACGTAAAGCCAGACGAATCGCACGCCGTGCTTCCTGGCTTCGATCACCATCAAGATGACGGCGCTCAAGGCCAACATCAAAGCGTCGGCGGCGATGTCTCGCGAGGCCGCAGTCACTTGGGTGTCGCGCCAGAAATTGACCAAGAAGTCCGTCGGGCTGTGTACGTACGCGGTCGCCTGACTCCAAGTCGCGATGAGCGCGGCGACTGCAACAGCGCCGTAGACGACGCACAGAACTTTGCGGGAGGTGGGGACCGATGATGCTTGCTCGGCTGTTGTCATGCGCTCAAGCTAGGACGAACTGAACTGCCGATGGTGCAAAACGGCAACTTCACTACCAGCCCGCGGCAGCGCTTCTGAATGGTTCCCCCGCAACCGCCGTTGAGATTGCGTCCAGGGCTGTTGGTTCGCGAATATCACGACCCTGTACGCAATTTCGACGGAGAGCCGGGACATGCGGGCTGTTCAATGGCGCTGGACCGCGAACCTCGATCGGTCCTTCGCGGAACGTCCCTCAGCGTGGAGGCAAGGAATCGAACATGCATTTAAAATCCTTTGGTGGACAGCCATACTGGGTAGGGTCCGGGACGCCCGCGCATCCTGTTCCGTCTGTTGTTGGGAATTGTCCCTGCGGGCATTGTTGGGGTTCTTCTCCGCTCGCGATCGGGGTAGTGAGCAGACCAACCGCTACTATGCCTGCCGCCGCGGCGAGGATCGCCGGGATCTTGGTACCTATGGCAATTGTTTTCCGGGTCATCGCTGCCCCCCTTCGGTGCCGGAACCCGTTGTCCCGGATCCACGGACCATAACCACATATTCGCCGTCAAGATTATGTTTTGACAACGATTTAGGGTCAGCGGTCAGATTGGCCGTCCTCGATATCGCCGTCCGCAGCCACAGCAGGCGGTTTCGGGTTCCACGTGCGCGACGCGACCGCTCGACCTGCGGATGGACCCCGCCCAAGGTCGCTAAAAACATTGCCAGCGGCTCAAAACATTTCAATCGGAAGTCGACGACGTACGTTGGCATCCGAAGCCTGAGCCGGCTTTGGCGCCCCGAGACGGCAGTGATCGTCTCGCCTGCAAGGTGACACCGAGCACCGTGTGTGCCAAATCTGGCCGACTCTTGACGAAGCCACGAAGCGTACGGTAAAACGACCAAACTTGGCGGGGAGTAGGAACTTTCGGTATCCACGCCAGTTCCCAATGAATGCCGTTTCTCGGGTCGTCGAAGAACACCGCGTAATAGCCGGGCCAGTACTGCGGGTACTCCTGCGGCTGGTCGGTGACGGGAATATGACGCTTGACCAAGAAGTCGCGATGAAAGCGGTCAACCTCTTTTCGGTTGCGAGCCCACAGGGCGATGTGGTTGATGCCGACCGCCTGGTCACTGTGCGTCAACTTCTCCCCGGTACGGGCCGGCTGAATACCAATGTAGCTGTGCGGGTTGACATATCGCGTCATGTAATACGTCGACTGGTACTCCATGTTCAGCGACGAAAAGCTGCTGTATCCGAGCCAGCCGAACATGGTGTCGTAGAACGCGATGGACTCGTCGTAGTCCAACACCGCGAATTCAACGTGACTAACGCCGCGCCACCGCATTGCCCCTCCTCAGAAGTTACTCGTACTTCGCACCGGGTGACCCCGGATCTAGTCATAGATGATTGCCAGCCCACGCCGGCGAAGGTCGGTTAAGAGATCGCACATGGATTGAAGCTGGTCGGGTGAATGACCCACCCAGTCGGTGAGCTCACCAATTATTCGGACGGGGTCGCGGGTGCGGAAGGAGCGAGTCGGGTTTCCAGGATGCCGTTTGTCCGTCACGTTCGGGTCGTCTTCCAGTGTCCCGGTTGGTTCCACAACGTATATGCGACAACGGCCGTCGCCGACAGCCAGTTCTGCTCCCCACACTGCCGCGTCTAGCGTTTGGGTCACATAGACGTGGTTTGAGAGGCGCCCGGTCTCGTAGTTCGACTGACGTCGGGGCACCAGAAGATCACCCACCGAGAGGTCGGCTTTGGTCCCGTGCAGCAGTGCACCCGACTCGTGCATTTCAAAGGGTTTCGGCGTGCTCGGCACCGCAATCCTCCGTCCGTGCGCTTCATGGTCCGAAGATTCTGCAGCACGTCAGGGGCCTTGCCGCAAGCCCCCCTCCCTGTCATATGGTGAGAAGGGGAGGACGCAGACCGATCTCGCCGGCAGTCAAACTCCGAACTTGGCGCGTGCCTCTTCGGTGACCGGGGTAAACAGGTTGACGAGGTTTCCATCTGGATCCCGAAACAACAGCGCACGATTGCCCCAGGGCATGGTTGTCGGTGCTGTCACGACCTCGTCGACGCGCCCGCGCAACCGCTCGTACTCGGCGTCCACGTCCTCGACAATGAACTCCAGGATCGCGCTGCGGTTGGCCGCCGGCTCGGCGGATCCTTCGCCAAACAGTGGGACCGTCTTGTCACTGCCGATGGCCAGCGTGCCGATCGGCGTCGAAATCTCGGCGAACAACTCGTTTCCCCATACCGCCGAGACGCCAGTGACCATCTCATAGAAATCGACCAGACGAGTGACGTCGGCGGTGATGATCCGGGTCGAAATGAACTTCATGCAGCCCTCCCTGTGAGTCGTTGCGCGCCGGCGGCGTGCAGTGCCTGACGGACGGCATGTTAAGCATCGCCTCCGACAACCAAGCGGCAGCGATGGTCAGGATCACCGACGACGGTCAGCGTCCGGCTTACGCGTTGAACCGGATCAACGACTACGTGGCGGTCCGTTCGTCGGGCGAAGACGGGAAGCTTTCAAGCCGCCGGGTTTCAGCCACCGCGCGCCGAACTTCTGCATTCTCCCGACTGGCAGCGGCTTGCTTTCGCTCCGCCCGTTCGTCGATCCGTTGTAGTCGCTCGCTCTCACGCTGCGCGGTCGCGCCCTCACGTTCGTCCGCACGCAGTTCTCGGTCGTCCGCTGTCTGCTCGCGATCACTTGCGATTCGGTCCCGCTCATCGGCGATGCGATCTCGTTCGTCAGCGACGCGCTCGCGCCGCATGAGCTCACGCTCACGCCGCGCAAGGGCCTCCTCGCGGTTATCCAACTCAGCGGTGCGCCGATCGAGTTCACCCTGAGTATCGACACGGTCCTCAGCGACCACGACTTACTTTAACGCCGCAGCGATCGTCGTCGCACTAGCGGGCAGCGGCCCCGCCTCTGGAGGTTGTTTGCCAACGAAACGAAACTCCACCAGGTTGCACTTCATTCAGTGTTCCCGGAATCTCCCAGGCTGTTCGAGCGCGGCCGATAGCGCCTTCGTGTCCGGCAGAATGATCTCTTCGACCACCTTTCCCCACGCGACCCGCCCAAAGTAGGCGCCGCGGTAGACGAGCCGACCGTCACGCTCGGTGTGGTAGCGGGTCGCGATGCGGGTCGACCACGGCCCGCCCTCGACGAGCGTTTCCTCAACGATGAAGCGGAGGTTCGGCACACGTCACCGAGGAACTCGACGAGCAGTGTTTCTACGGTCGCGGCTTGGTCCACCATCACCATGTGGTTCGCATCGTCGACAACCTCGATCCGTGCATTCGGTAGCGACTCGCGCAACATGCCTGTGGCCTGCGGGCCGTTGAGCGCCGACTCGTCTCTGCCGATGACAGCCAGTACAGGAATCGCCATGAGTCGATCTAGATCGAAATCGCTTCGAAGTGGCCAAGGCCGAGGCTGAGGGTTCCTGAAAGACATCTTGAAATTCATTGTTCCACAGACGAATTGACGCATAGACGGCATCCAGGGCTGTTGGCGCAGCAGTTTGCGGTTGTGAGGCACCACCATTGTGTCGAGCACTCGCCAGACGTGCCCCTCCTTGAGCGGCAAAACCAGCGACGCGAGGCCCCGGACCATGAAGCTCGGGCTCATTCCGCCCGCGATGCCAACTGGACACAACAGCGCCAAGCGCTCCACCTTTTCGGGGAAGACAGTCGCGTAGTGAGCGGATATCCACGTGCCACGCGAAGCGGCCACAAACGCCGACCGCTGAATATCTAGAGCGCGCAGCGTTTCATCAAGCCAAGTCACGATGTCAGCGATGGTCTTGGTCGGCTTCGCAGCGATGCTCTTGCCGGCTTCGTCGATAGCATCGATCATGGTGACGCTATGGCTAGCAGTAAGAGTGCCAAGGAGCGGCACCCAAGACGTCGAGCTGATCGACGACCCGTGGAGGGCCACAAGCGACGACTTCGACCGATCGCCCGCGTGAAGCACATGGGTGCTGCCAAAAGATGTCTCGACGTCCGATTCCGTGACTTGGACAGAGCTGGCCGAAAGCGCAGCGTCGTACAGCCGGAGATACCCGGCACGCGCGTCCTCAGAACGGAACTTCGAGAGTCTGGCCATTTCTCACCTGCCTACTACGCGTTACTGCTTACTCCTACACGTTGAACCGGAACTCCACGACATCGCCGTCGGCCATCACGTAGTCCTTGCCCTCCATGCGGACCTTGCCGGCGGCCTTGGCCGCGGCCATCGACCCGGCGCCGGTCAAGTCGTCGTAGGACACGATTTCGGCCTTGATGAAACCTTTTTCAAAGTCGGTGTGGATCACCCCGGCGGCCTTCGGCGCGGTGTCGCCCTGGTGAATGACCCAGGCCCGGGCTTCCTTTGGCCCGGCCGTCAGGAAGGTCTGCAGCTTCAGCGTGTGAAAGCCGGCGCGGGCCAACGCATCCAAGCCCCGCTCGTGCTGCCCGATGGACTCCAACAGCTCGGTGGCCGACTCGTCATCGAGCTCGGCCAATTCCGCTTCGATCTTGGCGTCCAGGAAAACCGCGTCGGCGGGCGCGACGAGCTCGCGCAGCGCGGCGACGCGGGCGGCGTCGGTCAACACCGCCTCGTCGGCGTTGAAGACATACAGGAACGGTTTAGTGGTCAACAGGTTCAGCTCTCGCAGCACCACAGTGTCCAGCCCGGCGGCGAACAGGGTCGTTCCGCTGTCGAGCACCTGTTGGGCAGCTACGGCAGCCTCGTGAACGGGTTTGCGGTCCTTGTTGTTACGGGCTTCCTTCTCCAGCCTCGGCACCGCACGCTCGAGCGTTTGCATGTCGGCCAGGATCAACTCGGTCTCGATGACCTCGATGTCGGATTTGGGGTCAACCTGTCCGGCAACGTGAGCCACGTCGTCATCGGAGAACACCCGCACCACTTGGCAAATCGCGTCGCACTCGCGAATGTTGGCCAGGAACTTGTTGCCAAGCCCGGCCCCTTCCGACGCGCCGGCGACTAGGCCGGCGATGTCGACGAAGGTCACCGGCGCCGGCACGATCCGCTCGGAATCGAACATCGCGGCCAGCTTGGCCAACCGTGGATCGGGCAGCGGCACCACGCCCTCATTGGGTTCGATCGTCGCGAACGGGTAGTTGGCAGCCACCACGTCGTTCTTGGTCAACGCGTTGAACAGCGTCGACTTGCCGACATTCGGCAAACCCACAATTCCCAGGCTCAAGCTCACAGGGAGCCAAGTGTAGGGGCGATCGCAAGCGCGGCGGAGCCGGGCGCAGCGGGTCGGCCCAGTTAACCCCGGCGATCGCAACCGCGGCGGAGCCGGGCGCAGCGGGTCGCCCCGCACAAACCAGGGCAGGTCCTTACGGGCCTTTCTGCGCTGAGCCGGTACGGTCGACATGTGTCAGCACAGCGGGCGAGGTCGGCAGTGACGGCAGGTCATCGCTCGATCCACCCCAATTTTCCTGGTGTGCCGTGGTGGGCAGCGATCGTCATCGCAGCGACCGCGACCGCCGTCGGGTTCGCTTTCGACGCCGGCTCGGGCAACAAAGAGTTGACCGACGTTTTCTCCGCGCTCTACGTGCTGGGCTGCGTGGCTGCGGTGTTGGCGGTGCGGCAGTCAGCTGTATTCACCGCAGCCATCCAACCTCCGCTGATCCTGTTCTGCGCGGTTCCCGGCGCCTACTGGCTGTTCCACGGCGCCAGATTCACCGGGCTGAAGGACCTGCTGATCAACTGCGGCTATCCGCTGATCGAGCGCTTCCCGCTGATGCTGTTCACCTCGGCCGGGGTGCTACTGATCGGCATGATCCGCTGGTATCTGGGAATGGCGGTACGAACGACCGCGAACACCGAACCGGAAACCGAGGACACCGGCGGGGGTCTCAGCGCCCTCATCGCGAAGCTCGCCGCGATGATCGGTGGCGACGCAGCCGCACCTGAACACAGCAGGAAACCCGCCAAAGCGCCAGCCCGCGCGCGGCGCACCGACACGGCGGCCCGCCGCACCAAATCAGCCCAAGCCACCGGAGCCCGGACCGCCAAGCGTCCCGCCCCGACCCGGTCGCGGCATATTCGGCCGCCGCTGGAGGAGCCGCTCGACCCCGCGATCGAACGCACCCGGCGCCGACGCCCGGCCCGTAGCCGCGACGTCGACGCACCAGAACCGCCCCGCCGCGGCCGAGTGCCGCGCGATCCCGACTTGCGCGGCCGACCGCCGCGGGAGATCCGGCGCGACCCGCATCTGCGTCGCGGCAGGCCGGCGGCCCGCAGCAGCCGCTTCGACCCCTACGAGTCCACTGAGGGTTACGAACCCGTCAATCCTGTTGAACCGCGTCGCCGCTCCGCACCCAGCGGCGCGACCGCGACGCATCACCCCATTTCACAGGTGCGCTACCGGCGCTCAGCCGGGACCGACGACTCACGCAAACCGCGCAAGTCCAAGGCGGACTCCTGGGAATACGACGTCTGACTGACCCCCACGAGCAGGATCAGGAACGGCTGGGGCGGATCTCTCGCGGTAGCGCGAACACCAGCGTCTCATTGGCAGTCGTCACCGGCTGCACCACGTCGTAGCCGGACTCGGCCAGTCGCTCCAGCACGCCGCGCACCAGCACCTCCGGCACCGACGCTCCGGAGGTCACACCAACCGTGGTGACGTCGTCCAGCCAGCCTGGGTCGATGTCGTCGGCGCAGTCCACCAGGTGCGCGGCCCGCGACCCGGCACCCAGGGCCACCTCGACCAGTCGCACCGAGTTCGACGAATTGGCCGACCCGACCACGATGACCAGCTCACACTCGGGCGCCATTGCCTTGACCGCGACCTGCCGGTTCTGGGTGGCGTAGCAGATGTCGTCGCTGGGCGGATCGGCCAACTTCGGGAAGCGCTCGCGCAGCCGCTGCACGGTCTGCATGGTCTCGTCGACGCTCAACGTGGTTTGGGACAGCCAGATGACTTTGTTCTCATCACGGACCGTGACCTGCTCGACGGCGTCGGGCCCGTCGACCAGCTGCACGTGGTCGGGGGCTTCACCGGCGGTGCCGATGACTTCCTCATGGCCCTGATGACCAATCAGCAGGATGTCGTAGTCGTCGCGGGCGAAACGCTTGGCTTCGTTGTGCACCTTGGCGACCAGCGGGCAGGTGGCGTCGATGACCTGCAGATCCCGCTCGGCGGCCGAGGTGTGGACACTCGGCGCGACGCCGTGCGCGGAGAACACCACGATCGCGCCTTCGGGCACCTCGTCGGTTTCGTCGACGAAGATCGCCCCGGCTTTGGCCAGCGTGTCCACCACATGCCGGTTGTGCACGATCTCGTGGCGGACATAGACCGGCGGACCGTGCTTCTCCAACGCGCGTTCGACCGTCTCAACGGCGCGGTCCACGCCGGCGCAGTATCCGCGAGGCTCGGCCAGCAACACCCGCTTACCGGCCGCGGGGTCGACCACCGTGCTGGACGCACCGGGAATCCCCATGTTGACGGTAGGAGACATGACAACCAGGGTACGGTCCGGCGACCCGGCTACGCCATTTCCCGGCCAGCTTGGAGTTGACCGGCCGGGTAAGGCAGTCTTGGACCCATGGCTACTGCACCGTATGGGGTTCGGCTGCTGGTCGGTGCGGCGACCCTCGCCGTCGAGGAGACGATGAAGCTGCCGAAAACCATCCTGATGTACCCGATGACCCTGGCCAGCCAGGCTGCGCACGTCGTGATGCGATTCCAGCAGAACATGGCCGAACTGGTGATCAAGGGCGACGCCACGCTCGATAGTTTCTTCCCGCCGAAGGACGAACAGCCTGAATGGGCAACCTTCGACGAGGACGTGGACGACGGCGAGCTGGATGCCGGGCCCGAGCCGGTCGACGCCGAACGCCGCGCCGAAGGACGGTTCGCCCTGTACTCGGCGTCGGATGGCGGTGCACCGACCGATCCCCCGACCACGCCCATGCCCACCAAACGTGCCAAGAAGCCGGCCACGTCTACGGTGTCGGCACCGGCCGTGGCCGACGAGCTCGATTACGAAACGCTGACTCTGGCTCAGCTGCGTGCCCGGCTGAACACGCTGGACGTCGACGAGCTCGAGGCGTTGCTGGCCTACGAAGAGGCCACCAGGGCGCGGGCGCCGTTCCAGACGCTGCTGGCTAACAGGATCACCCGCGCGACCGCCAAGTGACCGAAGCCGCGCAGCCGAACTCGGCCGAGAACCCGTTCCCGGTTCGCGCGGTGGCCATCCGGGTGGCGAGCTGGATCGACAAGCTGGGCACCGTGTGGGTGGAGGGCCAACTGACCCAGATCAAGGTGCGCCCAGACGCCAAGACGGTGTTCATGGTGTTGCGCGATCCCGCCGCCGACATGTCGCTGACCGTGACCGCTCCGCGCGATTTGGTGCTGAGCGCACCGGTCAAATTGGCCGAAGGCACCCAGGTGGTGGTGTGCGGCAAGCCCAACTTCTATACCGGGCGTGGCACGTTCTCGTTGCGGCTCAGCGAAATTCGCGCCGTGGGCATCGGCGAGTTGCTGGCCCGCATCGAGCGGCTGCGCCGGCTGCTGGACGCCGAGGGGTTGTTCGACCCGCGGCTCAAACGGCCGATCCCGTTCCTGCCGTGCACAATTGGGCTAATCACCGGCCGGGCCAGCGCCGCGGAGCATGATGTGACGTCGGTGGCCGCTGCGCGCTGGCCCGCGGTGCGCTTCGCGGTCCGAAATACCGCCGTGCAGGGGCCGAATGCCGTCTCGCAGATCGTCGAGGCGTTGTCTGGGCTGGACGCCGACCCAGACGTCGACGTGATCGTGTTGGCCCGCGGCGGCGGCAGTGTCGAGGATCTGCTGCCGTTTTCCGACGAGACGTTGTGCCGCGCGATTGCAGCATGCCGCACACCGGTGGTCAGCGCGGTCGGCCACGAGCCGGACAACCCGCTGTGCGATCTGGTCGCCGACCTGCGCGCGGCCACACCCACCGACGCGGCGAAGAAAATCGTGCCGGACACCGCCGCCGAGCAGCGTCTGGTCGACGATTTGCGCCGGCGCAGTGCGCAGGCGCTGCGCAATTGGGTATCCCGGGAGGAACGGGCGCTGGCCCAGTTGCGTAGTCGTCCGGTGCTGGCCGAGCCGCTGGCCGCGCTGCGGGTGCGTGCCGACGAAATCCATCGTGCGCGGTCCGCGGGTCGCCGGGACATCACCCGGCTGGTCGCCGCCGAGACCGATCGGGTCGGCCATCTGTCCGCCCGGCTGGCCACCCTGGGACCGGCGGCGACGCTGGCCCGCGGCTATGCGGTGGTGCAGACGGTTCCGGCCTCGGGACCGGCGGCGGTGTTGCGCTCGGTCGACGATGCCCCTCCCGGCACCAAGCTGCGGGTACGAGTCGGCGATGGCGCAGTGGGGGCAGTCAGCGAAGGATCTACGGATGGCGAGTGACGAAGCTAAGCCCATTAGTCACCTCGGCTATGAAGAATGCCGCGACGAACTGGTCGAAGTCGTGCGAACTTTGGAGCAGGGCGGCTTGGACCTCGATGCGTCGCTGAGGCTATGGGAAAGAGGCGAACAGCTCGCTAAACGATGCGAAGAACACTTAGCTGGAGCTCGCAAACGCATCGAGGATGCACTGGCTGCCGACAATTCCGAAGCCGCCGACGAGTAGTTGAAACCAAAACCAGTTTCACACGTTCCGCTCGGAATTGGAACACGTTTCAGTTATCCTCGTCGGATGGGTGATGCATCGTTGACGACTGAACTCGGCCGCGTCCTGGTCACCGGCGGCTCCGGCTTCGTGGGCGCCAACCTGGTGACCACACTGCTAGAGCGCGGACACGAGGTGCGCTCCTTCGACCGGGCACCGTCGCCGCTGCCGGAACACCCCAAGCTGGAAGTCGTCGAGGGCGATATCTGCGATCCCGACACTGTCGCCATGGCGGTGGCCGGAATCGACACGATCATCCACACCGCGGCCATCATCGATCTGATGGGCGGCGCATCGGTGACCGATGAGTACCGCAAGCGCAGCTTCGCGGTCAATGTCGGCGGCACCGAGAACCTCGTGCGTGCCGGGCAGGCCGCCGGCGTGAAACGCTTTGTCTACACCGCCTCCAACAGTGTGGTGATGGGCGGCCAGCGCATCGCCAACGGCGACGAAACACTTCCCTACACCGACCGGTTCAACGACCTCTACACCGAAACCAAAGTCGCCGCCGAGAAATACGTCTTGTCCCAGAACGGTGTCGGCGACATGCTCACCTGTTCGATCCGTCCCAGCGGCATCTGGGGCCGCGGGGACCAGACTATGTTCCGCAAGATGTTCGAGAGTGTTGTCGCCGGCCACGTCAAGGTACTCATCGGCAGCAAGAACGCCAAACTGGACAACTCGTACGTACACAACCTGATTCACGGCTTCATCCTGGCCGCAGAGCACTTGGTGCCCGGCGGCACCGCACCGGGCCAGGCATACTTCGTCAACGACGCCGAGCCGATCAATATGTTCGAATTCGCCCGGCCGGTGATTGAAGCCTGCGGGCAGCGCTGGCCCCGGCTGCGGGTGAACGGTCCGCTGGTCCGCTGGGTGATGACGATCTGGCAGCCGCTACACTTCCGGTTTGGGCTTCCCAAGCCACTGCTGGAACCCCTTGCGGTGGAACGACTTTACCTCGACAACTACTTCTCCATCGCCAAGGCAGAGCGCGACTTGGGCTACCGGCCACTGTTCACCACCGAGCAGGCCATGGCCGACTGTCAGTCCTATTACTGTGAATTGTTCGAGCAGATCAAGGCCACCACTACGCCGCGTCCGGCGGCGGTCGTCGCGGCGGCGCCACCCGAATAGCAGCTGCAACTGCGATCACATTTCGCGTCGGCGTGTAGCGTAATGCGCCATGGCGGAGACTGTGCTGGTCACCGGAGCGTTCGGACTGGTCGGCTCGGCGACGGTACGACGGTTGCGTGCCGACGGCCACCGGGTGGTTGCCACCGACCTCGACGTGCCGGCCAACCGCAAGGCAGCGGCCAAGCTGCCGGGCGCCGTCGAGGTGCGCTGGGCCGATCTGACCGATGCCGACACGGTCGACACGTTGCTGCGGGCGGTACGTCCAACGGCCATCATCCATCTGGCGGCGGTCATTCCGCCGCTGTGCTACGCCCGCCCGGCGCTGGCGCACAAGGTCAATGTCGACGCCACCGGCCTAGTCCTCAACTCCGCCAAGGCATTACCGGAGCCGCCGCGATTCATCCTGGCGTCGAGTATCGGCGCCTACGGGTCCCGCAACCCGCATCGCAGTACCGACTTGCTCACCGCGGAGACCCCGCTGCGCCCGTCCGACAATTACGGCGCACACAAGGTGGAATCGGAGCACCTGGTGCGCGACTCCGGGCTGGAGGCAGTTGTCCTCCGACTCGGCGGCGTGCTGACCGCAGAGCCGCAACTCGATGTGGACCTCGACACGTTGTATTTCGCGGCATCGCTGCCCGTTGACGGGCGAGTCCAGACCGTCGACGTGCGCGACGTCGCCCGCGCATTCGCCGCGGCCACCACGGCCCCCGTTGCCGGTAAAACGCTGCTGATCGGCGGCGACAGTTCACACCGGCAGCTGCAGGGTGATATCGCCGCGGCCACGGCAGCCGCGATGGGATTGGTCGGTGGGATACCTGCGGGTCGGGTGGGCGACCCCGACATCGACGACGGCTGGTACCACACCGACTGGATGGACACCACCGAAGCGCAGGAACTGCTTGATTTCCAACGGGTTTCGTGGCCACAGCTGCTGGCCGAGACTGCCGATCGGGTGGGTTGGCGGCGCTACCCGGCCCGGCTGGTCGCCCCGCTGGCGCATTGGTTCCTCAACCGTCGTTCGCCTTACTTTCGCTATCCGGGTCGCTACGCCGACCCGTGGGCCGTGATCGACGCCAAGTGGGGTAATTCCCGACCCGACAGGAGCACCGCATGAGCACGCGCACCGCGGTCGTCGTCGGCGGAGCCTCCGGCATCGGACGAGCTGTCGCCCATGCGCTGGCCGCTGATGACTGCCACGTTACGGTCGCCGACCGCAACACCGACGGCGCCCAGGCAGTGGCCGCCGAACTCCGCGGTTCGCATGACGCCGCGACCGTCGAAGTCACCGACGAAGAGTCAGTCCAAGAGTTATTCGCAGAGTCGGGTCCGCTCGACGTCGTCGTCAACACCGCGGGATTCAGCGGCGTCGGGCTGATCACCGATCTGGCGGTCGAGGAATTCCGATCGGTTGTCGACGTCTGCCTCACGGGCGCCTTCCTGGTGATCAAGCATGCCGCGCCGCAGCTACGCGACGGTGGCGCACTGGTGTCGTTGAGTTCGCTCAATGCCCGCCAGCCGGCGGCGGCGATGAGCGCCTACTGCGCGGCCAAAGCCGGGCTGTCGATGCTGACCCAGGTCGCCGCACTGGAATTGGCGCCGCGCCGGATCCGGGTCAACGCCGTCGCACCCGGTTTCGTGCACACACCGCTGACCGAGCCGGCCACGCTCATTCCCGGGGTGCTCGACGACTATCTGGAAAACACCCCGCTCGGCCGGGCCGGCACGCCCGAGGACGTCGCCGACGCAGTGGTGTTTGCGACCAAGGCCTCGTGGTTGACCGGCGAAGTGCTCGACCTCAACGGCGGCGCGCACCTGAAGCGATACCCCGACGTATACGGGCATGTGATGAGACTGGCGGGTGGGCAATGATTTTCACCGGAAAGCAGGCGATTGTCACCGGCGGCGGCTCGGGAATCGGCGCCGCGCTGTGCCGGGCGCTGGTAACTGCCGGCGCCGACGTCGTGTGCACCGACGTCGACGGCGCCGCCGCGGCGCGGACGGCCGATGCCATCACCGGTCCCGGCACCGCGCGCTCGGCCGTCCTCGACGTCACCGACGCTGGCGCAGTGCAAGCCTTAGTCGACCAGGTCGTGGACCGGACTGGCCGGCTGGATTTGATGTTCAACAACGCCGGGATCGCCTGGGGCGGCGACACCGAACTGCTGACGTTGGACCAGTGGAACGCGATCATCGACGTCAACATCCGCGGCGTCGTGCACGGCGTGGCCGCCGCTTATCCGGTGATGCTGCGGCAGGGGCATGGCCACATCGTCAACACCGCGTCGATGGCCGGACTCGCCGCGGCCGGGCAGATCACCAGCTACGTGATGACCAAGCACGCGGTGGTCGGGCTGTCGCTGGCGCTGCGGTCCGAGGCGGTTTCGCGCGGGGTGGGCGTACTCGCGATCTGCCCGGCCGCCGTCGAGACGCCGATTCTGGACAAGGGTGCGGTCGGTGGCTTTGTCGGCCGCGACTACTACCTTCGCGGCCAGGGCATGAAGACCGCCTACGACCCCGACCGGCTCGCCCGTGACACGCTCAAAGCGATCCAGCGCAACAAGGCGTTATTGGTGGTGCCCAAACGCGCACACGCCTCCTGGCTGTTCGCTCGGCTGGCACCCGGGCTGCTGCAACGATTTTCGGTCGGATTCATCAGCCAGCAGCGCGCGCGACAATCCGCTCGATCGACTGCTGCACGATGAACACCGAATTCACCCGCACCCAGAAGCGGGCGCTGGCGGTGTTCACGCTCATTGCCCTGCTGTTCGCGGCGTACTTCCTGCGCAGCTACTTCGTGCTCATCGTGGTAGCCGCCGTCGGAGCGTATTTGTTCACACCACTTTTCACCTGGTTCGACCGGCGGCTGCCGACCGGACTGGCGGCGACCTGCACGCTGCTGGCGGCGCTGGTCGCCGTCATCGTGCCGATCGGGCTGCTGGTGCTGCTGGCGATCGTGCAGATCTCTCGGATGGTCACCCACGTCGCCGAATGGGTCGAGCGGACCGATCTCAGCCAGCTCGGCGACAAGGGTTTACGTCTGGCGAATGACCTGCTCGCGCGGGTGCCGTTCGTGCACACCACGATTACCGGCGAGTCGCTGCGGAAGACGATGGTGACGGTTGCGCAGAAGGCCGGCGAATGGTTTCTGCACGTATTGCAGGACACCGCCGGAAGCGTCTTCGGCGCCGTCACGTCGGCCATCATCTTTCTGTATGTGTTCGTCGCGATGCTGACGCACCGCGAGAAACTGTTGACGCTGATCCGCCAGCTCAATCCGCTGGGGGAAGAGGTCACCGACCTGTACCTGCGCAAGATGGGCTCGATGGTGCGCGGTACGGTCAGCGGCCAGTTCGTCATCGCGCTGTGCCAGGGTGTAGCCGGAGCTGCGTCGATCTACATCGCCGGATTTCACCATGGCTTCTTCATCTTTGCGATTCTGCTCACCGCGTTGTCCATCATCCCGTTGGGCGGTGGAATTGTCACAATCCCGTTCGGGATCGGGATGATCTTCTTCGGCAACATCTTTGGCGGCGTGTTCGTGGTGCTCTGGCATCTGATCGTGGTCACCAACCTGGACAACTTTTTGCGTCCGGTTCTGGTGCCGCGGGATGCTCGGCTCAATTCCGCGCTGATGCTGCTGTCGGTGTTCGCGGGTATCGCGATGTTCGGGCCGTGGGGCATTGTCATCGGACCGGTGCTGATGATCGTGGTCGTCACCACGATCGAGGTCTATCTCGCGGTGTACAAGGGCGTCGAGCTCGAAAATGGCGAGGACGCCGAGGAATCGGCTAAGCCAGCCGAGCAGTGAGAAACTCGACCACTCGCTTGCGGGCCTCGTAGGCCGGGTGGCCGTCGACCTCACGCACCTCGTCGGTCAGCACCGAGTGCGCCATCTTGGTGAAGCCGTGCTCGTTGCCTGCACCGGAAGGGATTTCGATCACCTCGAACGCGTCGCCGAGCCGCTTCTTGAGCGTCGCGAAGCGGTCGCCGGGTGACATCTTGTCCTCGCTGAAGCGCAGCCCCATCGCGCACAGCCCCTCATTGGCGGCGCGGTCGGCGACCACGTCCAGCTCGATGCGGGAAACACCCGGGTCGCGGCGCTGCGCCGGCGTCAACGGCAACGGCAACGACGGCTGGCTGAGCACCGGTGCCAGCACACTGTCGTCGACGGCGGCGGCCAGAGCGAAACCGCCGGTGAAGCACTGGCCGATCACCCCGACGCCCTTGCCGGGTGTCGACGCGTTGAGGTCGCGGGCCAGCGCACGCAAAAACGAGGCCACCGGCCGCTGCTTATCGGTCGCGAATGCCGCGAATTCCCTTGCCACACAGGCACGCGCCAGCGTCGACACCATGCCCAGGACATCGTCGCGGGGGGCTCCGGGCGTGCCGAACAGTGACGGCATCGCAACCGTGAACCCGTTGTCCACCAGGTGATTCCCCAAGGCCAGCACGCCGGGATGGATGCCGGGTATCTCGGGGATCAGCACCACGCCGGGCCCCTCGCCCTTGCGGTAGACGTCGTGGGTGTAGCCGCCACCGGTGAACGGTGACACCGACCAGCCGGTCAGATCGGCTTCGGGTGCGCTCATAGACGGTCCCTTCTAGCGCGGCAGCGGTGGTTGTGACTGGGTGGCCGCCGCCAGCGTACGGAATTGGTCGACGTTTCCCGCACCCGTGACCGCAATCTGTGCGGCACCGACCGAACTGTCCAGCCGGGTGGTCCACACGTCCTCGGTTGTCCCGTCACCCTGGTAGACGATCCAGCCGGTGCCGCCGACGTCGACGATGCCGGTGGGGTACATGGACGGGTGGATCGAACCGACCAGCTTGTCCTCGTCGGCGTTGCTCTGCGTCAGCCTCAAGTACATGCCGGTCGGGCTGATGTATCCCACCGTGGACGTCACCGCCCGCATCGTCTGACCGGTCGCCGGGTCGATCCGGCCGTCCGGGATGTCGCCGCGACTTCCGGAGTTGGGTTGCCAGCCTTGCGGCAGCCGGGGCAGCCGGACCGGGAATCCCAGCATCTGGGCATCTGCGTGCAGCGCGGCCGCCGCGTCGTAGGACGGCACCTGTCCCCGGTTGTTCGTGCCGGGCGCGAAGGTGCACATTCCGACCAGGCCGGCCAGCACGATGCACGCGACCACCAGCGGGACCAGCGACCAGAAGATGTCCCGGCCGTCCTGCAGCAACCGTGGCTTGGCCGGTTTGGCCGTCGGCTGCGGCTGAGTCGTCACAACACAAGTATCCCAGCTCCAGACCGCCGACCTGCTTCTGGGACAATCGGCGCCATGACTGACCCCGGCGCCCCAGGCCAGCCTTCACGCCGCGAAGCTCCCGATCGCAACCTGGCCATGGAGTTGGTCCGGGTCACCGAGGCCGGCGCGATGGCCGCCGGCCGCTGGGTGGGCCGCGGCGACAAGGAGGGTGGCGACGGCGCGGCCGTCGACGCCATGCGCGAGCTGGTCAACTCGGTGTCGATGCGCGGTGTGGTCGTCATCGGCGAGGGCGAGAAGGACCACGCGCCGATGCTCTACAACGGCGAGGAAGTCGGCAACGGCGACGGCCCGGACTGCGACTTCGCCGTCGACCCCATTGACGGCACCACCTTGATGAGCAAAGGCATGACCAACGCCATCTCGGTGCTGGCGGTGGCCGAACGCGGCGCGATGTTCGACCCGTCGGCGGTGTACTACATGAACAAGATCGCCACGGGTCCCGACGCCGCCCACGTGTTGGACATCACCGCGCCGATCGCCGACAACATCCGTGCGGTCGCCAAGGTCAAGGGCCTGTCGGTGCGGGATATGACGGTGTGCATCCTGGATCGGCCCCGGCACGCGCAGTTGATCGACGACGTGCGCGCCACTGGGGCGCGGATCCGGCTGATCACCGACGGCGACGTCGCCGGCGCGATCTCGGCATGCCGACCCGAATCCGGCACCGACATGCTGGCCGGGATCGGCGGGACCCCGGAGGGCATCATCACCGCCGCGGCGCTCCGGTGCATGGGCGGCGAGATCCAGGCCCAGCTCGCACCGACCGACGACGCCGAACGGCAGAAGGCGATCGACGCCGGCTACGACCTCGACCGAGTGCTGACCACCGAGGACCTGGTGTCGGGCGACAACGTGTTCTTCTGCGCCACCGGCGTCACCGACGGCGATCTACTCAAGGGGGTGCGCTACTACCCCGGCGGCTGCACCACCCAGTCGATCGTGATGCGCTCCAAGTCGGGCACGGTGCGGCTGATCGAGGCCTACCACCGGCTCTCGAAACTCAACGAATACTCCGCGATCGACTTCACCGGCGACTCCACCGCTCAATATCCCCTGCCGTAACCGACAACCTTAGCGAGGATCACCCCCTATGGCCGATAGCGCCGAATACCGCATTGAACACGACACCATGGGCGAGGTCCGGGTGCCGGCAAAAGCGTTGTGGCGTGCCCAGACTCAGCGCGCGGTAGAGAATTTCCCGATCTCCGGACGCGGCCTGGAGCGCACCCAGATCCGGGCGTTGGGTCTACTCAAGGGCGCGTGCGCGCAAGTCAACAAGGACCTCGGGTTGCTGGCGCCGGAGAAGGCCGACGCGATCATCGCCGCCGCCAACGAGATCGCCGACGGCCAGCACGACGACCAATTCCCCATCGACGTGTTCCAGACCGGGTCGGGCACCAGTTCCAACATGAACACCAACGAGGTGATCGCATCGATCGCGGCGGCCAATGGTGTCACGGTGCACCCCAACGACGACGTCAACATGTCCCAGTCGTCCAATGACACCTTCCCGACCGCCACCCACATCGCGGCCACCGAAGCCGCGGTGCGCCACCTGATTCCGGCGCTGCAGGTGCTGCATGACGCGCTGTCCGCCAAGGCCCGCGAATGGCGCACGGTGGTGAAGTCGGGTCGCACCCATTTGATGGATGCGGTGCCGGTGACCCTGGGCCAGGAGTTCTCCGGATATGCCCGCCAGATCGAGGCCGGTATCGAACGCGTGCAGGGGTGCCTGCCGAGGCTGGGTGAGCTGGCGATCGGGGGCACCGCGGTGGGCACCGGCCTCAACGCGCCCGACGGCTTCGGCGTCAAGGTGGTCGAGGTGCTGGTCGACCGCACCGGACTGGCTGAATTGCGTTCGGCGTCCAACTCTTTCGAAGCCCAAGCGGCCCGTGACGGGCTGGTCGAAGCGTCCGGTGCGCTGCGCACCATCGCCGTGTCGCTGACCAAGATTGCCAACGACATTCGCTGGATGGGGTCGGGGCCGCTGACCGGGTTGGGGGAAATTCAGCTGCCCGATTTGCAGCCGGGCAGCTCGATCATGCCCGGTAAAGTGAATCCGGTTCTGCCGGAAGCTGTTACGCAGGTTGCCGCCCAGGTGATCGGCAACGACGCGGCGATCGCCTGGGGCGGGGCCAACGGCGCGTTCGAGCTCAACGTCTACATCCCGATGATGGCGCGCAACATGCTGGAGTCGTTCAAGCTGCTGACCAATGTGTCGCGGCTGTTCGCCGAGCGGTGCATCACCGGGCTGGCGGCCAATGTCGAGCGGCTGCGCGAGTTGGCCGAGTCGTCGCCGTCGATCGTGACGCCGCTGAACTCGGCGATCGGCTACGAGGAGGCCGCCGCGGTGGCCAAAGAAGCGCTCAAGGAGCGCAAGACGATCCGCCAGGCCGTCATCGACCGCGGGCTGATCGGCGACAAGCTTTCCGAAGAAGAGCTCGACCGCCGGCTCGACGTGCTGGCGATGTCCAGGGTGGCCGACGAGTCGCGATGATCAACGACGAGCTTCGGCGGCGCCGGCTGGCGACCATCGAAGAGCACATGGACACCGAGGTGACCAAGGAGTTCGACCGCACCCTGGCAACGTTCAACGGGCACCCGCGCTACGAGATCATGGCCACCGGCCAGGTTTTCGACGGTGACGACGAAGTGATGGGGTACTACCGGACCACACGGACCGCGTTCCCCGACCAACGCCACGACAACGTCCGATACCACGTCGCCGACGACGCGGTCATCACCGAATTCGACCTGCTGGGCACCAATCTCGGCGAGTTTTACGGCCTGCCGCCGACCGGCAAGGCGTTTCGGGTTCCGATTATCGCGGTGTTCTTCTTTGACGGCGATCGAATCACCAACGAGCGCATCTACTTCGACTCGGCCAGTCTGCTCAGCCAAATCGGACGCAGTGAACTGCTGACGCTCGCTGCTGGCGGCGAGTTGCCGGTCCCGGGCAGATAGTCCTCAGCTGCCGTTGTTCGGCCCGCCCGAATTGGCGCCGGGGAGGTCGGTGATCGGGAAGTTGGGCATCGGCGCCGGCGACGGCGTATTGGGCAGCGACGGAATCTCGGCGGCCGGGATGTCGTGCAGATCGTTGGCGGGCGGGCCGTTCTCCCGGCTGCCGTAGACACTGCCCGGCGCGCGCGGTCCCAGCAGCTGACTGACCGTCACCAGGTGGTAGCCGTTGGCCTTGAGCACCGGAATGAACTGGTAGACCAGGTCGACAGTGGATGAGTAGGTGTCGTGGAACAACACCACCGAGCCCGGCTTGATCTGCGTCATCAACACCGCGCGAGTGGCCGCAGTGTCGGAGTCGTTGATCCAGTCATACGGGATGACATCCCAGAGAATGGCGGCCTGACCGAGTTTGGCGGCGTCCTGGTTCACCGCCGCGTTGGTCAGCCCGCCGGGGGGCCGCCACAGCGTCGGCGTCACGCCGGTGGCCGCGCGGATCGCGTCGTTGGCCTTCGACAGCTGGCCCGGGACATCGGCAGGCGGGATCGTCGTCATGTTGGGGTGTTCCCAAGTGTGGCTGCCGATCTCCATACCCGCCTCGGCGATACGTTTGGCGCCGGTCGGGTTGGCCGCGACCTTGTTGCCGATCAGGAAGAACGTGGCCTCGGCGTTGTTCTCCTGCAGGATTCCCAACAGCCGATCGGTAAACGGGCTGGGCCCGTCGTCGAATGTCAGCGCCACACACTTGAGTTGCGTGCAGTCCACGTTATCGGCGTCGGCCCGTTGTACATGGCCCGTACACGCCCCGATCACCAGCACACCGGTGGCCGCGACGACCCCGAGAACCGTACGCCAGTACCGCCAGGCCGGGCTGTCGCAAAGTCTGGGCACGCTGGCAGCCTACCGTCAGCGCGCCGCTGATCATCTCCGCGTCGATTCAGCCGGCATGATCTTTGGACTGCCGTTGAGATAAGCAACGAGGCCCGATGGCCGGTAGGTCGGCATCCGCTTGTATCGCTCAACTGCGGCGGAAGCGGCGTACTCGTGCCGCTCATCAGTGATGCCGAGCTGTCGAACGAACGGCCGGATCAGGCGGTAGAAGCCGTTGAGCGAATTGTGTGGTTGAGCCAATGGGTCCGGCTCTACAGTTGTCAGGGAGCAAAGGATTTCGTCGTTGCCGGACATCAGGGCAGCACCGGAGGCTTGCTGGAACGCCTTGGACTCGAAGGACAAACCCCACTCATGCGCGCGTTCCACCATCCACAAAAGCGGTATATCGCTCAACTCATGTTCCTGGTAGCCGCCGCCCACGTCGCAGTGGACGCCAACGAACCACACCTGCTCAATTCGTTGATCTTGAGGAGCGTCGGGCTGCGGTTTCCATAGCGTGGGCCGAAATGGGCGTCTTTTCTCGTCGATGGCGAGCGCCTGGAAGGCCGCCTGGACAGTTGTGCTCAAGCTCGTGTCGTGAAATTCCCAGCGCCGGTTGAACCAACGTAACCCGTCGATCGGAATGCCCAGGGCACCGACGGTGTCCCAAACACCGATGAAGCGGATCCCGGTTTCGTGCGAGTAGGAGCGTCTGAACAGGGTCGCTTCGACGTTGCGTGGGTGGGTTGTACTGCTTCGACTGCGGTATAGCTCGTACGCCTCGTCCACCCGGTCAATATGCTCGCGGCGCAGGATTCCTGAGTTTCTGACGAAGCCGGCGGTGCTGCGGGCAGTGAAGGCGCCGCGGCTGAAGCCGAAGAAGAACAGCTCATCCCCGGGGTCGAAATTCTGCACCAGGAAGCGATAGGTCTCGCGAACATCGCGCGACAGCCCGAAGCCGAACGCACCTCCGCTGATGCGCTCCCAGCGGTTAGTTCCGACCCCACGGTGGTAGAAGGTTCGTTGCTCGCGCCCATCGCGACCCTTCGGAGAAACTGCCAGCGCGACTTTGCTGACGTTCGTCGGCGTGGGACTGCCGCTGCTCCGCTGATCCGGGGTATTCCACGTGCCATCGCAGCACACGATCAAACGCTTCGGCATCCGCGCTCCTTCGACGGTCCGCGTCCATCGGTCATAGAGAGCAGCGCTCAAACACGCTCGAAATTACGGCAGCGGCCCCTGGCTGATCTCCTCCAGCATCTCGGTGACCAGCGCGGCGATCGGCGACCGTTCGCTGCGCAAAAGCGTGATATGCGCGAACAGCGGATGTCCTTTGAGCTTCTCGATCACGGCTGCGACGCCGTCGTGGCGGCCCACTCGCAGGTTGTCGCGCTGAGCTACGTCATGGGTCAGAACGACTCGCGACCCTGCGCCCAGCCGGGACAGCACCGTCAGCAGCACGTTGCGTTCCAGCGATTGCGCCTCGTCGACGATCACGAACGAGTCGTGCAGCGAGCGGCCCCGGATGTGGGTCAGCGGCAGCACCTCGAGCATGCCCCGGGATAGCACCTCCTCGAGCACCGCTGGGCTGGCCAGACCCTCGAGGGTGTCGAAGACCGCCTGCGCCCACGGGCCCATCTTGTCGCTCTCGCTGCCAGGCAGGTAGCCCAGCTCCTGGCCGCCAACCGCGTAGAGCGGGCGAAAGACCACCACTTTGCGGTGAGTTCGCCGTTCCAGCACCGCTTCCAGACCCGCACACAGCGCCAACGCCGACTTACCGGTGCCGGCTTTGCCGCCCAGCGACACAATGCCCACCGACTCGTCGAGCAGTAGATCCAGTGCCACTCGCTGCTCGGCGGAGCGACCGCGCAGCCCGAACACCTCGCGGTCACCGCGTACCAGTTGGACCTGCTTGTGCACGTTGACTCGCCCGAGCGCATGCGAACTGCCGCCCAGCAAGCGAATCCCGGTGTGGCACGGCAGGTCTCGAGCAGCCGCCAGATCGATTTCACCGTCGGCGAAGAGAGCATCGATGTCCTCGGCCGCGGCTTCGACCTCTGCCATCCCGGTCCATCCGGACGTGACGACGTCCTGAGCGTGATATTCGTCGGCGGCCAAGCCGACGGCACCGGCTTTGACCCGCAGCGGAATGTCCTTGCTCACCAACGTGACCCGCTTGCCTTCGGCGGCAAGGTTGGCCGCACAACTGAGGATCCGCGAGTCATTGCTGTCGGTGCGGAAACCCACCGGCAACACCGCCGGATCGGTGTGGTTGAGCTCGACGTGCACCGTACCGCCTTGCGCGCCAACGGCAATGGGCTGATCAAGCCGTCCGTGCTCGAGTCGAAGGTCGTCGAACAAGCGCAGCGCCTGACGGGCGAACCAACCGAGCTCGTGGTGATGGCGTTTGGCTTCCAGTTCGCTGATCACGACCAGCGGCACCACCACGTGGTGTTCGGCGAACCGGGTACACGCCCACGGGTCGGACAACAGCACCGAAGTGTCCAGCACAAACGTCCGGGGATCAGTCACGGAGCGCTCCTTGCGCGAACCGCGCGGCCCCCGCGCGGATATGTCGGCGGGGCTGCGGCACCAGGACCGGGGGCGGTCGTGGCGATCGCCAGCGCGGCGGAGCCGGGCGCAGCGGGTCGCCACCATGAGGTCTTGCCGATGTCGTGACAAGAGGTGCCGTCGGGACAGCAGAGCACGTCGCTAGCCATCGAATGCGACGCTACTCCGGTCGGCACATACCCGCCGTGCAGGCGCGCCGTGCTTACTAGGCGATGAACTGCTGCAGCTCAGGCTGGTCCGCCAGCCCCCACGCCGCGATGCGGTCGGAAATCACCTGCTGCAGTTGCGAGTCGCCGAAAATCCCGGCGTCGGCCATGCTCTGCACCTTGTCCTGGTAGGCATCGATGTCGCCGCCGACGACGCCGAGCTCGGCTGCGCGAGCGGCGATCGCGGCCAGCGTCTCGTCGCGGGTGTACTCCAGGCAGTGCGCCACGATGTTTGCGAAGAACTCCTCATGGCGCTCTTCGTCTTTGGCGATCCGGGTGATCAGCCCGGCCAGCACGGGCTCTTCGATCTGCGCCGCCAGGTTACGGCAGAACACCGCGTGGGCACGCTCGTGCAGCGCCATGAACACCAGGGTCTCGACCTGACTTAAGCGATCGGCACGGTAGCCCTTCATCACGTGCTCCACCCGGACCTGCTCGTTGGCGGTCGGGTCCACTTCTCGGGTCACCACCAAGTACTCACGCAACGCGATGGCGTGCAGATGCTCCTCGGCGGTCCACCGACCCAGCCACTGGCCCCACATGTCCTCGAGGATGAAGTGCTCGACGAACTCGCGGTGGTAACCCGCGAGGTTGTCCTTGGTGACGAGCAGGATCTCGCAGGCGTCGGTGATCAGCCGCGGCAGCGACGCCTGCGACGGGTCCCAGTCACGTCCACCGAGAAAGGCGAAGTTCTCGCCCTGCTCGAACGGCACGTAGTCGTGCGCGAACCAAATGTCCTCGGTGGTCAGATGGCGGTCCAGGTTTGCCTCGACCACCGGCTCGAGTTCAAGCGTCAGCGCATTAGCTACAGGTCTCTGTGCCATAAAGTAACTGTAACTCAGGTTTACATGTTTCGTGAAATCAACCGGGACGTGTCGTCAGGAGCCGATCAGCTTCGCGTCCTCGAGCCCGTCATAGAGCGGAAATGCCCTGGCCAGCCGGGTCACGCGGTCCCGCAGCGCCGGTAGGTCGGCCGCCTCGCCGTCGGCCAGCGCGGTGCCGATGATGTCGGCGACCTCGCTGAACTCGGCGTCGCCGAAGCCGCGGGTGGCCAGTGCCGGCGTACCGATCCGCAGCCCGGAAGTCACCATCGGCGGTCGGGGGTCGTTCGGCACCGCGTTCCGATTGACGGTGATGCCAACCTGGTGCAGCAGATCCTCGGCCATCTGCCCATCCAGCGGAGAGTTCCGCAGGTCGACGAGCACCAGGTGGACACCGGTGCCGCCACTGACCACCGACACCCCGGCCTTGGCGACGTCAGCCGCCAGCAACCGCTCGGCGAGAATGCGCGCCCCAGTCAGCGTGCGTTGCTGGCGCTCGGCGAACTCCGGTGAGCCGGCGATCTTGAGGGCCACCGCCTTGGCCGCGATCACGTGCATCAGCGGCCCGCCCTGCTGCCCGGGGAACACCGCGGAGTTGACCGCTTTGGCATATTCCTGTTTACCGACGATCAGCCCCGACCGCGGCCCGCCCAGTGTCTTGTGCACGGTGGTGGACACCAGCTGGGCATGCGGCACCGGTGACGGGTGCAGGCCGGCAGCGACCAGGCCGGCGAAGTGGGCCATGTCCACCCACAGCGTGGCGTCGACCTCGTCGGCGATCGAGCGGAACGCCGCGAAATCGAGGATTCGTGGATAGGCCGACCAGCCGGCGATGATCACCTTCGGACGGAACTCGCGAGCCTTGGCCCGTACGGCGTCCATGTCGATCACATGCGTCGCGGGGTCGACACCGTAGAAGCCGACGTCGTAGAGCTTGCCGGAGAAGTTCAGCCGCATGCCGTGAGTCAAATGGCCACCGTTGGCCAGATCCAGGCCCAGCAGCCGCTCCCCCGGTGTCATCAACGCGTGCAGCACCGCGGCGTTGGCCTGGGCGCCCGAATGCGGCTGCACATTGGCGAATTCGGCATCGAACAGCGATTTGGCGCGATCACGGGCGATGTTCTCCACCGCGTCGACGTGTTCACATCCACCGTAGTAGCGCCGGCCGGGCAATCCCTCGGCATATTTGTTGGTTAGCACGCTGCCCTGGGCCTGCAGCACCGAGCGCGGGACGAAGTTCTCCGAGGCGATCATCTCCAACGTGTCACGCTGACGGCCGAGCTCTTTGCCCAGCAGGTCGGCGACATCGGGGTCGACCTCGGTGAGCGGGGCAGACATAACGGACGTAGCGGTGTCGGGTGCAGCAGTCACGTCGGCCAGTCTGGCATGTAGGGCCTATACGGTCAGCCCCGGATAGAGCGGGTTGGCGGCCAGCAGTTCGGCCGCGGC
The DNA here is from genome assembly GCF_059812525.1 of Mycobacterium sp. NGS51. Classification (NCBI taxonomy): domain Bacteria; kingdom Bacillati; phylum Actinomycetota; class Actinomycetes; order Mycobacteriales; family Mycobacteriaceae; genus Mycobacterium; species Mycobacterium sp. NGS51. The sequence goes on from NZ_JCALCV010000002.1 coordinate 99,044, forward strand.
GGCGTGCACCCGGTCGGCGGTGCCGTCGGCCAAGGTGTATTTGGCTTTCGATGTGCCCTGCGGTGCGGTGTTAGCCAGCACGTCGACCACGAGTTCGGCCACCCGGTCGAAATCGTCGGCGCCGAACCCGCGGGTGGTCAGCGCCGGGGTGCCAAATCGGATACCGCTGGTGTACCAGGCGCCGTTGGGATCGGCGGGGATGGAATTGCGGTTGGTGACGACCCCGGAATCCAGTAGCGCGGATTCGGCCTGCCGCCCGGTCAGCCCGAACGACGTGACGTCCAGCAGCAAGATGTGGTTGTCAGTGCCACCGGTGACCAGCCGCGCGTCCCGTTTGAGGAACCCGTCGGCCAGCGCCTGCGCATTGTCGGCGACCTGCTGGGCATAGGACTGGAACTCGGGCCGGCGAGCCTCGGCCAGAGCGACCGCCTTGGCGGCCATGACGTGTGCCAGCGGCCCGCCCAGCACCATCGGGCAGCCTTTGTCGATGGCGTCGGCGTACTCCGGCTGGGCCAGGATCAACCCGCCGCGCGGTCCACGCAGCGACTTGTGCGTGGTGGTGGTGGTGACGTGGGCGTGCGGAACCGGATCCTCGTCGCCGGTGAACACCTTGCCGGCCACCAGCCCGGCGAAGTGCGCCATGTCCACCATCAGGGTGGCGCCCACCTCGTCGGCGATCTGGCGCAACGTGGCGAAGTTGATCCGCCGCGGATAGGCCGAGTATCCGGCGACTAGGACCAGCGGCTTGAATTCCCGCGCCGCCGCGGCGACCGCGTCGTAATCCAGCAGCCCGGTTTCGGGGTCGGTGCCATAGCTGCGCTGGTGGAACATCTTGCCGGAGATGTTGGGCCGAAACCCGTGGGTCAGGTGCCCGCCGGCATCCAGCGACATGCCCAGCAGCCGCTGGTTGCCGAGCTTGTGCCGCAGCGCTTCCCAGTCCTGCTCGGACAGGTCGTTGACGTGTTTGGCGCCGGCCTCGGCCAGCGACGGGGACTCGACCCGCGCGGCCAGGATGGCCCAGTAGGCAACGAGATTGGCGTCGATACCCGAATGCGGCTGCACGTAGGCGTAGGGCGCATCGAACAGCTCGCGGGCATGCTCGGCGGCGACGGTCTCGACGGTGTCCACGTTCTGGCAGCCGGCGTAGAAGCGGTGACCGATGGTGCCCTCGGCGTATTTGTCCGACAACCAACTACCCATCGTGAGCAGCACCGCCGGTGACGCGTAGTTTTCGCTGGCGATCAGCTTGAGCGAATCACGTTGGTCGGCAAGCTCTTTGCGTGTTGCAGCGGCGATGCGGGGTTCGACGGCGTCGACGACCTGCAGCGCTGCCCGGTAAGCGGCGCTGACGGTGTCCGCGTATTCGGCGTCCATAGGCTCAGCCTAAGCGCAGGGCCGACGGGATCAGCGGCTCGTCGAGCAGCCTGCCGAATCGTTCGATGAGACTGACACCGGCCGGCCGGTCATCTAGCCAGCCGCGCAGCAAGCGATATCCCTCGACGTAGGTGCTGGTGTAGGCGCGCCACAACGGCGAGGACAGGAAGCGCAGCATCTGCCGGGCGCGGGTGTCGTTGACCAGCAGCCAGCGCCGCAGGAAGTCGGTCACCTCGTCGACGTCGCAGTGTTCGTCGTGCAGCATCAATGCCGCGTCCTGGCGGACACCGGCCAGCGCCGCCGAGGCCTCCGACACCGCCTCGGCCCGGTCGCCGTCGAAACGCAGCCCCAGGTCGGCGTAGATCTCGGTGGCCCAGCTGCCCCAGCCGGCACCGACCGCGACGTGCAGGGCCAGATCGGCCAGGCCTTCGGCGATCAGGCACTGGGGGGTGTTGACCAAAAAGATGGTCTGCTCGGCCTGGCCCAGCCGGTTGACCAGCCCGGCTTCTTTGCGGCAGTGCTCGGTGTGGTGCCCCGGGTAGGACTCGTGGGCGACCAGCCGCGGCAGGTTGGACATCAGTTGTTTGAGGTCGGCGTTGACGGCCACCGTCGAGCGGTAGTCGCCCAGGTAGTAGTTGAAGCCCGACCACGGCTTGTCGGTGACCACCTGATAGTCGACGGTTTCGGTGTCGGGCAGCGGATACTCGCTGCGCACCCGGTCGCGCAGTGCGCTGGAGAACGCGTCGATGCACTCGGCCAGCCGCTGCGGCGGGATCTCTTCGGCGCTGCGATGGGCGGCCATCCGGTCGGCCAGCGGGCCGCTGCCGCCCAGCACCTCGTCGAGCCGAGCGTGGGCCTGCCGGTAGCTGTCGGGGTCTCCCTTGTCGATGTCGACGTCGAAGTAGTCGCGCACCTCCTGCACGAAGCCGACATCCGCTCCGGCGAATTTCCGCCCGGCACAGGCCAGCGCACGCAGGTGAGCGCCGAGGTAGTCGGCGCGGGCCTGGTCAAATCCGTTGCGGCGCGGAATGTCTGGCAGAAGTGCGCTCAGCCGTTCGGCTTGCCGGACGAGGTCGGCCGGGTCCGGCGCCGGTTCGTTGGCCACCTCCCGGCGCAGCGTGGGATCGCCGGTGAACGCGTCGACGTAGCCGGTCTCGACCCGGTCGAAGCGCAAACCCAGCAGCAAGTACTCACGGATCAGCGTGGCGGGCTCCATACCGGTTAACGCTATCCGCGTCGCCCCTGCAAGACTGACGCTATGCCGCGGCTGAGCGAGCCGAGCCCCTATGTGGAGTTCGACCGACGTCAGTGGCGTGCGTTGCGCATGTCCACGCCGTTGCCGCTGACCGAAGAAGAAGTGGTCGCGCTGCGTGGTCTGGGCGAGCAGGTTGACCTGCTGGAAGTCGAAGAGGTCTACCTACCGCTGGCCCGGCTGTTGCACCTGCAGGTCGCCGCCCGTCAACGGCTGTTCGCCGCGACCGCCGAATTCCTCGGCGAGCCGCAGCAAAACCCGGACCGACCGGTGCCCTTCATCATCGGGGTGGCCGGCAGCGTGGCGGTCGGCAAGTCGACCACCGCCCGTTTGCTACAGGCGCTGTTGGCCCGGTGGGACCACCACCCGCGGGTCGACCTGGTCACCACCGACGGCTTCCTCTATCCCAACGCCGAGCTGGAGCGGCGGAACCTCATGCACCGCAAGGGTTTCCCGGAAAGCTACGACAGGCGTGCGCTGATGCGTTTCGTCACCTCGGTGAAGTCCGGTTCGGAGTACGCCTGCGCGCCGGTCTATTCACACCTGCACTACGACATCGTGCGCGGCGCCAAACACGTGGTGCGCCACCCCGACATCCTGATCCTCGAGGGCCTCAACGTGCTGCAGACCGGGCCGACGTTGATGGTGTCGGACCTGTTCGACTTCTCGCTGTATGTCGACGCACGGATCGAGGACATCGAGCAGTGGTACGTGTCGCGGTTCTTGGCGATGCGCTCCACGGCCTTCGCCAACCCGGCCTCGCACTTCCACCACTACGCCGGGTTGAACGACCCGCAGGCCGTCGTCGCCGCCCGCGACATCTGGCGCTCCATCAACCGGCCCAACCTGGTCGAAAACATCCTGCCCACCCGGCCACGGGCCACCCTGGTGCTGCGCAAAGACGCCGACCACTCCATCAACCGGCTGCGTCTGCGCAAGCTGTAACCCCTTGAGCGCCGAACGTCGACTTGTCGGGCGAAAATCCCGGATTTTCCACCACAACTCGACGCTCGGCGCGGGGTCAGACATGAGCCGGTGCAGGGCCGCGCACCGTAAACCTCGAACGGCGGCGCCCCGCACCGACACCGGAGGGAGTCACGCCGACAGTCGGCGTACTCCGAGGTATTGCAGGTAGCCGAAGAACGCGGTGTACACCCCGCTGGCCAACGTTGCGGCAACACCGGTTGCAGTCAACGGCAGCCAGTCGGCCGCCACGACAGCAACCGTCGCCACGGTGAACACGATGTTGGCGATCGCGACGCCAATGCCGGCCCGGCGCAGGTTTGGCAATGCGGCCACGCTGAACACCACGAGCCCGTAGAGCACGAAGAATGCGCCCAGCGCGTACTCCTGCACGGAGCTCAGTCCGGTCAGCGACGAGATCGGGTCGGCGGCAACAGCGACGGCCAGGCCCGCCAACCCGGTCAAGGTGGCGTCGGCGCGCATGGCGAACCGCAACAGCGAGTCGGTCGAGTCGGCCAAGGGGCGGGTAGGTAATCCGGTAACGGCGGTCATGTCAAAACTCCTTGGGGTGGTGGGTCGAACACCTCTGAGCGTGCCGTTCGGCGACTGCCAGATCGACGCGAGACACTGCCAAGTGATGCCATGCGCAGGTCAACCGGCTTTCGACGGGCGACCGCCCTAGCTCGAAACAGGCACCCGCCCGCGCAAGTCGGCGGCGATCAGCCGGGCTGCTGCGTTTTGCCAGTTGTGCAGCGACCGCTGCGGCACGTCGGTGACCAACCACTGCCAGGCTTGCCGGGCCGTCGGATCCAGTCCGGCGGCCGTGGCGTTCTGCGCGTAGGCGCGCACGCCGACGACATACGGGAAATACAGCGCGTTGTAGTAGCGCCACTGCTCGGTGGTGCCGAAGTCGCCGCCATCACGCGGCTTGAGCTGCGCGATGCGATCGGCAAGCAGCGCCTTGAGCTCGATGGCGCGCTCCAGCGGCTGGTCGGGGGCGCCGCGGGCAGTCAATCGCTCGTCGATGAGCGGCAACGTGGTCAGCGGGCTGGCGACCAACTTGGACAGGTCGCCGTAGTGCCCCAGCGCGCGGCGGGTGAGCCGGGCGAAGCTGTCGTCGTCGACACCGTCGAGCGGGTGACCCGAGCGCAGCGGCAGCGCAGATTCGGTGCGCCGCAGCGTGGCCCGATCGGCACGCAGCGCCGGTGACCGCCAGAACGCCATCCAGTCCAACGCGCCGGCCCACGGGTCGGCCAGCACCTGGACCACGATCGCAATCGCCACGCTGGTGAACAGCAGCACGGTCAGCGCCGTCTGCGCGACGGTCTCCTGCCGCGTCACCGCGATGCCGACCAGCGCTTGGCCGCCGAACAGCAGCGCCACCACCACGCTGCCGGCAAACGAGCGCAGCATGTCGGCCCGTAGCGCCTGTCCCTCGTCGAAGGCGTCCCACAGCGCCACCGCCACACCGAGCGCCAGCACGTCGCAGCCCGTCGACGCAAGGGCCAGCCAGCTGGGCAACAAGCCGAGCGGAATGATCAGGATGGCGTTGCTCAGCGCGAAGAACAGCGTCGCGACGACGACCAGCCCGGCGACCGGGACCGGTTGCGCGGGCCGGACCAACGCCTTGGCCATTGCGCCGAGGGTGGATAGCGAGATCACCGCGAACATCAGCCAGTGACCGGTCCGCAGCGGCCCGTCGACGCTGCCGGCCATCGTCGCGCCGACCAGCACGGCGGCCGCGACCCCGCCGACCAGGAGCAGCTCGCGGGCGCGGCTGGACCAGCGGTCGCACGGTCGCGCCAATTCCAGCAGCACCGCGAACCAGGCCACGCCCGGCACCGCGACGAGATAGATCTCGACACGGCTGAGCAGTTCGCTGTGCGCGACGAGCCGGACGGCATCCAGTGCCACCACCGCCGCGAAACCGCACAGCCCGATCGCCGCCAGCACCAGCACCGGCTTACGTGGGTCACGGGCCAGCAGATACAGACCCAGCCACCAGCTCAGCGTGAACACCACCGCCGACAGCGCAGCCATGGATCAAGTGTGGCACGCCGAACCCGGTCGGCGATGGGCCCGTCCGCAATTAGGCGAGGGTGCGTAAACCCGGTGATTTTCCGCATTTGAACCTGGGACACATTGCTCGCGCGCAAGGGGGGGCAGGCAGTTACGTTCCGTAGCGGCGGTGGCGCTGGCTGTAGTCGCGCAGCGCGCGCAGAAAGTCGACTCGACGGAACGCTGGCCAGTGCGCCTCGGTGAACCACATCTCCGAGTAGGCGCTCTGCCAGAGCAGGAAGCCCGACAGCCGCTGCTCCCCCGATGTCCGGATGACCAGATCGGGGTCGGGCTGCCCGGAGGTGTACAGGTTTTCCGAGATCGCGTCGACGGTGACCGCCTCGACGAGTTCCTCGGCACTGGCTCCGTTGGCGAGTTCCTTGTTCAACAGGCCACGCACCGCGTCGGCGATCTCCTGGCGGCCGCCATAACCGACCGCCACGTTGACATGAAAGCCGCCGTTCTTCTCGCGGGTGGACTCGACGGCCTCGCGCAGCCGCCGCGCGGGCTCTTCGCCGACCAGCTCCAAATCTCCGACCGTGCGCACACTCCAGTGGTTCACCGGCGCACAGAGCTCCTCGACCACGTCGGTGATGATCTCGATGAGCGCGGCCAGTTCGTCGGGATCGCGTTGCAGGTTTTCGGTGGACAGCAGATAGACGGTGGCCATTTCGATGCCGGCTTCTTGGCACCAGCGCAACATCTCGGCGATCTTGATCGCGCCCATCCGGTAGCCGAAGCTGACGTCGTCGTAGCCCGCGCTGCGCGCCCAGCGCCGGTTCCCGTCACACAGCACCGCGATGTGGCGGGGCAGCGCGGACCGGGAAGCAGCCAGGCCCTGCCGCAGCCGCAATTCATAGATGCGATACAGCGGTTCCTTGAGCCGTGGCGGGATGATGTCCACGAAGAACCAGATTACTGTGAGGGGCAATGGTTACCGGCAATCCCGCAGAGTCCCGGAAGGGCACATCGAGCCAGACCGACGCCGCTTCGCGATCTGATCAGTCTGGACCGATGGCTGCTGTCCAGGAAGTGGCCGACGACATTGTCGAGGGGGCCACCCAAGTCCTGATCAAGCCCCGGATGCGCGGCTGGATCCACTTCCACTCCGCCTGGTTGGCGCTCATCTGCGGCGCAGCGCTGGTATCGGTGTCATGGGCGGCCGAATCGCGCCGCGCCGGCCACGCGACCCTGATCTACGCCGCGGCCACGGTGGCGATGTTCGCCGTCAGCGCCACCTATCACCGGGTCCAGTGGAAATCGGTGATAGCCCGCAAGCGAATGAAGCGGCTGGACCACTCGATGATTTTCGTGTTCATCGCCGGCAGCTACACGCCGTTCGCACGGCTGGCTATGCCGCATGACACCGGCCTGCTGGTGCTGTGGATCGTGTGGGGCGGTGCAGTGGCGGGGATCTTGTTGAAGATGTGCTGGCCTACGGCGCCACGCTGGGTCGGTGTACCGCTTTACCTGTTGCTGGGGTGGGTGGCGGTGTGGTTCGCCCCGACGATCGTGCACACCGCCGGGGTTGCCGCGATGGTGTTGCTGGCGGTCGGCGGCGTGCTATACAGCGTCGGCGGTGTGCTGTATGGACTGCGCTGGCCCGACCCGTGGCCGGCCACGTTCGGCTACCACGAGTTCTTCCACGGCCTGACTGCGCTGGCCGCGATCTGCCACTACATCGCCATGTGGTTTGCGGTGTTTTACGTCGGCCACCCGCTATAACTGCGTGACGTTCTCCGGCGACCAGTAGGCCTTCATCGCGGCCACCTTGCCGTCGTCGCCGAACACCATCACGTCGATCGGCTCGATCACCATCCGGCTGTCGCCGTACGTCACTGTCAGCCTGAAATGGAAGGCCGCCTCGTTACCGGCGACCCGCAGCGTCACCAGCTCGCAGTCCCGTTCACCGGACTCCAGAGCCGCGTAGAAGCCGCGGATGGCCTGCCGACCGATGTGTACCTCGCCGCCGACCGGATCCTCGACAGTGGCGTCGTCGGCGTAGAGCTCGACGATGTCGTCGGCGCTGCCCTTGGCGACCAGGCTGATGTAGCGGTTGACGGTGTCGGCGATGGTTTGGGCACTCCGCATGTCAGGCACGCTACCGCGCGGGCGATTGCCCGCCTCTCCCCCTCGCCGCTTCGCGGCTGGGCGGTACCCCCGCCTCGGGCCGTTTTCACGGCCCGCATCGTCACCGGGCGAGTGCGGCAGCCAAGTCCGCGGTAGTGGTGACCGGCATGTCGCACACCCGCCCACGGCACACGTAGGCGGCGTCGGCGCCGGCGACCCGATCGCGTCCGGCCAGTAGTTCCGAGGAGTCGACCGCCCCGCCAACCACGATGGCCCCGCCCGGCGCGAGGCTGCGCGCATCCGCCAGCAACGACGATCCCGGCGTGTCAGTGGCCACCGCGATCTGCAGCGGCCCACGGACCGCGGCTTCGGCGACCGCCAGCCAATGGCCGGCTGAACGCGGCGCCCCGGCCAGTAACGGTGAATGCGCCAACAGCGCATCGGCCGCCGCCTCTCGGTAGCGATCCGCGTGATCAGCGCCCACCAGGTGCGCGGCGGTCAGCAGCGCCTCGGCGATCGTCGAGGCACCGGACGGCGTCGCCCCGTCAACCGGATCGGCGGGCCGGTACATCAGTTGCTCGGCGTCGTCGGCGGTGTCGAACCAGCGGCCCGGGCGGTCCGGGTCGGCGAAGCGCGCCAACGCGATATCGAGCAGCTCGGTGGCAGTAGCCAGCCAGGCGTTCTCGGCGGTCAGCTGGTAGAGCGCCAACAACCCGGTGGCCAGCATCGCGTGGTCTTCCAGGATGGCCGCGGTGTCGCCGACTTCTCCGCCCAGACTGGCGCGACGCAGCCGACCGTCGACCATGTGCAGGTCCACCAGTGCCGCCGCGCAGCGTCGCGCAGCAGACAGCAATTCCGAATCATTCAGGGCCACACTGGCTTCCGCTAACGCGGTGATTGCCAACCCGTTCCAGGCGGTGACGATTTTGTCGTCGCGGTCGGGCTGCGCCCGGGTTAACCGCGCGGCCAGCAGTACGGTGCGGACCCGATCGAAGCGATCCACGTCGTCGGGGTCGCTGCGCAACTGCAGCACCAACGTGCCCTCCTCAAACGTTCCGGTGTCCGTGACGCCGAATAGTGAAGCGGCCCAATCACCGTCGTCGTCGCCCAACACTTCACGCAATTGGACCGGCGTCCACACGTAAGTCGAGCCTTCCCGACCCGCGGCGTCGGCGTCCAGCGACGAGGTGAACATGTCGCCGGCACCCAGGTCGTCGATGATGAACCGTGCGGTCTGACCGGCGACGCGGCGCGCCAACGGGTCTCCGGTGCGACGGGCCAGGTGCGCATAAGCTCGCAGCAGCAGCGCGTTGTCATAGAGCATTTTCTCGAAATGCGGTACTACCCAAGCATCGTCGACGCTGTAACGGGCGAATCCGCCGGCCAGCTGGTCATAGATTCCGCCACGGGCCATCGCGGTGGCCGCGCGCTCCACGACGCCGAGCGCCTCAGCCGAGCCGGTGCGCTCGTGGTCCCGCAGCAGCGCCTCCAGCAGGGCCGACGGCGGGAACTTCGGCGCCCGACCGAATCCGCCACGCACTGGGTCCTCCTCGCTCAGCACGGCGGCTACGGCCTGATCGCAGAGCGATGGTTTGACGTCCGGCCCTCCTCCCGGCATCCCAGCGGCCATCGATCGCAGCTCGCCGGCGATGTGGTCGGACGCCTGCTCGACTTCGTCACGGCGTGTCCGCCAGGTGTTGACGACAGCGGAAAGTAGTTCCAGGAACGCTGGTTTCGGATAGTAGGTGCCGCAGAAGAATGGCCGGCCGTCCGGCGTGAGGAAGCATGTCATCGGCCAGCCACCGTGCCCGGTGAGCGCGACGGTGGCATTCATGTAGACGGCGTCGATGTCGGGCCGTTCCTCGCGGTCCACCTTCACGCACACGAATCCCGCGTTCATGACCGCGGCAACCTCGTCGTCCTCGAAGGACTCGTGGGCCATGACATGGCACCAGTGGCAGGCGGCGTAGCCGACCGACAGCAGGATCGGCACGTCGCGTTCGGCGGCCTCGGCCAGCGCCTGCGGCGTCCACTGCTGCCAGTGCACCGGGTTGTCGGCATGCTGGCGCAGATATGGGCTGGCGGCCCCGGCGAGGGCGTTGCTATTCGTCGGGTTCACGCCGCGATCCGTTGCGATCCGCCGGCTGATCGACGCCGACTGTGCCTTCGTCGGCGGCCTGGTCCGGCTCCGGGTGCTGGGGGTCGAAAGACTCGGGGACCTTCTTCAGCTGCCGGTTCATCGAGCGCACCAGCAGAAAGGTCCCGATCAGCAGCAGCACGATCACGAGCAGACCGAACGGGCTGGCCTTGCCGAAATCCGGTCCGGTGTTACGGGGAGCGTCGTCAGCCAAGAACGTCACCACATCGAAAAGCTCTATCACTGGTCGGTCTCGATTCCTGCGAACAGATCGGTCTCGGGAAGGCGCACCGGCACCCGCGAGCGGGCCAACTCGAATTCTTCGGTCGGCCAGAGCCGCTGCTGCCATTCGATCGGCGCGGCGAAGAAATCGCCTTGGGGATCGATCTGGGTGGCGTGGGCGCGCAGGGCGTCGTCACGCTGGCTGAAATACGCCGAGCACTCAACTCGGGTCGTCACCCGGTCGGCGAAGATGTCGTGCTTGGGGTCCCAGTGCGCCAGCCATTTTCCGAACGGGCCCTGCTGGTCGTGGTTGGCGAACTCGTCCTGCAGCAACTGCATCCGCTCGCGCAGGAAGCCGTGGTTGTAATAAAGCTTGGGCACCGTCCACACGTCGCCGGCCGCCGGGAAGCGGCGGTAATCGCCGGCTGCTTCGAACGCCGCCAGCGAAACCTGGTGACAGCGGATGTGGTCGGGGTGCGGGTAGCCGCCGTTTTCGTCGTAGGTCGTCATGACATGCGGCCGAAACTCGCGCACCACCCGCACCAGCGCCTCGGTGCACGCCTCCAGCGGTGCCAGCGCGAAGCAATCCTGCGGTAGTGGGGGCGGTGGGTCGCCCTTGGGCAGGCCGGAGTCGATGAAGCCGAGCCAGGTGTGCTCGACACCGAGAATTTCGGCGGCCTTGGCCATCTCGTCGCGGCGGATGTCGGCGATACGTCCGTGCACTTCCGGCAGGTCCATGGCGGGGTTGAGGATGTCGCCGCGCTCGCCGCCGGTCAACGTCACCACCAGCACGCGATGCCCCTCGTCGGCGTAGCGGGCAAGGGTGGCGGCGCCCTTACTGGACTCGTCGTCCGGGTGGGCGTGCACCGCCATCAACCGCAGTTCGCTCACGTGCTCCCTGTCCGTGCGTTGTTGGGCCGATACCCTAATAGTTCCATCCTGGCGGTCCGGGCCCGAAACCGACTGAAGAGATGCGCACAACAATGAGCCAACCTCCGCTGGTGCCTCCGGAGAGCCGCTACGGGCGTGCCTCGCTATCGGCCGCTTCGCGGCGTCGCGTCGTGATCGCGCTGGGGCTGCTGGTGGTGGCCGCGGGCATCATCGTCGCGGTCGTCGCCTACCAGCGGCTGGGCACCGGTGACGTGAAGGGCACGCTGGCCGGCTACCGGCTGGTCGACGACGAGACGGTGTCGGTGACGATCAGCGTGACGCGGTCGGATCCGTCGCGTCCGGTCGACTGCATCGTGCGGGTCCGCGCCAAAGACGGCAGCGAGACGGGCCGGCGCGAAGTCCTGATCCCGCCGTCGCAGGAGGCGACGGTGCAGGTGACGACGATCGTGAAGTCCAGCAAGCCGCCCGTGATGGGCGACGTCTACGGGTGCGGCACCAACGTGCCCGACTACCTGCGCAGTTCCTGATCGCACGGCCACCCGGACGGATGCCGAACTGCGAAAATGTGTCCGGCGGGAGGCTGCGCGGTGCTACCATGTTTTGGTGCACGGTTCCTGCTGGAACCGTGTATTGCTGCATTAGTGGGTATACGCAGCTATCAAGCCGTAGTACACGCGGGGGAACCGCAGGTGCGCAGGCACGCGATTATCGCGCAACCGACACCACAAGGAGCACGACGAGATGACGGACACCCAGGTGACCTGGTTGACCCAAGAGTCACACGACCGACTCAAGGCCGAACTCGACCAGTTGATCGCAAACCGTCCGGTCATCGCCGCGGAAATCAACGACCGCCGCGAGGAGGGCGACCTGCGGGAAAACGGTGGCTATCACGCAGCGCGCGAGGAACAGGGCCAACAGGAGGCCCGGATCCGGCAGCTGCAGGATCTGCTGAACAACGCCAAGGTCGGCGAAGCCCCCACGCAGTCGGGTGTCGCGCTGCCCGGTTCGGTGGTGACGGTCTACTACGGCGACGACAAGTCGGAGACGGAGACGTTTCTGATCGCCACCCGGGGTGAGGGCGTCAACGACGGCGACCTGGAGGTGTACTCGCCGAACTCACCGCTGGGCGGCGCGCTGATCGACGCCAAGGAAGGCGAGAGCCGCAGCTACACCGTGCCCAACGGCAACACGGTCAAAGTGACGCTGGTCAGCGCCAAGCCGTATCACTCCTAGGCACCGCACCGGTGGGGGGATAAGGCCCGCTCAAGCCTCTGATGGCGCGGATCGCCGAAGATCTACTTCTGTTGCTGCTCGACAATGCGTCGGCGCAGCCTGGGCTGGATCGAGCTTGCCGCGAACGCGTGCTGACCGCGGCGACGCTGCTGGATTTGGCGCATGCCTGCCGTATTCGTCCGGCAGTCGACAGCGAGCCGGTCGAAGCGGGACGACTGGTCGTGTTGAGCGGACCCGATCCTGCTGATCCGGTGCTGGCGCCCGCATTGCAGCTGCTGGGGCGTCGGCCGATGAGTCCGGCCGCCGCGATCACCAAGCTGCGTCGCGTTACCCCCGGTGCATTACTGACACAGCTCGAATACCTCGGTCAGATCCGCCAGGTTCGGCTGCAGGGCAATGGATTCAAGCGCTCCTACGCGTGGCCGTTGACCGACCGGACCCGGGTGTCACAGGCCCGTGCAGCGCTGATCGGCGCACTGTTCGACGACGACAACCCGGACCCGGCGACGGCGACGATCATCTCGCTGCTGCACACGGTCGACGGCCTGGGTGCGGTGTTCAGCCTCAACGACCGTGGTTGGGAATGGGTGCGCAGCCGAGCCGGTGACATCGCCAGCGGCGGGTGGGTCGGCGAGTCGGAGCCCGAACTCGCCGAGGTCAATCTGGCGGTGACGACGGCGGCGATCCGCCACGCATTGCAGTAGCGTCTGGCCCGGTTGCAGGCGCAGCTACTCGGCCAGCGCCTGCTCAAGGTCGGCCAGCAGGTCGGCGACGTCCTCGATACCCACCGACAGGCGCACCAGGTCCTCGGGAACCTCCAACTGCGAGCCGGCCGTCGACGCGTGGGTCATCGCGCCCGGATGCTCGATCAGCGATTCGACCCCGCCGAGCGACTCCGCCAGGATGAACACCTCGGTGTTGGCGCACAGGCTTTCGGCGGCCGCCCTACCGCCGCGCATCCGTACCGACACCATGCCGCCGAATCCGCGCATCTGCCGCGCCGCGACGTCATGGCCGGGATGGCTGGGTAGGCCGGGATACAGCACATCGCCGACGGCCGGATGGCCACAGAGGAATTCGGCGACCGCGGCGGCGTTTTCGCTGTGCCGCTGCATGCGCAGCACCAGCGTCTTGAGGCCGCGGATGGTCAGGTAGGCGTCGAACGGGCCCGGCACCGCGCCGGCGCCGTTCTGCAGGAAGCCGAATGCGACGTCGAGTTCCTCGTCGTTGGTGACCAGCGCCCCGCCCACCACGTCGGAGTGCCCGCCGATGTACTTGGTGGTCGAATGCAACACGACGTCGGCGCCGAGCGTCAACGGCTGCTGCAGTGCCGGCGAGGCAAATGTGTTGTCCACCAATACTTTCACAGACCGGTCGCTGGCCAGCCCAGCAATGGCGGCGATGTCGGCGATCGACAACAGCGGATTGGTCGGTGTTTCCAACCAGATCAACCTGGTATGTGGCGTGATCGCGGCGCGCACCGCGTCGAGGTCGGACAACTCGACCGGCGTGTACGCGACACCCCATTGGGTGAACACCTTGTCGATCAATCGGAACGTGCCGCCGTAGGCGTCGTCGGGGATGACGACGTGCTCGCCCGGACGCAGCAGCGCGCGCAGCGCGCAGTCGGTGGCGGCCATGCCGGAGCTGAACGCCCGACCGAACCGGCCCTCTTCGACAGCGGCCAGCGAGGCTTCCAGCGCAGCCCGAGTCGGGTTGCCTGAGCGTGCGTATTCGAAGCCGGCGCGCAGCTTGCCGACGCCGTCTTGGGCGAATGTGCTGGCTGTGTAGATCGGCGGATTGACCGCGCCGGTCGACGGGTCGGTGTGGTAACCGGCGTGGATGGCCTTGGTAGCAAGCCCGGTACGGCGCTGTTCACTCATCGACGACCAGCCTAACGAGACCGGGCCGTCACACCCGAAGCGCGGGGAACGGGCCGAACGGAAGAATGCGGATCACGAACCAAGCCGACACCACCACCAACGTCACCGGCGCCGCCCAGCGATGGCGCTGCCAACCCCAGATTCGGCGTCCGGTTACGCGCCCATAAGTCCATGCCGCGTATGCCCAACCCAGCAATACCGCCGCCGCCAGGGCTACCGCGTTGAATTTCGCCGCGGCCAGCAAGTCGCCGTGCAGCAGCGAGTACACCATCCGCAACGTGCCGCAACCGGGACAGTCGATGCCGAGCAGCAGCTTGGTCGGGCACACCGGCAGCGGGCCGCCGGGGGTAGTCGGGTCAGCCCACCACACCGCCGCGCATGCCACCATCGCCGCTGCGGCCACCGCGATGGGCGCACCGAGGCGATGCAGAGTCGGCATGCGCCGAACCTGCTGCAGCTGGGTCAAGAGGTGCCGGCTGAGAACGACACGACGTTGAACGCCAGCGCGATGATGATGACGATCACGCCGGCGACGGCCGACCAGATCGCCCACTTCTTGGCGTCCTGGGACGCCTGGTGCGCCTCGGCGTATCTGCCCTGCGCCCACAAACCCGAGACCTGGCTGGATTTCACGATCGAGACAATGCCTAGCGGCAGACAGCAGAGCACGGTGGTCAGGATGGCCCAGACGAGATATGTGTCGGGTTGCGCCGAGTAACCGGGCGGTCCCTGCGGCGGGTAGCCGCCGGAACCGGGTGGCGGTGGCGGCGGGTATCCCCCGGGAGGCGGCGGTGGGTAATTGCCCGGCGGCGGGCCAGGCGGTTGTTCAGTCATCGGCGCCTTCCTCGGTAAGGACTGGGTGTGGCGGTGCAGTACCCTACCCGAGCTGCTACCTGCGTCGTGGGCCCTCGGAGAGAAAGCCCAGCAAGTCGTGGCGGGTGATCACGCCCACCGGTTTGCCTTCTTCCACCACCATCACCGCGTCAAAGTCCCGCAGCGCCTTGGCAACCGCGCTCACCAATTCACCGGCCCCGATCATCGGCAGCGCGGCACTCATGTGCAGACCGACGGCATCGGCCAGCTTGGCCCGGCCCTCGAAGACAGCCGAGAGCAGTTCGCGTTCCGACACGCTGCCGGCCACCTCCCCGGCCATTACCGGTGGTTCGGCGCCGACGACGGGCATCTGAGACACCCCGTACTCGCGCAGGATGCCGATGGCGTCGCGCACTGTTTCCGACGGGTGGGTGTGCACCAGGTCGGGCAGTTCACCGGATTTCCGGCGCAGCACGTCTCCGACAGTGGGCTGTTCGACTGAGCCGTCGAGCCGGGTGCGCAGGAACCCGTACGACGACATCCAGCCGTCGTTGAAGATCTTCGACAGGTAACCGCGGCCGCCGTCGGGGAGCAGCACCACGACCAGTGCGTCGGGCCCGGCTTGCTCGGCCACCTTCCGCGCCGCCACGACCGCCATCCCGCAAGATCCGCCGACCAGCATCGCCTCTTCGCGGGCCAGCCGCCGAGTCATGTCGAACGAGTCGGAGTCGGATACCGCGATGATCTCGTCGGGCACGCTGGGGTCGTAAGCCTCCGGCCAGAAGTCCTCGCCGACGCCCTCCACCAAGTAGGGACGGCCGGTGCCACCGGAGTACACCGACCCTTCCGGATCGGCGCCGATGACGCGCACCGCTCCGCCGGAGACCTCCTTCAGGTAGCGGCCGGCGCCGCTGATCGTGCCGCCGGTCCCGATGCCGGCGACGAAATGGGTGACCTTGCCGTCGGTGTCGGCCCAGATCTCGGGGCCGGTGGTTTCGTAGTGGCTGGCCGGCCCCTCCGGATTGGAGTACTGGTCGGGCTTCCAGGCGCCTTCGATGTCGTGGGCCAACCGGTTGGAGACGCTGTAGTAGCTGTCGGGGTGATCCGGCGGCACGGCGGTCGGGCAGACCACGACCTCGGCGCCGTAGGCGCGCAGCACATTCTGCTTGTCCTCGCTGACCTTGTCGGGGCAGACGAACACGCACTTGTACCCGCGCGGCTGCGCGACCAGCGCCAACCCGACGCCGGTGTTGCCCGAGGTGGGCTCGACGATGGTGCCGCCCGGCTTCAGCTGCCCACTGGCCTCGGCGGCGTCGATCATCTTCGCCGCGATCCGGTCTTTGCTGCTCAGGCCGGGGTTGAGGTATTCCACCTTGGCGACCAGGCGCCCCGCTCCCGGCGGCGCGACCGAGTTCAGCTGAACCAGTGGGGTATTGCCGATGAGTTCACTGATGTGCCGCGCGATCCGCATGCCTTCATGGTCTCAGGTGCGCTCAGCGGCGGCGCGGCGAGCTATCCGGTGGCCTCGCGAATGTACTCGCCGATCTGGCGCAGCGAACGTGTCGCCTCCGGAATCACCGGCGCGGCGAGCTGGAAATCGTGAATCTGGCCGGGCCAGATCCGCACCTCGGCCGGGACGCCCACGGCCGCGAGCCGTCGGGCGGCCAACTGAGCGTCGTGCAGCAGCACTTCGGATCCTGACACGTGGATCAAGGTCCGCGGTAGCCCCGGCTCGACGTGGTCGAGCGGCTCGTAGAGCGTCTCCGGCTCTCCGTTGACGATGTGCTTGGCGGCGGCCTTGGCGACCAGTGCGATCAGCGCGTCGAAGGCCCTGGCCGGGAACATCGTGTCGACCTTGATGTTGGGGTGCGCCTGCTTGGGCTCTTTGGCCAACTGCAGCAACGGCGAGATCGCCACCAGCGCTGCCGGTTCCTCCTGCTCTTCCTGCAGCTGCTGCGCCAGCGCCAACGCCAGGTAGCCGCCGGCCGAGTCACCGGCGAGCACGATCTGCTCCGGGTCATAGCCGCGCAGCCGCAGCCAGCGATAGGCGTCCATGCAATCGTCGAGGGCCATGCCCACCGAGTGCTTGGGGATGAGCCGATAGTTGACCACCAGCACCGGCGAGTCGGCGTATCGGGACAACGCGTTGACGACCCGGCTGTGCGAGTTCACGCCGCAGGTCAGGAAGGCGCCGCCGTGCAGGTAGAGCACGACGCGCCGGTTTCCGTCGGCCGGCAGCACACCGGGAGCGCGCACCAGTTGCGCGGTGGCGTGCGGCAGACCGATCGTGGCGCGGATCGTGCCGGGAGCGGGCAATAGCACCCGCGATGCGAAGTCGACGATGCCGAACGGCCACGGCATATGCGGAACGCGGCTGCCAATGGCCAGCGTCGGGCGGACCGTCAGATACGTTGCCAGCGAAACCAATCGGGCAGGGATGCTGGGACCGGTCTCGACGACCTCGACAGGCGCGCCGTCGCTGCTGGGAAATTTTCGCGCCCGGAGCGAATCTCGGGCGCGAAGATGATGTGTCGAAGGGCTCGGAATTTCAGTCGCTGCGGTCATGCTCCCACTTCCTACGTCGGTGTAGTCAGTCGACGAAGTAGCAGAGCATCCGGTTCAGCTAGCTACTAATTGCGGTGTACCCGCGACGGCGCTCAGCCAACCTCGCTAACTTAGCTTGACACCTGTAGAACTTTCAACAATCAAAGAGTCTTATTCGATACCACATTTGGGCCAGTCCGTAATCGAGCCGTGTCGGCGATTTCAGACCGCCGTCATCTGGCGACCTAAACTGATCATGTGGACATTCGCGCGCCGCGGCGATCGATGGTGGCTTTGGCCGCGGCAGGTGCGCTGGCGTCAACGGGCACGGCCTATCTCGGCGCTCGCAACCTGCTGATCGGCCAAGCTGCGCGCGCACGCAGTGTGATCCCCAAAGCTTGGGACATCCCCCCGCGGGCCGACGGGGTGTACACCAGCGGCGGCGGCCCAGCTGAGCGATGGCAGCGCGAAACGCCGGTGGACTTCCATCTGATGGTCTTCGGTGACTCGACGGCCACCGGCTACGGCTGCAGCAATGCCGACGAGGTGCCCGGTGTGCTGATTGCCCGGGGCCTGGCCGAGCAAACCCGCAAACGCATCCGTCTGAGTACCAAAGCGATCGTCGGGGCCACGTCGAAGGGCTTGTCCGGACAGGTCGATGCGATGTTCGTGGCCGGGCCGCCGCCGGACGCGGCAGTGATCATGATCGGCGCCAACGACGTCACGGCGCTCAACGGTGTCGCGCCCTCCGCGCGGCGTCTGGGCGCGGCGGTACGGCGCCTGTGCGCCAGCGGCGCGGTGGTCGTCGTCGCGACCTGCCCCGATTTCGGTGTGATCACCGCGATCCCGCAGCCGCTGCGGTGGGCCGCGCATACTCGCGGTTTGCGACTGGCCCGGGCCCAGGCCCTCGAGGTCAAGGCGGCGGGCGGGGTGCCGATCCCGTTGGCCGACCTGCTGGCATCGAATTTTCTGCATTCGCCGGCGCTGCTGTTGTCCGAGGATCAGTACCACCCGTCGGCGGCCGGCTATGCGTTGTTAGCCGACCAGTTGCTGCCCGCACTGTGCGACGCGCTGGGAGTCGGCAGCGGCGATCTGACACCTGCGTTGCCGTCGGTGACCGAGGAACTGGATCCTGGCCCCGCCCGGGGCCGCGCCATCGTGTCGCGGCTGCTGCGACGGCACACCACCGGGGTGCCGGCGCCGGTCGTCGTACCGGCCGGGAGGTAAACGGCTCGATCCGGTTGCCCGCCTTGCCCGCTGCGGGGTGGGGCGCTCCACGGCCCGCGCCGCCACAAGGCTAGATTTGAGGTAGCCAAACCACCCGGGCGCTGCCCAGATGTCCCAGGAGGGAACCGATCGTGCCGGAAGCCGTCATCGTCTCAACTGCCCGCTCGCCGATCGGCCGCGCCGTCAAGGGGTCGTTGGCCTCCATGCGGCCCGACGACCTCGCCACCCAGATGGTGCGCGCCGCGCTGGACAAGGTGCCTGCGCTGAACCCGCATCAGATCGACGACCTGATGATGGGTTGCGGCCAGCCGGGCGGCGAGTCCGGTTACAACATTGCGCGCGTGGTCGCCGTCGCACTCGGCTATGACTTCCTGCCCGGGACCACCGTCAACCGGTACTGCTCGTCGTCGTTGCAGACCACCCGGATGGCGTTCCACGCGATCAAGGCCGGCGAAGGTGATGCGTTCATCTCCGCCGGCGTGGAGACGGTGTCGCGGTTCGGCAAGGGCAGTGCCGACGGCATGCCGGACACCAAGAACCCGGTGTTCGCCGAGGCCCAGGAACGTACGGAGGCAGCGGCGGCCGGCGCCGACGAATGGCATGACCCGCGAAGCGATCAGGCCTTGCCGGACGTCTACATCGCCATGGGCCAGACCGCCGAGAACGTGGCGCTGCTGACCGGGATCAGCCGCGAAGACCAAGACCATTGGGGCGTACGTAGCCAGAACCTTGCCGAAGAGGCGATCAAAAGCGGCCACTTCGAGCGCGAGATCGAGCCGGTCACGCTGCCAGATGGCACCACCGTCAGCGTCGACGACGGCCCGCGGCCGGGCACGACCTACGAGAAGGTCAGCCAACTCAAGCCGGTGTTCCGACCCAACGGCACCGTGACTGCAGGCAACGCATGTCCGCTCAACGACGGCGCCGCGGCAGTGGTGATCACCAGCGACACCAAAGCCAAGGAACTCGGGCTGACCCCGCTGGCCCGGATCGTGTCGACCGGAGTGACCGGGCTGTCCCCGGAGATCATGGGCCTGGGTCCCATCGAAGCGACCAAAAAAGCCTTGATGAATGCGGGCATGTCGATCGGTGATATCGACTTGTTCGAGATCAACGAAGCCTTCGCGGTGCAGGTCCTCGGCTCGGCACGCGAGCTGGGGATCGACGAGGACAAGCTGAACGTCTCCGGCGGCGCGATCGCGCTGGGACACCCGTTCGGCATGACCGGCGCCCGGATCACCGCCACCTTGCTGAACAACCTGCAGACCCACGACAAGACGTTCGGTTTGGAAACCATGTGTGTCGGCGGCGGGCAGGGCATGGCGATGGTGGTCGAGCGGCTGAGCTAATTCTGCGTTGACTCTGCGCCTACCAGGCACAAGTGCGAGTAGCGTGCCTGGTCACCGCAGAGTCAATGCATCCCAGGCGCGCCGGACCCGGTGCAGGACGTCGCAGCCGCGGTGCTCGGCCAGCACTTGGATGTGCGTCCAGCCGACCCGTTGGATGTACTCCAACCGCTCCACGTCCCACACGTACTGCGGCCTGTCGGTGCGATGTTGGTCGCCGTCGTATTCGACGGCCAGCATGATGTCCTGCCAGCCCATATCCAGGTAGTACAGCGGGTAGCCGTCCGGGCTTAACACCGGGATCTGGGTCTGCGGCCGGGGGAAGCCAGCGCCGATGAGGAGAAGCCGCAGCCACGTCTCCTTCGGAGATTGCGCACCGGAGTCGACGAGGTCGAGTGCCCGCTCCAGTTGACGCAGACCGCGGGTATGCGGATGGCGGCCAGCGAGTTCCGCGACATCGTCAACCTTGAAATCGGTGGCCCTCGCAAGCGCATCGAGTCTGGCGACCGCCTGCCCGACGGTTCCGCGCCTGGCGAGATCAAAGGCGGTGCGCTCGGGCGTCGTTACGTACAGTCCCCCAAGCTGTTGGCTTTCCTCCTCCCACAACAGCTCGTGACGAGTCTTCACACCCGTGGGCGCCCTGGCGTTGCGCCAAATCAACTCCACCATGGCGTCGTCATCCACCCACTTCGCGCCGTGGAGGGCTGATGCCGCAACGCCGGCGATGACAGCGCGGCGCTGCGACCACAACCAAGCCGCAAGAATGCGGTGCCGCAACGAGGGCTGCAATCGATTGTCCAGGTAGACGTTCGGCATGATCGCCGTGAAGTACCTGTCCAGCTCATGCCAGCTGACAACGCCGGCGGCAAGCGCCTCGGAACCGATGAACGGCTGCTTTCCCAACTCGCCCATGCGGGCATGGTGCCAACCTGCACCGACATCCTCGTTGACTCTGCGGCTACCAGGTAAAAGTGCGAGTAGCTTGCCTGGTCACCGCAGAGTCAATGCAAATAACCTAGTCGCTTTGTAGGTAACTGAGCAGACGCAGGATCTCGAGGTAGAGCCAGACCAGCGTGACGGTCAGCCCCAGCGCGACACCCCAGGCAGCCTTCTCGGGCGCCCCGGCGCGGATCATCTGGTCAGCTGCATCGAAGTCGATGAGGAAACTGAACGCCGCAATACCGATGCACACCAGCGAGAAGATGATGGCCAGCGGACCGCCGCTGCGCAATCCCATGCCCTCACCGCCGCCGACGCCGAACATCGCCAGCACCAGGTTGCCGATCATCAGGGCAAGCACACCGAACAGACCGGCCACGATCATCCGGGAAAACTTCGGAGTAACGCGGATGGCACCGGTCTTGTACACGACCAGCATCCCGAAGAACACGCCAAACGTGCCCAGAATCGCCTGCCCGATCAACACCCCGGCATTGCTGCTCGATACCGCGACGTTGGCCAGAACAAAGGAGATTGCACCGAGGAAAAGCCCCTCGAGCGCAGCGTAGGACAACACGATCGCCGGGTTGTCCTGCTTGCGCCCGAACATGGCGACCAGCACCAGCGCCAAGCCGCCGAAGGCACCGACGAAGGTGAACGGCATGGCCAACGCCATGTTGCCGGCCACCAAGAAGTAGGAGACGACGGCGACAGCCGATAGCACCGCCAGCGTGATCCCGGTCTTGGTGACCACGTCGTCAATGGTCAGCGGGCGGGAAACGGCTGCCCGTTGGTCGACATACGGAGCCGCATACGGGTCCGTCTGATGCCCGTACTGGGTCGCGGCGGCAGCCGCTCCCGTACCGAATTGCGCATACCCACCCTGCTGTTTGGGCAGCGAGCGAAATACCGGGTTGCTAGTCTCCCGCACGTCGGATCCTCTCTTGTGCTGTGACTCGAGCTGTGCGAACACCTGCTCAACGAACGGTGGTCCGGCCGAGTTCCCAGCTACCAGGTGGGCTTTGCAGCTATGGTCCGGACCTTCTCCAGCTAAACCTTACCCGCGGGCGCGCCGATACGGGTAACGATCTAGATTGCTCGTCAAGGCTTGGCCTATTTGGAAGCCGCTTCCACCGAGGGGAGACCACACGCGTGACGGGCGAATCCGATGAAATCTTGACCCGCGTCGACGACGGCATCGGCTTCGTGACCCTCAACCGCCCCAAGGCGATCAACTCGCTGAACCAGAACATGGTCACTGAGCTGCGCGCGGTGCTGACCGAGTGGGAGCGTGACGGCACGGTGCGGGCGGTGGTGCTGTCCGGGGCTGGGGAACGCGGGTTGTGCGCGGGCGGCGACGTGGTGGCGATCTATCACAGTGCGCGCGCCGACGGCGTCGCCGCGCGGCGGTTCTGGTACGACGAATATTTGCTGAACGCCCAGATCGGTCGGTTCGCCAAACCCTACGTGTCGTTGATGGACGGCATCGTGATGGGCGGCGGTGTGGGCGTCGGCTGCCATGCCAACACCCGGGTCGTCACCGACACCACCAAAATGGCGATGCCTGAGGTGGGCATCGGGTTCATTCCCGACGTCGGCGGTACCTACCTGCTGTCGCGCGCCCCGGGTTCGCTGGGTCTGCATGCGGCCCTGACCGGAACGCCGTTCACCGGCGCCGATGCCATCGCACTGGGCTTCGCCGACCACTACGTGCCGCACGACGAGCTCGACACGTTCAGCCGATCGATCGTCGCCGAGGGCGTCGAACGTGCGGTCGCCGAGTATGCCGTCGACCCGCCGCCGAGTGACCTTGCCGCACAACGCGAATGGATCGACGAATGCTACGACGGTGACACCGTCGCCGATATCGTCGCTGCGCTGCGCGGCCATGATGCCGGGCCGGCCAACGATGCCGCCAACGTGATTGCCACCCGCTCCCCCGTCGCGTTATCGGTGACGTTGGCGTCGGTGCGTCGTGCCGCGAAGCTGGACACCTTGGAAGACGTTCTGACGCAGGAATATCGAGTGTCCTGCGGTTCGCTGCGCTCACACGACCTGGTGGAGGGCATCCGCGCCCAACTGGTCGACAAGGACCGAAACCCGCAGTGGAATCCGGCGTCACTGCCCGAGGTCAGCGCCGCCGATGTCGAAGCGTATTTCCAACCCGCAGAACCTGATCTGACTTTCGAGGAGGAGCGGCGCTGATGACTTACGAGACCATCCTGGTCGAGCGCGACGGGCGTATCGGCACGATCACGTTGAATCGGCCGCAGGCGCTCAACGCACTCAACAGCCAGGTGATGAACGAACTCACTAGCGCCGCAGCCGAATTCGATAGAGATCTGGGGATCGGGGCGATCATCATCACCGGTTCGGCCAAGGCGTTCGCCGCCGGCGCCGACATCAAGGAGATGTCGGAGCTGTCTTTCGCCGATGTTTTCAGCTCCGACTTCTTCGCCGCCTGGGGCAAGCTCGCGGCGGTCCGCACGCCGACGATCGCCGCGGTGGCCGGGCATGCGCTGGGCGGTGGATGCGAACTGGCGATGATGTGCGATTTGCTGATCGCCGCCGACACAGCGAAATTCGGTCAGCCAGAGATCAAACTCGGTGTGCTGCCCGGCATGGGCGGTTCGCAGCGGTTGACCCGGGCCATCGGCAAGGCCAAGGCGATGGACTTGATCCTGACTGGCCGCACCATCGACGCCGCCGAGGCCGAGCGCAGCGGACTGGTGTCACGGGTGGTGCCCGCCGACGACTTGCTCACCGAGGCCAAGGCCGTCGCCACCACCATTGCAGGGATGTCGCTGTCGGCGGCGCGGATGGCCAAGGAGGCCGTCAACCGGTCCTTCGAATCCACCCTGGCCGAGGGGCTGCTCTACGAACGCCGGCTATTCCATTCGGCTTTCGCGACCGACGACCAATCCGAGGGAATGGCCGCGTTCATCGGGAAACGGCCGCCGAACTTCACCCACCGCTGACAAGCACGCCTGCGGCGGCCAACGCGTGATAGCCGCCGACGACGTCGGTGGCGCGGTGCAGACCCAAATCTTGCAGCGCGGCCGCGGCCAGGCTGGAGGTGTAGCCCTCCGAGCAGAGAATCACCCACTCGACGTCGTCGCCAACGGCGTGCGGTAGCCGAGCCGCACTGGTGGGGTCACAGCGCCACTCCAGCACGTTGCGTTCGATCACCAACGCTCCCGGCACGTCGCCCTCGTGCGCGCGCTGGGCCTGCGGCCTGATGTCGACCAGCACGGCGCCGCGGCGCAGCGCGCCGGGCAACTCGTCGGCGGTCAGCCGGCGCAGCCTGGCGCGAGCCGCGTCCAGCAGTCGGTCGACGCGGCTCACGAAGCCTCCGGCTGGTCGGTCAGCTCGGTGCGCTCGCGACGCAGCGTGTTGTGGCCGGTGACCTGGTAGTACGACATCACGGCCAGCGGCGGCGAATACGCATGAACGCTCAGCGTCGGCCCCGCCGGGATGTCGCTCGGCGCCCAGACCACGTCATGCACCCAACCCAGCGGGAAGCCGGCCTGATCGCCGGCGTCGAGCCGCCGGCGGCGCAACTGTTCGCCGTCCCAGCGAAATTCGTCCAGGGAGCCGGACAGCAGCGTCAATGCGCCCAGCGATCCGCCGTGGTCGTGCAGCTCGGTGGCATGGCCGGGGACCCAGCTGATCAGCCAGATGTCGAGTTCGTCGTCGCTGTGCAGGCGGGCAAACCAGCGGCCGTCGGCGGGTACGCCGCCCGGCGGCAGCACGTGGTCGTAGCAGCCGCTGAGCACGTCGTCGGCGGTGCGGTCGGTGGCGTGCAGCAGATCGGGTAGCCGGAGCCGGGTGGCTCCGGTGACGGACCGGCGTGGCAACACAGGGTCAGCAACGGAGGAAAGCATGGCAGAACACTCCAGAACGGATGGGCGGATAGGAGGCAGGGGCGGTCAGCCCCGACAACACTCCCGAAATGCAATTCGCTCCATCACGGCACACAGCCTTGCATAGATTGGCGGCGTGCATCGGTGCCCGCGTCGCCTCCTGGCGTGGGGCGCCGTTGTCGTGACGGCGGCGGTCGGCTGCTCGGCACACCACGGCACCAAAGCCCCGGCGCCGTCCGGTAGCGCGGCGTCGTTGCCGGCCGGCACTATCGCGGTGTCAGCTGCCGGAGTGACGACCGCCGTCAACGTCCCGGCCGCATCCAGCGAAGAGCAGTATTTCCAGGCCTGCCATGCCGCAAAGACCTGGATGCAGGAGCGGCCGGGCGATCGGCAGACCCTGATCGAGCCGTATCTCGCCGCCGTTCAGGCGCCCGGAGCCAGCGGGTCCGGCACCTGGAATACGGCATGGGCGCAACTGCGCCCGGCACAGCAAGCCGCGGTGATCGTCGCGGTACGCGCGGCCGCCAACGACGAATGTGGTTGATTCGGATCACGCTGTAATAAAGGGGCCGCGGGCGGCAGGACAATGAGGGAATGGCGCACACCGACGCACTACGCGCCCCGGGTTTCGGGCCGGCCGACGTTCACCGGGCGAGCGGCTCGTCGCCGACCCGGGTGGCGCTGGCGCTGGGTAGCGGCGGTGCGCGTGGCTATGCCCACATCGGGGTGATCGACGAGCTGCGCGAGCGCGGTTATGAGATCGTCGGCGTTGCCGGTTCCTCGATGGGCGCGCTGGTCGGCGGCTTGCAGGCGGCGGGGCGGCTCGATGACTTCGCCGACTGGGCCAGGGCGTTGACCCAGCGTGCGGTGTTGCGGTTGCTCGACCCGTCCATCGCCGCCGCGGGAGTGCTGCGGGCCGAGAAGATCCTCGCCGCGGTGCGGGACATCCTCGGTGCCGTCGTCATCGAGGAATTGCCGATCCCCTACACCGCGGTCACCACCGATCTGATCGCCGGAAAGTCGGTGTGGCTACAGCGCGGCCCGGTCGACGAAGCCATCCGGGCGTCGATCGCAATCCCCGGCGTGATTGCACCGCACGTGGTCGACGGACGCCTGCTCGCCGACGGTGGAATTCTCGACCCGCTGCCGATGGCGCCGATCGCCGCGGTCAATGCCGATCTGACGATCGCGGTGAGTGTGAGCGGCAGCGAGACCGAGGGCGAGCGCGAGGCCGAATCCCGTTCGGCGGCCGAGTGGCTGAACCGCATGGTGCACAGCACGTCTGCGCTGCTCGAGTTGCCGGCAGCGCGGGCTGTGCTGAGCCGGTTCGGCGGGACCAATCCCGAACCCGTGGACGAAACCGACGCTGCCGAGCCGTCTTTCGATGACGACGAGGAGCTGCCCGAGGTGCCCAAACTCGGCGGCCGGTTCGAGGTGATGAACCGCACCATCGACATCGCGCAGGCTGCGCTGGCCCGTCATATCCTGGCCGCTTATCCACCCGACCTGCTGATCGAGGTGCCGCGTTCGGTGTGTCGCAGCCTCGAATTCCATCGTGCAGCCGAGGTGATCGACATCGGCCGGACGCTGGCCGCCCGCACGCTGGACACGCTGGATTCAGCCGAGTTGGACAGCTAAGCCGGTTCGATGCGGGCTGGGACATGTTTGTGCCAGGGCGTGCCGGCGTAGGCGTCACGCCATTCGGTCGAGGTCAGCGAATTGGGGGCGACGCCCGGAGTCAGTGTTGCGCCATCGTCATCGGTGAAGTCGAGCCCATATCCGTTGGGCAGTGACGCGTGCCCGGGCAGCATGGCCTCGCTGATCTCGACGCTCGCCTCGGCACAGCCGGCCGCAGTCGTGATTCGCGCCCGGCCGCCGTCGACCAATCCGAATACTTGGGCGTCTTCGACGCTGACGCGCAAGGCTCCTTCCGCGTCACGCTTGCGCCAGGTGGGGTCGCGGAAGATGTCGTTGGCGGTAAACGGGCGGCGCTCACCTGCGGAAAGCACGATCGGGAACTCCGGAGTGGTGTAGCGGGCAGGGACGGCGCCCAGTCTGCCGATCTCCTCGAGCAGATCAGGCATCTCGAGGTGAATCTTGCGGTCCGCGTGTCTGATCAACTCAAAGTCGTCCTGGTATTCATGGACGGTGAACGTGACTCCGGAGCGGTTCTGCAGGATCGCCTCGAACAACGCGTTGCCGTCGCGGTGACCCGCGCGGCGAACGGCATCCGGATAGGCGAGCGCAACATTTTGGGCCAGCCCCCACAATGCCGCCGCACCGGCCAGGCCATCCGGCAGGGTGGGCCCGAGGGTTTCATACAGCAGATATGGCAGCACTTTTCCGAATATCGGGTTCGCGCTGACCGCCTGCATGAATGCGAGGGTGTACGCCTCGCGACCTTCGTTGGCCGCATCCCGCAGCGGTTGCAGGTCGGCGTCGTCGACGACACCGAGTGCCCGCACCAGACGAGCCCAGATCTCGGGTTCGGGCAACGTCCCGGGCAACGGCTTCAGCAACGGGTGGCGCAGATGAAAAGTGTTGTGCGGGAATTCGAGATTGAAGAACGTCGCCTCGGTCTTCTCGAACTGACTGGCCGCTGGCAGCACATAATCGGCGAGCCGGGCCGTTTCGGTCATGGCCACGTCGATGACGACCAGGAGTTCCAACGATTCGAAGGCCGTCCGGCAGGCGGCCGAGTCGGCCAGCGAGTGTGCCGGATTGCTGCTCTCCACGATCATCGCCCGGAACCGGTCGGGGTGATCCGACAGAATCTCCTGCGGCACAACATTGCTGGGCACCAGCCCACCAATCAGCGGAGCCTTGGTCACCGGTGTGCGTCCGACCTCGGTGCCATGGCGCATGAGCGGGCCAAAGCTGGAATGCAGATGCTGCCCACCGCGTTTGGCGAAGCTACCGGTCAGAATCCACAGCAGCTTGTTCAGGTAGGAGCACACCGTGCTGTTAGGCGCCTGCTGGATGCCCAGATCCTCGAACACCGCGACGCTGTCCGCACCCGCGATACGCCGCGTGGCGGCACGCAGCAGCTCGGAATCGACGCCGCAACGCTCGGCATACTCGTCGACGGGTACGTCCTTTAGCGTCTGTCGGACTGCCTCGACACCGGTGACATGGTCGGCGAGGAATTCCTCATCGCACAGACTTTCCTGGACCAGAACCGCCGCCATCGCGGCCAGGCACCAGACGTCGGTTCCCGGCCGGACCCGCAGATGAAAGTCGGCCATCTTGGCGGTATCGGTGAGGACCGGGTCAATGACGATCATCGAGCGACGTGGATCCTTGGCGATCTCGTTGAGCACTGTGCGCGCACGGGGGAAACTCTGCGACATCCACGGGTTCTTGCCCACGAACACCGACACCTCGGCATGCTCGAACTCGCCGCGGGTGTGGCCACCGTAGAGGTGAGCGTCGACCCAAGCCTCACCGGTTTTCTCTTGCGCCAATGCATTTGAGCGGTACCGAGAACCGATTGCCTTGAGGAACGCGCCGCTGTAGGCGCCACCAAGATGGTTGCCCTGCCCCCCGCCACCGTAGTAGAAGACCTTGTCTCCGCCGTAGGTGTCGCGGATGTCAGCGACGGCGGCAGCAACTTCGGTAATCGCGGTGTCCCAGTCGATTTCTTCGTAACTGCCGTCGGGGCGTCGGCGCATCGGCGATGTCAACCGGTTGCGGTTGTTCTGGTAGTGATCGAGGCGCAACGCCTTGTTGCAGGTGTAGCCCCGCGACGCCGGATGTTCTTTGTCACCGCGGATTTTTGCCAGCCGCCGGTCGTCGAGTTGCACCACGATGCCGCAATTGCATTCGCACAAGATGCACGCGCTCTGCTGCCAGTCAGTTGTCATGGGTGGATCCCGATCGCCGGATGCTATGCTATGCAACATAGCATAGTGGAGGTGGCGATGGGAACCCGTACGGACACCAGGCACAAGATGCTGCTCAGCTCGATCGAGCTGTTGCGGGAGCGAGGTGCAGGTGGAGTGACGGTTGAAGCCGTGCTGTCGCGCAGCCAGTCACCGCGCGGCTCGGTCTACCACCACTTCCCGGGCGGCCGTAACGAGATCCTTAGCGAGGCGCTGGCCCTGGCCGGGGACACCATCAGCGGCATCGTCGAGCAAGCCGCCGCCCAAGGTTCGGGTGCCGCGCTGCGCCGCTTCGGCAAGTTCTGGCACAAGGTCTTGCAGGAGTCCGACTTCAACGCCGGCTGCCCCATCGTCTCCGTCGCTGTCGGCGCATCACCCGACGAGCAACACCTGCAACCCGCCGCCGCTCAGACGTTCCAGCGGTTGCATCAGGCGCTGGTCGGGGCGATCGCCGCGGACGGGATGGACGAGCAGCGTGCGGACCGGCTGGCGACCATGGCCGTCGCCGCCATCGAAGGCGCAATCATCCTGTGCCGGGTGCAGCGATCCACCAAGCCGCTCGACGACGTCATCGCCGAATTCGAATCGTTGATTGCGTCAGCCGTTCTCTAGAAACGCGGCAACCGTTGCGGCCTCGCGGCGGCCCTGCGCACGACCGGCATGCGCCGACGCGGTCCGGCAGCGCGGATCCAGCGGATTGGAGCCGAACGCCGCCAGCGACTCGTCGTCGGCGAACACCCCCAGCGCCGCACCGCTAAACGCCGCGATCTCGGCGGCCGGTCCCGCGCCGAACGACGACGGCGCCGACGCACCGGCGGGCACCAGCACCACCGCCACTCCGCAGTCGTCGGCCACGTCCAGGTTGATCGTGCTGCCGATCCCGCCGTCCATGTAGCGGCGGTCGGCGACCGTCACCGGCGGCCAGGCCCCCGGCACCGCGCAACTGGCCGCCACCGCGTCAACCAGTTCGACGCCGCAGTCTTGGTGGAGCACGACGAGTTCGCCGGTCGCGACGTCGATGGCAGTGATCCGCAAGGGCCGGTCGGGCCAGTCATGTGACGGTAGCCGGCGGGCGATCACCTCACGGCGCACCGGTTCGGCTACGGTCTCGGTCGCCAACGCGACCGCCCCGATCCGTTGCCGCTTCTGCGCCACCGTTGTTCCCGGGTCGGCCATCGCGCTCAGGAAAAGGTCGGCGATGTCATCGATCTCGACATCGGGGTCGATCTCGGCAGAGCTCTCCTGCACCTGCCGCACAAACAGTTCGTCGAGGGAGAGCCCGCTGCTGATCTGCGCCGCGACCGCTGAACCGGCCGAGGTTCCCACTAACACGTCGGAATCCAGCAGTGCCTGAGCCAGATCCGGCGATTCATCGGCGATACCTCGCAGAATGCCTGTCTCCCAGGCAATTCCCACCACTCCCCCACCGGCGAGCACCAAGGCCCGTTTGGTTGTCACGATTATGGAGTGTGCCAGGCCCGCCGACGATATGAGCAATCAGCCCACCGGCCGCGTCGCACACGCCGATAATCGGCGCAGGAATCGACGAAAGACAGGTCAATGAAGACCAAAGCCGCTGTGCTGTGGGGACTACACCAAAAGTGGGAAGTGGAGACAGTCACCCTCGACGGGCCCAAGCCCGCGGAGGTGATGGTCCGGCTGACGGCCGCCGGTTTGTGTCACTCCGACGACCATCTTGCCACCGGTGACCTGTCCACGCCCCTGCCGGTCGTCGGCGGTCATGAAGGTGCCGGCGTAGTGGTGGAGGTCGGACCGGAGGTGACCGAGGTTGGCGAGGGCGACCATGTCGTGTTGAGCGCGACCCCGGCGTGCGGGCGCTGCAAGCCCTGCGCGCGGGGAATGAGCAACCTGTGCGACCTTGGGATGTACCAGCTGCAAGGCCCGCAGTTGGACGGCACTCATCGATTCCACGCCCGCGGTGCGGATCTGGGCCAGATGTGCCTACTCGGCACCTTTTCCGAGTACACCGTGGTGCCGATCGCGTCGGTGATCAAGGTGGACGATCACGTTCCGTTGGACAAAGCCACGTTGGTGGGCTGCGGCGTGACAACCGGTTACGGCAGTGTGGCAATCACCGGCGAGGCCCGCGACGGCAGCACGGTGGTGATCATGGGTGTGGGCGGTGTCGGGATGAACGCGGTGCAGGGCGCCCGGATCGTCGGCGCGCGCACTATCGTCGCGCTGGATCCGGTGGAAGTTAAACGCAAGTGGGCAACCGGATTCGGGGCTACCCACACGGCGGCAACCGTCGAGGAAGCACACGAACTTGTTGTGCAGCTGACGTCGGGGGCAATGGCCGACGTGTGTGTGATCGCCACTGACAATGTCGAAGCTTCGTATCTCGCACAGGCGTTGAGTCTGGTGGGTAAGCGAGGTCGGGTCGTGGTGAGTGCGGTCGGACATCCGGCCGACACCTCCGCGGACATGTCGCTGTTGGAGCTCACGCTGTCGGAAAAGCAAATTTGCGGGTCGCTTTTCGGCTCAGCCAACCCCCGTACGGACGTCTTCAAAATGTTGGATCTCTACGACACCGGTCAACTCAAACTCGACGAGCTGATCACCCACGAATACGACCTCGACGACATTAACCAGGGCTACGACGATCTGCGTGACGGACTGAACCTGCGCGGCATCATCCGATTCTGAGCTCACGCGGAGGTGTGCTGGACTGCCTGAACCGCCGGGCTCAGATCGTCGCGGCGCAGTTGGTGCTGCGGCGGGCCGGGGAGCACCACCTCGCGGCCGATCTGCAGCTCGGCGTCGACATGGACCAACTCCCCGGGACGGATCAACTGCCACCGTGGGTCGCCGTCTATCGGCTCACTGGCGTTCCGATCCTCGGCGCCAAGCAAAGCCCAGCGCCGCCGGGCACCCCGTTGATGGTGTCCCACATGATTTCCCAATTCCGATCCTCGGTGCCGAGCAAAGCCCGGCGCCGCCAGACGATCATCACAGCCACGATGGCCGTCAACAAGTGGTTCCGATCCTCGGCGCCGAGCAAAAGCCCGACGCCGCCATAGGCGTACCGGTGAAGTCCGCCTGCGTCATCTGGTTCCGACCCTCGGCGCACCGCGGAAAGCTCGGCGCCGCGCGGATGATAATGCCGAGGTGGGTCTTGATGCCGCAGCAGTTCCGATCCTCGGCGCCAAGCGAAGCCCGACGCCGCTCTTCTAGCTCATTGTATTTACGTGGAGAGTGAACACCGTCACTGCATCCGGGGTCAGTAGGCACAATGCTCGATCTCAGATGGCGATACCAGTCGCCGTCAATCACCGATTAGGGTGTGGGTGACGTCAAGTACGTCGAGACCTGCGATGTCCACATCGACTAGGTAATGGCTGAACTGCCGCGCTGGGCCTTCGACCTTGCGGGTTATCGTTACGCGGCTGAACAGCTGGTCGGGGTGACATCGTCCGTAGCGGTCACCGTGACTGAAGATGTGGATCCCCCGACATCCGGTCATGCCTCGAGATGATGACCGATCGAGTGACCACATCCGTTGCAGTGCATCCCAAAAAACTTCGAGATCACCGGCATCGAACCCGGTCTTTTCGGCCAACGACGGGGTGACAAATCCGTGTGCGGCAAACAGCGCATACGGCACAACGTGCTTCGAGCCGATCTCGCGATCCTTGCCACCTTCTCCTTGTGCCAACTTCTGAAGTTCCGACTCGTTCGTGACGGCAACGCGCGTAATCGTCAACTCCGAGGGGACGACAGGTTCAACACTTGTGGTGATACCGCTGATTTGGATTGGACCGCGAAGTTGGCCTGCCGGATGATCACCGGTCGACATCACCGCACCGAATGCGCGGACGTCGTAGTAGCGTCGGGCAACTTCGATGCCAGCTTTCACTTGTTCCGCACGCGGACGTTTCTTGTTTGGTTTCATGCCAAGAGCTTCCGATGCGGTACGGTGTCGTTCGTTCAGCGCGATGCCCTCACCGACGTAAATGTCGAATCCTTCGCGCCCAGCGTAGGCATCAGCGATGAACGAACGGACTTTACGCTTGAGCGCTACGTCGGTGACCCACGCGTCGCCAGTTTCCGGATCGGTGCGAGGGGCATTTCCGTTGTCGGGGTCGCCATTTGGGTTACCGCCCGTGACATCGAACAGCAATAGGAAATCGTGGCGCCTTCCGATATCTAGATGCGGGGCTTTCGCCATATCACTCCTCCTCGTTGGTTGCTTCGTTAGAACCTGGGCCTCGTCCTTGGAAGCGCGCTTGCCGTTCGTCCCAATAACCAAGGGCAAAGTCTGCTTGTTGCTCCATGTTGAGCGTGGCCGGGATTCCGCCTGCCTCGACCATCAACGCACAGAGCTGACCGAGGCGCCGCGAAATTGCGATCTGGGCGCCTTTTCCACGGTCTGATCTGCCCACCTTCGCGAGATGTGCATTCGCGGTTCGGAATAGACCAGGGAACACCTTGTTAGGCATCGTCGACGCGCCGGCGTAATAGCGATCGACGATTGTGCGGTTGGTGTCGCCGAGCGCACGGTACTGCGCAGCTTCCAGTTGAGCGAGTATGCGGCCGCAAAGGTCGCCAACCGACCCATCCTTTTTCATCCGGCTCTCCTTGAGGTTGACGTAGAGGTTGAGGCATGCGATACGGCCTCCTACGGAGGACCAGTCGATGTTGCGGCCGTTGTGCGGAACCGGAACGGCTCGGCAGCGGTCAATAAGCGCCGCCAACATCGAGCGCGGCAACGGCGTCCCGGCGACTGCTGCGCGAGCGAGTTCTTCGACTATCCTGTCCCTGCGCACCTTCCGGGCGTTCCCTTCACCGGGAGGAACTGCAGCGTCAGCAAGTTGCCAGATTGCTGGCCACCAGGTGGAGCCGTCTCGTCGTTGCCGAGCAACAAGTTGAAGCCAACGATGTGTATGTCGCTCAACCTCCGCCAGCGTGCTGACGTGATCGAATCGGATAACAACACGTCCCTCGGTCAAGGACAGACCAAGCAGCCGGAAGTCATCCGACGGCGAGAGTCCGGGCCGGCCGGTCCATGGCGCGGCCAGCAGAGCTGCCACGTCATCGAGGTGCGGATCTGCGATTATGTTGACGGGATCGCATGACACATCCGTAGCGAGCCACCACACAAATGTCACGCCGCCGATCCGGCGGTGGTGATGCTTATCTGCCAATAACCAGTTGAGGGCTTGGTGAGTGTGAATTGCGACTGATACAGAGACCTGCGCGCCCCCGGATTGCTTGGCGTTGT
The DNA here is from genome assembly GCF_059812525.1 of Mycobacterium sp. NGS51. Classification (NCBI taxonomy): domain Bacteria; kingdom Bacillati; phylum Actinomycetota; class Actinomycetes; order Mycobacteriales; family Mycobacteriaceae; genus Mycobacterium; species Mycobacterium sp. NGS51. The sequence goes on from NZ_JCALCV010000002.1 coordinate 132,985, forward strand.
AACGTTCGGCGGCGGCAAAGTTCGCGGAGATCAGAGCTTGGGGTGTACCCCGTTTGACGGATAAACCCGGCATGATCCTCGCCAGCGGTGACTGCTTACCTGAGACTTGACACAAACCCTCAGCCTTCGCAGTAAGGTTGTCGCTGGTAACCGTTGCCCACCAGTCACGGACCGCCGACAACTCGGTTGGGTCAACCCCGTCGACCATGAACCCGATTCGAGAGCTTGCGTCGCGCAATTGACTCTTTTCGTCGAACTCGAACACGGTGCCGTGTCTGCGAAACGTGCCAACAGCCCGATCGCGATCAGAGACGAAGGCAGCGATCGCTCGGAGAGCTAATGCCGCTGAGCTATCGCTCTCCTCAAGCAGTTTCGCCGCCTCGTTGAGCCGATCGAGGAATGCAGCGCGGCGTGCATACGCTTTCGCCCTTGATTCGTCGCTGTCCCGCTGTGGGAGGCCGAGTACATACTGGCCATTGTCACAACCGATGAAAGGTGGTGGGTGCTTCCCGCTGCGTCGAATATCCGGTACGAGGCGTTCCGTCCCTTCGGGACCCGTGTCGATAATCGATAAACAATGGCCGTTTGCATCGAGTTCGACCACAAAACGGACCGGTTTACGTTGATAGCCAATCTGCGGTAACCGCTCCTCGACGACAAGTCGGTCGTAGAGATCGTTCAAACCGCGCAACAACATCATCGACTTCGCAACCGGAGAGGAATCGGGATGTCGTCCAGAACGCCGTCGGTGACGGTCGCGTTGAAGAACTCCGGTTTGGTGAAGCGTCCGTCATGGCCGTGATAGCCCAGATCGAGGCTCATCGGGCCGATCGGAATCGTCAGTCCGGAAAGAGGCTGTGTTACAGCTAGATCCACCGCAGAGAATGATGCAGCGTATTCGCGCAGGCCGAGATAAGGCGGTGAGAAAAACCCGCCGCGTTCAACCCGTCGACGGAACTGATCGCGGTACTTGGCAACAGGGTCAGAAGCATGCCGTCGAAGGGATGGTCGTGCGAAGACGACGTAGTCGACGTCCCGTAAGAAAAGGTTGTGCCGCTGCGTCCGGTCCTCCAGCACATTGATTCTGCTGTCCGGTGCGGCGCGCTTCTTGACTTCGTTGCGAGTCATCGAAACCCACCGTGGTTCGGCGAGGACCCAGATTCGAGTGACAAGCCAGTCGAATTCGGGCTTCCAGAAGATTGATGAGAGAACGCCGACGGCCGCTGGCGGTGTGATCACGGGGTAGGAAACTCGCTCGGTCGCGTACTCCGGGCGTGTGAAGCAAGCGAAGGGCCCCCACACGCGTACGGCGAGTTCGTCAGGGTGGCGGTTCACCAGATCAGCGCCTCCGTTTCCTTATCGAGGGAAAGGCCAAATAAATCGTCATATGGGCCATGCCACACCATGACTCCGCCCGCGCGTTCCTCGATGAGTTCTTTGCAGCGGTCCAACTCTCGGGCACGAAGCGACACAGTGTATGGCTGCACCTCGCGAAGCCGTGCACGCAGACGTCCGGGGTCTTCAGGGATTTCGGTCTGCCCTGGGTTGAAGTTGCCGTAAGCAACCAGCAACGGATGCGTTTCCTCGGAGATCACCCGATACCGCTCAGCAACAGTCGAGAAATTGAACAATTCACGTTCGCGTTGTATCTGAAGTTTGTCCAGTTTGTCGCTGGTGGCGCGGATTAGCCGGTCGTAGTACTGCTCCAACGTCTCGGGTGCAAGCGGGTCGGCCCCGCCACGTAAGAGATCACGACTGATCTGTGTGCCGATCTTGTATTCGTCCAGTGGCACGCGGCCGTCCTCGGGATCAGCGACGATGAGTCTTCCGCGCTCCGTGAGTCCATGCCGGTTCACGCGTCCGGCAACCTGAACAATGGCCGGGAGCGGGCCGTATGCCCGGATGGCAACCGGAAAGTCGACGTCGATGCCCGCTTCGACCAGCTGTGTCGACACGAGCGTGCACGGTTGACCGTCGTGGAGTCGTGATATCGCCGTGCGCAAGACATCGTCTCGGTGCGCCGGACATAGACGGCTCGAAAGATGCAGGAGCCCTTGGCGACTGGCCAAGCGTCGGCAAACCTCGTGAGCGTCGGCGATAGTGTTGAGCACGACCAGGCACTGGCCACGATGTCGGTTGCTCTCGGCCGTGACCAGCGACCCAAAGTCATCCCAAGACAATGGATCGCGGATTATTTCCGTGTCGGTGCGGTCAAAGATGCTAAACCAGCGAGTACCCGCCAGTTGACGCCGCTCGGCTCCAGCGACACTGCCGATCTTGTTGAACGGTGGCTGCGTCGCTGTCGATAGGACAACGGAGCATCCGTAGGATCTGACCAGTTCTCGCAGCACATCGAGTGTGGGGTCAAGCAGGCGCCACGGAAGCGACTGAACCTCATCGAGAATGATGACAGACTGCGCTAGACGATGCAGCTTCCGAGTTCGAGTGGGGCGATTGCTGAAAAGCGACTCCAATAGCTGGACGGTAGTTGTCACAATGACGTGTGCATCCCAGTTCTCTGACGCAAGTCGAGACCATAGTCCTGCGCCGACTTGCGATTCGCTGGGCGAGGACATGCCTGAGTGATGCTCAAGAACAACGTTGGGACCTGACTCATTGTCGAGCAATCTGCGGTAGACGTTCGCGACCTGCTCGGTCACAGAGATGAAGGGGACTGCGGTCACTACACGGCGATGACCATTACTCGTCGCATGGCGCAAGGCGAACGAAAGCGCCGCTATGGTCTTTCCCGAACCCGTCGGCGCGGTGAGTTCAAACCATCCTGGCGGGTCGGCAGCCCTCGACATCACCTCTTCGAACATTTCGATCCGAGCCGACGCCACAGGGTCGTTCTGTCGCTCGACCAGTTCGATTCTCCGCCGCGCGTCACACCGGGCGGCGAGGTCATCGAGGCCGCCTACTTCCAGCATTCGGCGGCGGTCACCCCGAAAGTGTTCTTCGGTATCTAGCCTGTCCGCATCGACGAGCGCCGAGAACACCATGCGAAGCCAGAACTCCATTCGCCGCCAGCCAGCCGCGTCACTCCGACTAGAGGGAACGCACTGCGGTGGAACGATCTTCAGCGCATCGGGACGCTTCAGACCGAGCTGTTCAACATGTTCAATCGCGGCGCGTTGTCCTGCTGTTGGTCCGCCCAGCATCTTGGACCGCATATCCGACGCGTTCGGTATCCCGCCGTGATGGCCCGCGATAACAAACGCACATGTCCCGATTCCCCACTCTTGGGATACAAACGCGCCTGCGTACTTGTGGTCGACCGTCGCCACCTTGCCGCCACTTGCAGCTGTGGCAAGGTAATGCTGCCACGCGGGGTCAGCCTTGCCGAGATCGTGCAGCTCCCCGACGACTCGACAAGCGTCAGCCGAACCGAACGCCTCACCGAATGCACCGGCCCGCCGTCCAGTTCCCGTCAAATGGTCGGCCAATGAATGCCAGTCTCCGCTGTCGTTGGGTGAATGTGCAGCGAGTAACGCCGGGCGTGTACTTACGCCAAGGTCACTTGGGTCTGGACGCTCCGGCGGCTCGCCATTCAGTGCGGTTGGCTGAGACACAATCGCAGCGTAAGACGAGGGACCGACACGTCGTGGCGACTCCACTGATGCGGAACAACAACGGCCAGCTCAGTGCACAGATGCCAGGTTCGTCCGCTCGCACGTCAGCCCAAAGAGTCGGCACATGGGAAGTTAGCGACTGCCCGCCAAGTGCGCCGAGAGCTCCTCGAGCGCCTGTCGCGCATAGCCCTTCCACAGCAGCCCGAACACCGGCAGCAGCGGAGCGGTCAGCACCGACCGCGGGTGGATGGTCCAACGCCAGGTGACGGTCGACCCGGTACCCGCGGACGCGAAGAGCCATTCGCCGTCCACCTTGCTGACCAGCGGCGCCATCGGGCCGGTGATGTCGGTCAGCGTGTAACCGAACGACCGTGGCGGGTCGACACTGGTCAGTTGCTCGCGCATGCTGCCGCCGCCGGTCAGCAGCACGACGCGAGCCTGCCCGGCAGCGTCCCAGTCGCCGGTCTGATCGCGGACTTGCTTGATCGGCGGGATGGGGCCGTACCAGCGACGAAACAGTGTCGGCAGCGAAAGCGGCAACGTGCCGGCAAACGCGTCGTCAACGGCCACCGGCATTGCCCGTGATTGCTCGACGACCTTCGGCGTTGCCATCAGCGGCTCAGCCCGGGAGCGGCTCGGCCGGTGATCAGCGGCAGGTCGAAGAAACTCTGAATACCCGCGGGCGCAGCACATGTCGCGGGGACAGCGTTGACGCAGTGTGCAGCGGTCGCGACGACGCCGGGGTTGCTTTTCAGGCCGGCTTCTACGCTCTCCGGCTGCCAGCCCTTGATGGTGACGAACGTATCGGGGTTGCCGCGGACCTCCATCTCATAGCGCTCCCGCGCGGGCCCGAAAGACCATGGCGGGTCGAGGTTTTCCTCGCCCATCAGCCAGTTCACCGTGATCCGGACCACCACCGTGTCGCCGACCATCGCCTCCCAGTGGAAGCGGCGTCCGGCGACCTGACCGGGCTCGATCACCCCGATCGGCGCGTCGATCGGCGCGGTCGCGACGGCCACCTCCTGCGATGCGCGGATCTCGGGGTCGGCGGCGAAGCCCAACCGGTCGACGCACAACCGCGCCGACTGGATGAAGCCGCTGTTGAGCATTTTTTGCATCGGCCCGGTCAAAGCGTTGTCCGGTGTACCGCCGAAACCCATCACGTAGCGCAGCACGTCTGGAGCGCCGTAGGTTCGTAGGTCGGAAAACTCTTCGCAGCGAACGAAAGTGACACCGGTGGACATCACCGAGAGCAGCAGCGGGAACAACTCGCTGACGGCGCCGGGCGCGATGCCGACGCCGTGCAGTGTCGCATTGCCGGCCTGTGCGGCCACTTCCAGCGGGGCGGCCGCCCGTTCACTGGGATAGACCCAGCCAACCGGAGTGACGACGTTCTTGCCTGAGCGCAGCAGCGCGGCGACCTCCTCCACGTTGCCCATCAGCGGTGCGTAGATCACCGCGTCGGCGTCCAGCGCGAGGATGTCGTCGATACTGTCGGTCGCGGTCACCCCCAGCGGCGGCGCGCCGATGATCTCGCCGACATCCTTGCCGCTCTTGGCTTCCGAGTGGACCCAGCAGCCGGCGAGTTCGAGTTCGGGATGCTCGAGCACACCCTTGATGGCGGCCACCCCCACCGACCCCGTTGCCCATTGGACGACCCGCAGGCTCATCTCACTCCATTCTGGCGGATGCCACTAATCGGCTACCTCGGTGACCTCGTAGGCGTCCTCGGCGTGCCGGGACCGGATGGTCTTCTTGTCGTACTTGCCAACGCTGGTGCGCGGAATCTCGTCGACGAACGTCCATCGTTCGGGAAGCCACCATCGAACCACCTTGTCGGACAGAAACTTCCGCAACTCACCGGCGTCCACCGAGGCGCTTTCTTTGCGAACGATGACAGCAAGCGGCCGCTCCTGCCAACGCTCGTCGGGAACACCGACGACAGCGGCCTCGACCACGTCAGGATGCGCGATCAGCGCATTCTCCAGTTCCACCGAAGAGATCCATTCCCCACCGGATTTGATGACATCCTTGGTGCGGTCGGTCAGCGTGATGAACCCGCGTTCGTCGATGCGGCCCACATCGCCGGTGCGCAGCCACCCGGATTCGAACTTGGAATCGTCGGCGCCGCGGTAGTAGGAGCCGGTGATCCACGGTCCGCGGACTTCCAGTTCACCGACGGCATCGCCGTCGTTGGGCAACACGTTGTCGTCGTCGTCGACGATACGGGCCTCCACGCCGCACACCGGTTGGCCCTGGGTTCCCCGCAGCGGCCAATGCTGGTCATCGGGGGTACCCGGTGGCGGCCAGGCCATAGTGGCCAGCGGCGACGTTTCCGTCATGCCCCACAGTTGGCGGATCTGCACGCCGTGTCTGTCTTCGAAGGTGCGCATCAACGACACCGGCACCGCCGATCCCCCGCAGGCGACCAGCCGCAACGACGACACGTCGTGGTCCGAATCCTTCTCCAGGAAGTGCATGACGTCGTTCCAGATGGTCGGCACCGCGCCCGCTACGGTGGGCCGCAGCTTCTCGACCATGTCGACCAGCGATTTGGCGTCCATGTGACGGTCGGGCAGCACTAGGTCGGCGCCGGCCATCAGGGCCGCATACGGCAATCCCCACGCATTGGCGTGAAACATCGGCACGATCGGCAGCACCCGATCACTGGAACCGATTCCGATCCCGTTGGTGGTGCAGGCGGCCATCGTGTGCAAGAAGCTCGAACGATGGCTGTAGACAACACCTTTCGGGTTGCCGGTGGTGCCGCTGGTGTAGCACATCGCGGCCGCAGTGTTCTCGTCGATGTCCGGCCAATCGAACTCGGTCGTCTCGCCTGCGAGCAACTCGGCATAGCGCAACACCGTCTTGCCCGACTTCTCCAGCACCGCCATATCGCCTTCTCCGACGGCGATCACGGTGTGCACGGTTTCCAGGCGGTCCAGCACAGGTGCCAGGAGTTTGGCGAGCGACAAGTCCACCAAGACGACCTGATCTTCGGCTTCGTTGGCGACATAGATGATCTGTTCGGCGAACAGCCGGATGTTGAGCGTGTGCAACACGGCACCCATCGCCGGTATGGCCAGGTAGGCCGCCACATGCTCGGCGTTGTTCCACATGAAGGTGGCCACCCGCTGGTCTCCGGTGACACCGAGGCGGCGTAACGCGTTCGCCAACTGCGCCACCTGGGCGCCCAACTCTGCGTAGCTGCAATGCCGGTAACCACCGCCGGTCCCAGTCGTCACGCTGCGTGCGCCGTGAACGCCGGTGGCGTGCCGCAGGATGGCAGTGATCGTCAACGGGTAATTCTGCATGGTGCTGTACATCGAGGTACAGCTTATGGTTCTCGGCGCGATGTCGCGCTGTGTTCAGCTCGCCCGTCAGGTCATGGCCGGCTCGAGCTGCAGCAGCTCGGGCATTGCCCACGCGTGCGGAGCGGTGGGCTCGTCGTCCGCCGACATCAGCAGTGCGGCGGCGGTCGAGGCGATCGTGAACACAGTGATCGACCCGGCGTAGTCGGCGACGTAAAGGTGGGTACCGTCCGGGCTTTCCACTGCACACGACGGCGCACCGGCCACGGTGATGCTGCCGGCGATGTCGTGGGTGTGCGTGCTCAAGACAGTCACGCGCTCGTCGTCGACGAGGTAGGCGCGTTCACCGTCGCGGCTGAGCGCCAGCTGCACGAGCAGACCATTGATCTCGGCGATCTTGCTGGTAGCGGCGATCATGTTGGTGCGGGTATCGACGACGTCGAGAACCGCGCCGAAGTCAGGACCGCAACTGGCCACATAGACCCGTGACCCGTCCCAACTGGGCGCGACATCGCGGATCGGCGAGCCGATCTCCACGGTGTCGACGACGCGCTGCTCGCGGGTGTCGACGACGGTGAGCTTTCCGCTCGACGCTCCGTTGGTGGCGACGTACACCCGGCGTCCGTCCGGGCTGACCCGGACGCATTCGGTGCTGGTGCCCGCGGCAGCCTCGATGCCGATCGCATCGACGCTACCGGTCCTGGTGTCCAGCACTGCCAGGTCGGCTCCGCCGGCTGCCGTTCGTCCGGCATAAACCCGCTGCCCGTCGGGGCTTACCGCGAGGTCGCGGACGCTACACGCGACAGGGTGGACCCCCACGACACGGTTGGTGTCGATGTCCAGGGCGACAATCGCGTCATACGCCGCCGTTACCGTGCTGACGTAGGCCCGCCGGCCGGCGGTGGCTATGGCGAACGGTTCATCGAGTCCGGTCAGGGACCGCACGGCAGCACCTGAACCCGCGTCGATCGACGAGACGCTGTCGGCGCCGTAATTCGTCACCATCAGCCGGCCTTCCGGGCTGACGGCGATCCCGCTGATCGGGCCGCGGGGGACGCGGATGTCGCCGACCTTTGCGAAACTCAGTGCAGTGCCGACGTCCATCGACGACTTGCCGCTGACCGGATCCCGGTCGTTGGCATAGCTGAGATCGCGCACGGTGGCACCTGCCTTTGCTCGTTCGCCCGACGTGTCTCGGACGGTGACACCAAGTGGCCTGACCGAGCGTTAAGGTTTTGCGGCCCCGATGTCATCTGTATTCGCGCCTTCCAGCGCTGCTTCGGAGCGAGTCTAGTGGCCGAATTCGGCCGTAAAAGTGTGCGTTTCGACGCACTGTCTCTTGCGTCACGCCCTTAACTCAGCCTGCGCTTAGACAAAAATTCGCGACGTATTACGAAGGCTCGATAGAGCGAACGCGACGGCGTCTTTGGCCAGGCTGTTTTGCTCGAGAAGCTAACGGCAGTCCCGGTTATGGCGCTGATTGTGCGCGACTAAGATTCTCTTAATCTTTATGCCGCAAGAGCGGTCAAAATCACATACTCCCTACGTCGACGCGCCCGGGATCGCCGGCGGCGGGCACGAACCACCGCGTTAATGCGCCGCTTAACCGATCGATGTCGTCATTTCCGCAACTGTCGCTCGCCCAGGCCACGTAACCATCGGGCCGGATCAGCATCGCAGCAGGTAACTCCGGCCCCTGCGCGACGACGACGTTGACTCGCTCGGGGCAGCACACCGCCGATTCCGCGACTGCGCCGCCGGCGAGGTCGAGCAGCACCGGACGTCCCGGGCGCATGAGTTCAGCGATCCGTTGCCCGTTCGCCAATCTCAGGTCGGGAATCAATCGTCCCGACAGCACGTGGCTGTCGCCGACGTCGTAACGCACATCCGACCCGGCCAGCAGGTGTGCGATATGCGCTGCAGTATCCGGCTTGGCCAACAATTCAGCGAAGAGCGTCCGCAGCGCACAAACCTCGGGGCCCGGCGCCATCAGGGCACTCTGGGACATCGACTGCATCATGACCCGCTGCCCCACCGGGTAGCGCTCGGAATGGTAGGTGTCGAGCAATCCTGCTGGCGCCCAGCCATTCACCGCGGCCGCCAGTTTCCATCCCAAATTGACCGCGTCCTGCAGACCAAGGTTGAGGCCGGGACCGCCCATCGCGGAGTGCACGTGCGCAGCGTCACCGACAAGAAAGACGTTACCGTCCCGATAACGCTCTGCCTGCCTGGTGTTTTGACCATCGATCCGGCGCAAGGCATGCGGACCCGGCCCCAGCGGCGGTGCGATCGGCACGTCGACTCCGAGCACCCGGCACAGGCTCTCACGCATCTCCTGCACCGTCATCGGCGTCTCGACGGCTAACGGATCGGCATCGAACTCCACGGTGCCGATCAGTGGGCGGCCGGGCTCGAATTCGGCGAAGATGAACGTCCCGCCGTCCATTCGGTTGTGCGGAAAGGTAATCCGGCCGACACCCGGTATGTCCAGACTGCCGTCGGCGGCGCGGAACTCGTCCGGTATCGACACGTGGGCCAGTCGGCCCACCACCGGCGCGGTGCTGCCGGGAAACTCGATACCCGCGTTCTTGCGCACCAGGCTGCGTCCGCCATCGGCGCCCACTAGGAACCTCGTCACAAGCCCGTAAGAGCCATGCGGCGCAGCGATATTGAGATCAATCCTGTCTTCCTGCTGGGCTAAGTCGACCAGCTCGTGGCCCCACCGGATATCAACGCCGAGGTCCCGAGCGCGCTGTTCGAGCAGCCGCACCAGCCGCGGTTGCTGAATCCCCAGCGCATACATCGGGTTGTCGGCTACCTCGCCGAAAGACACCGGTATCCCGCTGAAGATGTAGCCGGGAATCGGCTCCGGAGCATCAGGCGTACCGGGGACCATCGTGTAAAGGCCGCGCATGTCGAGTATTCGAATCACCTGGCCGACAAGCCCGTTGGCTTTTGGCTCAGCACTAGGCTCCGGAAGGGCGTCAAGGACGACCGGTCGCGCGCCGGCGAGTGCCAACTCGCATGCCACCATGAGGCCGGTCGGTCCGGCACCGGAAATGACTACGTCGGCCGGGTTTTCATGCACGGCAGAGCCTTTCAGTTCATCTCGCCACGGTCACCGGGCAGTCGACGGTGGCAGCCCGGCAACAACGCTGGAAAACCCGTTGTTCAGCAGAGTGACGACATTCACCGGTGGATCCGCATGGACATAGGTATCGAGTGCGGCTTCGACGACGGCTCGGACCACACCGGCAACCAAGCGCGGGTACATGTCTCGCAGCGGGTCGGTGCCGGTACGCTCGGCGATCACCTCGACCCAGTCCGCGAAGACCTCGTTGGAGATCGCCATCCGAGCCTCGGGCGCCAACAACAGCTTGCGCAACTCTGTCTGAAGTGCGGTGCTCGGCAGGAAATCGTCGGCACCGTCGGCTTCCAGGGGTTCCCTCACCGCCGCGCTGATCGCTGCCCAGATCGGCTCGCCGGCGGGCCGGGCCCGTAACGCGACCAAACTGCGCCGCACCCGCTCGACCTGTCGATACGCCAGCACGTCGTACTTGCCGGCGAAGTAATTGCCGAAGGTGCGTACCGACACGCCAGCCCTGGCCGCGATGTCCTCGCGGGTGACATTGTCCAAGCCCCGCTCGAAAACCAAACTCAGCGCAGCGTCGCTCAGCGCTTTGCGGGTATCGAGCTTTTTGCGGTCCCGCAGCCCTAACGACTGGCCCACAGGACCAACATAGCGACATTCTTGCCCACTAGGCAATATTGCCTAGTGGGCAGCAGACCGGTCAGGAAATCAGCACCGCGCTTCAGTGGCGCTGGTCAGAGGTGTTCAGGGCAGTAGGCGCTCGCGGCGTCCACCGCAAAGATCGCAGCATGCTGGGGGGTGAAGCCGGGGTTGGTGGTACGCACCGCGTTGACGGTGTCCATCGGCGTCAAGCCGCCGTCCATCAGCTCGCAGACCGCCCTGCCGGCCGCAATGGCCTGGCCGTTGCCGCGGTGGGAGATTCCGTGTTGGTTGAGCGCCGCGAGGAAGCTCGCATCGCCACCGCCGCCGGACTCATCGGCGTATGCAGGCGCGGCGAGCCCGACGAGGGCGGCGGCGCTGGCCAGCAGCAGGACTGTGCGTTTCATAGCCCGAAGTCTGCCGAGCAGCCGTTACAGGAGTGTTACCGATCCTTTAGGGCCCCTTGCCGAACTGTTAAATCGGCGTTACGCCCCCTTGTGGCCTCGTCGACAGTGCCCCCAGTCGGACTCGAACCGACACTGGACGGATTTTAAGTCCGCTGCCTCTGCCAATTGGGCTATGGGGGCCCGGCGGCGAATGTAGCGCGAAGCCGCACCCGCCGGCCCGGCGGTCCCTGCCGACAGCGCCAGGTGACAACGATGTGTCCTGCGACGCCACGGTGTTAAGAGTTGCGGCTCAGCGGTTACGAAGCAGTTAACCAGCTATCACTCAGGCTTGTTTTTGGGCAACTGTAGAGCCGTGAAATCGGTAGTGCGACAGCACCGTAATGGCCGCCCCTGCTTTATGGGTCGGCTCGCTTTCCTTAAGGAGGAGTCATGTCGTTCGTGACCACTCAGCCCGAGGCGTTGCTGGCTGCGGCCGGCAGCCTGCAGGGAATCGGCTCGACGATGGCCGCTCAAAACGCAGCCGTGGCAGCTCCGACCACTGGTGTGATTCCCGCTGCCGCCGATGAGGTTTCGGCGTTGACGGCCACCCAGTTCGCCGCGCACGCCACGCTGTATCAGGCGGTCAGCGCCCAAGCCGAAGCCATCCACGAAATGTTCGTCAACACGCTGGGCACCAGTGCCGGGTCGTATGCGGCGACCGAAGCCGCCAACGCGATCGCGGCCGGGTAGGAGGCCACTCCCGTGTTCGATTTCGGAGCGCTCCCGCCGGAGGTCAACTCCGCGCGGATCTACGCCGGCCCCGGCCCGGGGCCGATGATGGCCGCCGCCTCGGCCTGGAACGCGTTAGCCGCAGAGTTAAGCACCACAGCAGCCTCCTATGAGTCGGTGATCTCGGGACTGGCCAGCCAAGAGTGGATCGGCCCGGCCTCGGCATCGATGGCGACTGCGGCCACGCCCTACGTGGCATGGATGAGTCACAGTGCCGCCCAAGCCCAAAAGGCCGCCAGCCAGGCCCAGGCGGCCGCGGCCGCCTACGAGGCGGCGTTTGCGATGACGGTGCCCCCGCCGGTGATCGCGGCCAACCGGACGCAGTTGGCCACGCTGGTGGCCACCAACTTCCTGGGGCAAAACACCCCCGCCATCGCGGCCACCGAAGCCCACTACGGCGAAATGTGGGCCCAAGACGCCGCAGCGATGTACGGCTACGCGGCCACTTCGGCCGCCGCCGCACAATTGACGCCGTTCGATGCACCGACCAACAACACCAACCCGGCCGGCATCGGCAGCCAGGCCGCCGCAGTGACCCAAGCGACCGCCAGCGCGGCAGGCACGCACAGCCAAATCAGTCAACTGATGACGACGCTGCCCAACGCGTTACAGGCGATGTCCTCGCCGCTGCAGCCGGCTGCCGCGACGTCGGGGGTGTCCGGCGCGGTCTCAGGTGCGCTTTCGTCGTCGGACGCGATGGATGTGATCTTGAACGGGATCTCGTCCGGAGGCGCGACCGCGGTGATGTATATCCCTTCGACGCTGATTCCCAGCATGATTGGTTACTTCGCCGGGCCAGGCTTCAACGCCGCGGGAGGTGGCGCAGTGGGCAGCGGCCTGGGGTCACTCCTGGCTCCTGGTGGCGCGCTGGGCAACCTGGGCGCACTCGGTGGCAGCGTCGGCACCGGGATTAGTGGCGCGGGCGCGGCCAGCTCGGCGGTATCCGCGGGTGTGGGGCAAGCTACGACTGTCGGATCGCTGTCGGTTCCTCCGACGTGGGCCGCGGCCACGCCGACCGGTGCCGCCGCTCCGACCGTGCAGGGCACCGGCTGGGCTGCCGCCCCCGAGACCAATTCGGTGGCGGCCGTGCCCCCCGGGATGTCCGGGGCCGGTATGGGCAACCGCGGTTATGGCTTTGGTGCGCCGCGGTACGGGTTCAAGCCGACGGTGATGGGCCGGCCGGTGGTGGCCGGATAGGGGGAAAAGGAAAACAACATGTCACACGTTTGAAGCCACCCGTTCAACCCCAGGTCGTACCCTGGGAATAGCACGGGCCAGCACCGGCACCCAAGACTGACTTCACCCTAAGGAGACCCCAATGACCACCCGGTTTATGACCGACCCGCACGCCATGCGCGACATGGCCGGCCGCTTTGACGTGCACGCCCAAACCGTCGAAGACGAAGCCCGCAAAATGTGGGCCTCATCCCAAAACATCGCCGGAGCCGGCTGGAGCGGAACCGCCCAACTGACCTCCCACGACACCATGGGCCAGATGAACACCGCGTTTCGCAACATCGTCAACATGCTCCACGGCGTGCGCGACGGACTGATCCGCGACGCCAACAACTACGAGCAACAAGAACAAGCATCCCAGCAGATCCTGAGCAGCTAGGAGAACCCACAATGACCATCAACTACCAATTCGGTGACGTCGATGCCCACGGCGCGCTGATCCGCGCCCAGGCCGCCTCCCTAGAAGCCGAACACCAGGCCATCATCCGCGATGTGCTTGCCGCCGGCGACTTTTGGGGCGGCGCGGGCTCAGTGGCCTGCCAGGAATTCATCACCCAGTTGGGCCGCAACTTCCAAGTCATCTACGAACAAGCCAACACCCACGGCCAAAAAGTCCAAACCGCCGGCAACAACATGGCCTCCACCGACTCCGCCGTCGGCTCCAGCTGGGCCTAACTACACCCACAACCGTGGCCCGCACACCACCGGTGTGCGGGCCACACTCATGTCAGCGGCCTGATGGAGCCCGCGCACCTGGCAGGTGACAGGAAACCGTCAAGGATTGCTGCCGCAGCGTTAAGAAGACGTTAACGACTTCTCACATCGCCTTCTTCGCGGGGAACTGTGGAGACGTGGATTCGGTAGTGCGATACCACGTCAGTGGCCGGCCCTGGTATGCGAGCCGGCTCGTTTTCCGTGAGGAGAAGTCATGTCTTTCGTGACCACCCAGCCTGAAGCCTTGACGGCCGCGGCGGCAAGCTTGCAGGGAATCGGCTCGACGTTGAGCGCGCAGAACGCGGCGGCCGCAGCCCCGACCACGGGCGTGGTTCCGGCCGCCGCCGACACGGTATCTGCTTTGCAAGCAACACAATTCGCCGCCTACGGCACGCTGTACCAACAGGTCAGTGCACAAGCCACCGCGATACACGAGATGTTCGTGAACACACTTGGCACCAGCGCCGGAGCGTATGGCGCCACCGAGGCCGTCAACTCGGCCCAGGCCGCCGCCACCGGCGGCAGCGGTGGACTTCTCGGCTTGTTGACCGGGTCCGGGTCGTCCTCGTCGGGCTCGGGGTTCTTCAGCAACGTGGGAAGTGGCTTCACGACTCAGGTCGGGAATTTTGGCTCTGCCGCTTCGGACCTGCTGCAGCTCGGCAGCTCCGGTTTTCTCGCTCCGGGCGAACTGACGGGCGCTGGGGCTACGACCACCGGGGCACCCGCTCCGGGGGGCTTGGGCGCGGCGGCCCTGGCGAACGCGACAGGGCCGGCAGGCGTTGGCAGCTTCAATGGGGCGCCGGTGTCGGCAGGTTTGGGCCGAGCATCCTCCGTCGCCGGGTTGTCGGTGCCGCCCAGCTGGGCCGGTGCGGCCGCCCCGTCCAGCCCTGCCCCCACGACGTTGACGGGCGCGGGCTGGACCAGTGCCGCCCCGCACAATTCGACGGTGGCCACCATGCCGGCCGGGATGCCGTCGGCGGCTTCGGCCGGACGCGGCGGCATCGGCTTCGGCGCACCGCGCTACGGCGTCAAGCCGACCGTGATGCCCAAGCCTGCAGTCGTCTAGCGCCTCGTCAGGCAAATCGGCTACATAGGAAACGAGGTTGGAAAGAAATGGACTTCGGAGCGTTACCACCGGAAATCAACTCCGCACGCATCTACACCGGCCCCGGCGCGGCGCCGATGATGGCCGCCGCGTCCTCCTGGAGTGCGCTGGGCGCCGAGCTGGCCACTGCGGCAGCCTCCTATGAATCGGTGATCTCCGGTCTGACCAGCGAAGAGTGGCTGGGACCGGCATCGACGGCGATGGCAGCTGCGGCCGCGCCGTACGTGGGGTGGATGAACACCACGGCCGCGGCCGCCGAGCATGCCGCCGCCCAGGCAATGGCATCTGCCGCGGCCTACGAGGCGGCGTTCGCGATGACGGTGCCCCCGCCGGTGATCGCGGCCAACCGGGCTCAGCTGGCCGCATTGGTGGCCACCAATTTCCTCGGCCAAAACACCCCGGCGATCGCGGCCACCGAAGCGCTCTATGCCGAAATGTGGGCCCAAGACGCCGCGGCCATGTACGGCTACGCGGGCACCAGCGCGGTCGCCGGACGATTGCAGCCGCTGACCTCCCCGACGCCAAACAGCAACCCGGCCGGGCTGGCCGGCCGGGCCGCCGCGGTCTCGACCGCCGGCACCCAGACCGGCTTGTCGCAACTCGTCTCGACCCTGCCCGGCACGGTGCAAGGGCTGGCTTCCCCGCTGGCTGCATCACCTGGATTGGGCGGGCTCGACAACCTCCTGGGCAACGGCTTGCTAACGAATGTCATCGGCCAGGCAGGAAACATCACGGCCTGGAACATGTTCGCCGGCATATCGGCAGGGGTCGGGCTTGCAAATGCTGAGGGCGCGGGACTGGGCGGTGTCGACGGTGCGCTGGGAGCGGGCCTGGGCGGCGGCCTCGGGTCGGCGGGCGCGGCCGGCCTAGCCGGCGCTGTGGCGCCAGCAAGCTCTGCCGGCGTTGGCGGCGCGCCGGTGTTGGCGGGCGTAGGCAGGGCAGCCGCGGTCGGCGGCATGTCGGTACCGGCCAGTTGGTCGGCGGCTACCCCGGCGGGCACTGGTGCTGCGACGTTAGCGGGCACCGGGTGGACCGCCGCCGCCGAGGAAAGCACGGCGGTGGGAACCGTGCCCGCTGGGATGTCCGGGGCCGGTATGGGCAACCGCGGTTATGGCTTTGGTGCGCCGCGGTATGGGTTCAAGCCGACGGTGATGGGCCGGCCGGTGGTGGCCGGATAGGGGGAAAGGAAAACAAACATGTCACACGTTTGAAGCCACCCGTTCAACCCCAGGTCGTACCCTGGGAATATCACGGGCCAGCACCGGCACCCAAGACTGACTTCACCCTAAGGAGACCCCAATGACTACCCGGTTTATGACCGACCCGCACGCCATGCGCGACATGGCCGGCCGCTTTGACGTGCACGCCCAAACCGTCGAAGACGAAGCCCGCAAAATGTGGGCCTCATCCCAAAACATCGCCGGCGCCGGCTGGAGCGGAACCGCCCAACTGACCTCCCACGACACCATGGGCCAGATGAACACCGCGTTTCGCAACATCGTCAACATGCTCCACGGCGTGCGCGACGGACTGATCCGCGACGCCAACAACTACGAGCAACAAGAACAAGCGTCCCAGCAGATCCTGAGCAGCTAGGAGAACCCACAATGACCATCAACTACCAATTCGGTGACGTCGATGCCCACGGCGCGCTGATCCGCGCCCAGGCCGCCTCCCTAGAAGCCGAACACCAGGCCATCATCCGCGATGTGCTTGCCGCCGGCGACTTTTGGGGCGGCGCGGGCTCAGTGGCCTGCCAGGAATTCATCACGCAGTTGGGCCGCAACTTCCAAGTCATCTACGAACAAGCCAACACCCACGGCCAAAAAGTCCAAACCGCCGGCAACAACATGGCCTCCACCGACTCCGCCGTCGGCTCCAGCTGGGCCTAACCCACAACCACAACGTGGCCCGCACACCCCCCTCGGTGTGCGGGCCACAACCTTTTGCGGCTACCCCGCCATCGGCGAGTGCGGGACCACGCTGGACCGGAAGCCGATGGCCCGGACCGCACCGTCGACCTCACGCCCGGACACGCCCGGCATCACCAGCTTGGGCACGGCAGTCCCGCCCGGCGCTACCGCCGGAGCGGCGGCACCGAGATTGGTGCTCGGCAACGGCATGGCGCTGGCCGGGTGGATCGCTCCTAACGGGGCGGACCCGAACCAGTTCTGCGGCACCGACATCCCACTCAGCGAGGCCGCCTGCCCGACGCCTGCTGAGGCTCCGGCACCGCCCAAGCCGCCACCCAAGCCGCCGAGGCCGTGCAGCGGTCCTAACCCTCCTAGACCTCCGAAGCTCCCCAACGGTCCGAAGCCCCCGCCCTCGGTCAGCGTGTCGGCGCCCAGGAAATCGAGGCCCAGGCCGCCGAAATCGACGCCCAAGCCGCCGCCGTCCAAGCCGACCAGACCGACCCCGTCCTCGGCAAAGCCGGCCGTGTCCAGGGCCAGGCCAATGCCGCCCGCATTGCTTAACTCCGGCAGAGCGCCAGGCAGGGCAGCCGCCGACGCGCCCAGGCCGGCACCCTTGCCGGCACCTTTCAGGGCCCCTTTGCCCGACGCACCGGTCATCCCCGTGAGCATGCTGGCCGGCGTGGTGGCCGCCGAGGTCGCGGCGGACGTCCCGGTGCCCAGCGCCATCTGCGACATTCCGGCCGTGGACGACGTGGACTGCACCGGCTGGGCGAGCCCCTGCAGGGTTTGGGGCACATTCGACAGCGACGACGTCATGGTTTGCGCATGGGTGCCGGCCGACGTGCCGGCGGTATGGGCGACGGCGGCAGTTTGGCTGGCCAACCCGCCCGGGTTGGTGTTTTGCGGCGGCGGGGCGAACGGCGTCAACGTCGAGGCAGCCCCCGCGCTGCCCGCATAGCCGTACATCGCTGCAGCGTCCTGGGCCCACATCTCGCCGTAATGGGCCTCGGTGGCCATGATCGCCGGGGTGTTCTGACCCAGAAGGTTGGTGGCAATCAGGGTCATCAACTGAGCGCGGTTGGCGGCGATCACCGGAGGCGGCACCGTCATCGCAAACGCCGCCTCGTAGGCGCTTGCCGCCGCTTTGGCCTGAGTCGCGGTCTGTTCAGCCTGGGCGGCGGTTGCGCTCATCCAGGTCACATACGGTGCGGCCGCGGCCGCCATCGACACCGACGCGGGCCCCTGCCACGACCCGGCGGTCAACCCCGTGACCACCGATTGATAGCCGGCGGCCGCGGAATGCAGGTCGGCGGCCAGCCCGTCCCAGGCGGTCGACGCGGCCAGCAGCGGCCCCGGACCCGCGCCCGCGTACATGCGCGCGGAGTTGATTTCCGGCGGCAATGCGCCAAAATCCATCGCCTCTACCCTTTCGTTGCGTTAGCTGGCCTGCTCAAATTCGGGCCGCATTGGCGGCCTCGGTGGCCGCATACGAAGCTGCGCTGGTCTGCAGCGTGGTCACGAACATCTCGTGGACCGCGGCAGCTTGGGCACCGATGGCTTGATAGTTCCCGGCATGCGCGACAAACTGCGCCGCGGTCAACGCCGACACCACGTCGGCGGCCGCCGGTACCACCGCGCCGGTCGGGCCGGCCGCCGCTGCATTTCCCGCGGCCATCTGCGAGCCGATGCCATGCAGATGGCCGGCCGCAGCCGCCAGCGCCTCCGGGTGCGTGTTGACAAATGCTGCGAAAGACATTGATGTCTCCTAACTTTCTCCAAAACCGAAGCTGGCCACTACTCGACACTTGCCGTGCGCACACTCCGCGGCGACAGGCAATGGCCGCTTGCGGCCGCCAAAGATCGCGGCGTCAATATCAAAGCTGTTTGCGCGCAGGCGATTAGAACGGCGCACTCCGCTGTACGTCATGTCGTGGCTCAACGGCTATGCACCACCGTATTTTTCGTATAGAAGTCATATCAAGTAGGCTCATGGAATACATAGAAAACGCATATCTGCAGGTACTGGCATCGGACCGGGCGGGTGCCCGCCACATTTGAGAACTCTATGAACTCCGTGACAACCTCATGTGTGCCAGGGAGAATGTAGGAACATGACCGCAATGTCCGGTTACGCACGCGAACAGCGGCCACGCCAGGCCATCCTCGGGCAGCTGCCCCGGATCAACCGGGCCGACGGATCGCCGATCCGGGTTTTGCTGGTCGACGACGAGCCGGCGCTAACCAATCTGGTCAAGATGGCCCTGCATTACGAAGGCTGGGTTGTCGACGTCGCGCACAACGGCCGCGAGGCCGTCGCCAAGTTCGACAAGGTCGGCCCGGACGTGCTGGTGCTCGACATCATGCTTCCGGATATGGACGGACTGCAGATCCTGCAGCGGGTGCGTGGATCAGACGCCTATACCCCGACGCTGTTTCTGACCGCCCGTGATTCGGTGATGGACCGGGTCACCGGCTTGACTGCGGGCGCCGACGATTACATGACCAAACCGTTCAGCCTCGAGGAACTCGTCGCCAGGCTGCGCGGACTGCTTCGGCGGTCCAATCACCTGGCGCCGCCGGCCGAGGAGGTCCTGACCGTCGGCGACCTCACCTTGGACGGCGCCAGCCGTGAGGTCACCCGCGGTGGAACACTGATCTCGCTGACGTCGACCGAGTTCGAACTGCTGCGATTCCTGATGCGCAATCCGCGTCGCGCGTTGACCCGCACCGAAATTCTGGACCGGGTGTGGAACTATGATTTCGCGGGGCGGACCAGCATCGTCGATTTGTACATCTCGTATCTGCGGAAGAAGCTCGACTCCGGCAGAGATCCGATGATCCACACCGTTCGCGGCGTCGGATACATGCTGCGATCGCCGGAATGATCCGACGTCGGGTCACGCCGTGGTGGCGGACGCGATCCGTGCGCAGGCAGTTGGTGTTGAGCGTATCCGCCGTTGTCTGCGTGGTTTTGGTGGCAGTCGACATTGTCTCGGTGTTAAGCCTGCGTGCATACGTCACGACGATGAACGACGCCGAAGTTGTCGAATCGCTGGACGCACTGAGCCACTCGGTCACCCGCTACCGCACCGGGGAGGGAGTACACGGCGGCACACCCATCGAGACGGCGATGCTGGGTTTCACTGGCCAGACGCCCGAAAACCTGATCGCGATACTGCATGACGGCACGGTGGTCGGCTCGGCCGTCTTCTCCGAAGACGAGCCGCACCCGGCGCCTGCCGACGTAGTTCGCGCCATCGAGTCACATACCTGGGCCGACGGCCCGCCACGTACCGAACAGCTGGGCAGCTTGGGCTCCTACCGAGTCGACAGCCGCGCCGACGGCGCGGACCGTCTGCTGGTCGGGGTATCGCTGAACCTCGCCAATCGTACGATCGAACGCCGAACGGTCACCGCCACAGCGCTTCTGGCCGGAGCCCTGTTGGTCACAGCGATCCTGACGATTTGGGTAGTCGGCTACGCGCTGCGGCCGCTGCGCCGGGTGGCCGCAACTGCCGCCGAGGTCGCGGCCATGCCACTCATCGGCGACGAGCACCGCATCACCACGCGGGTGCGCCCCGACGACACCGACCCGAACAACGAAGTCGGGATTGTCGGGCACACATTGAATCGCTTGCTGGACAACGTCGATGGCGCGCTGGCGCACCGTGTCGAATCCGACCGCCGGATGCGGCAGTTCATCACCGACGCCAGCCACGAACTACGCACCCCGTTGGCGGCGATTCAGGGCTACGCCGAACTCACCCGCCAGGACAGCTCGGCCTTGCCGCCGACGACCGAGTATGCGCTGGCCCGTATCGAGTCCGAGGCACTGCGGATGACATCGCTCGTCGACGAGTTGCTACTGCTGTCCCGGTTGGGCGAAGGCGAGGATCTGGACACCGAAGAGGTTGATCTGGGCGACGTCGTCATCAACGCGGTGAACGACACGGCAGTAGCGGCGCCGACGCACCGTTGGGTCAAAGACCTACCCGAGGAACCGGTATGGGTGCGCGGAGACCGCCACCGTCTGCATCAACTGGTGAGCAACCTGTTGAGTAACGCGCACGTGCACACGCCTGCCGGAGTCACCGTGACGACGGCGATCGCGCGTGATCCTTCGGGCGCGGACGGGCCCTACGCCGAGTTGACCGTCACCGACAACGGACCCGATATCGAGCCTGCTCTGCTGCCGCACCTGTTCGAGCGATTCGTGCGCGGCGACGCGTCGCGGTCCAACGGGTCCGGCAACGGATTGGGACTGCCGATCGTCGCGTCGATCGTCAAGGCGCACCATGGGACCGTCACGGCCGAATCCGCAGACGGTCAAACAGTCTTCCGAGTCCGGCTGCCCATGAGCGCGCCGCCGACCGGTTAGCGCACAGCACCGTCAACGTCGCGGTAGCACCCGTAAAGAAAGCGTCAACGACCCCGTCGCTCGACGCCGCGCGGAGTTAGCGTCGTTGCAGCCCTGGTCGCCGAGGGCGAATTGATGCTGGGTGAACGGAGACGACATGTCTGTTGTGCTCTACCTGCTGTTGAGCGCCGCGGTGTTCGCCCTACTCGGACTGGTCGTGAAGATGGTCGACGGCCGATGAACCTCGCCAACGCTGTCGGCTTGGCGCTTGCCGTACTCGTTGCGGTGTTCCTCGTTGCGGCCCTGGTCTTTCCGGAGCAGTTCTAGTGAATAGCGCAACGGCCGGCCTGCTGTTCCTCGCGCTGCTGATCGCGGTACTGGCCGTAGTTCACGTGCCACTCGGCGACTACATGTATCGGGTCTACAGCTCCGAGAAGCATTCGCGTGCAGAACGGTTCGTCTACCGGGTGATCGGCGCCGACCCGTCCACCGAACAAGGCTGGGCGACCTATGCCCGTAGCGTGCTGGCGTTCTCGGCTGTCAGCCTCGGCTTCCTGTTCGTCCTCCAACTCGTCCAAGACCAGCTCCCGCTGCATCTTCGGCACCCGGCGACACCTATGACTCCGGCGCTGGCGTGGAATACCGCAGTTAGTTTCGTCACCAACACGAATTGGCAGGCCTATGCGGGCGAATCAACGCAGGGGCATCTAGTGCAGATGGCCGGTCTGGCGGTACAGAACTTTGTGTCAGCTGCGGTCGGTATGGCGGTCGCCGTCGCGTTCGTTCGCGGCTTTGCTCGCCGCAGCACCGCTGAACTCGGCAATTTCTGGGTGGACCTGGTCCGCGGCACACTGCGCATCCTGGTGCCGATCGCGGTCGTCGGCGCGGTGGTGCTGGTCGGGGGCGGCGTCGTGCAGAACTTCCATCTGCACGACCAGGTGATCACCACGCTGGCCGGATCGCCGCAGAGCATCACTGGCGGCCCGGTGGCCAGCCAGGAGGTGATCAAGGTCCTTGGCACCAACGGCGGCGGCTTCTACAACGCCAACTCGTCACATCCCTTCGAGAACCCGACCCCCTGGACGAACTGGGTCGAAATCTTTCTGCTGTCGGTGATCAGCTTCTCGTTGCCGCGCACCTTCGGCCGCCTGGTCGGCAACACCAGGCAGGGCTACGCGATCGCCGCGGTCATGGCGATCATCGCCGCGGTCAGCCTCACCCTGGTGATGCTGTTGCAACTGCAACACCACGGCACCGTCCCCACCGCAGTGGGCGCCGCGACAGAAGGTGTCGAGCAGCGTTTCGGGGTCGCCGACTCCGCGGTGTACGCCGGCACGACCACCCTGACATCGACCGGCGCGGTCGACTCCGCGCACGACTCCTACACCAGCCTGGGCGGGATGATGCCGCTGTTCAACATGCAGTTGGGTGAAGTGGCGCCCGGCGGCGTCGGCTCCGGCCTGTACGGCATGCTCATCCTGGCCGTCATCACGGTATTCGTCGCCGGACTGATGGTCGGGCGGACCCCGGAATACTTGGGCAAGAAGATCACGCCACGCGAGATCAAGCTTGCGGCAAGCTATTTCCTGATTACCCCGCTGATCGTGCTGCTCGGCACCGCGACCGCGGTAGCCCTGCCCGGTCAGCGTGCCGGCATGGGCAATACCGGACCGCACGGCCTCTCCGAAGTGTTGTATGCGTTCACCTCGGCGGCGAACAACAACGGTTCGGCGTTCGCCGGACTCGCGGCCGACACCGTCTGGTACAACACCGCACTCGGTCTGGCGATGCTCATCGGACGGTTCCTGCCGATGATTCTGGTACTTGCGCTGGCCGGTTCGCTGGCTCGTCAGGGCTCGACGCCGGCGTCGATCGGCACCCTGCCCACCCACAAACCGCAGTTCGTCGGGTTGGTCGTCGGTGTGACGATCATCCTGGTCGCGCTGACTTTTCTGCCAGCGCTGGCCGTTGGCCCCCTCGCCGAGGGGCTGCACTGAAATGCGCAGTCCGACAAGGAATTCAGCCGCTCACTCGAATGCGGGCGGGCTACTCGACCCACAGATGCTGCTGACGTCGCTACCCGGCGCGCTACGCAAACTCGATCCTCGCACGCTGTGGCGCAACCCGGTGATGTTCGTCGTGGAGATCGGCGCCGTGTGGTCAACGGTGCTGGCGATCGGCGAGCCGAGCTGGTTCGGCTGGCTGGTGGTGTTCTGGTTGTGGCTGACGGTGGTATTCGCCAACCTGGCCGAGGCGGTGGCCGAAGGACGCGGCAAAGCGCAGGCCGACACGTTACGCAAGTCCAGAGCCGGCACCCAGGCGCGCCGGCTGGTCGGCTGGTCACCGGCCGCTGACGGTATCGAGGAGCAGGTCCCCGCATTGCTGCTGCAGCAGGGCGACGTCGTTGTCGTCGAAGCCGGCCAGGTTATCCCCGGCGATGGTGACGTCGTGGAAGGCATTGCGTCGGTGGACGAGTCGGCCATCACCGGCGAATCGGCACCGGTGATCCGGGAATCCGGTGGAGACCGCTCGGCGGTGACCGCCGGAACCACCGTGCTCTCCGACCGCATCGTCGTCAAGATCACTCAACAGCCGGGTCAAGGCTTCGTGGACCGGATGATCGCACTGGTGGAAGGCGCCAACCGGCAAAAAACACCCAATGAGATCGCGCTGAACATCCTGCTCGCCGCCGTCACGATCATCTTCGTGTTTGCGGTGGCCACCCTGCAGCCGCTGGCGATCTACTCCAAGGCTAATAACCCCGGAGTGCCGGATACCGCTGCCCTCGACGAAAATGGCATCACCGGAATCGTTTTGGTGGCGCTGCTGGTGTGCCTGATCCCCACCACGATCGGTGCGTTGCTGTCGGCCATCGGCATTGCCGGGATGGACCGGTTGGTCCAGCGCAACGTGCTGGCGATGTCCGGGCGGGCGGTCGAAGCAGCCGGCGACGTCAACACCCTGCTCCTGGACAAGACCGGAACGATCACGCTCGGCAACCGAGAAGCCTCGGAGTTCATCCCGGTCGACGGGGTGACCTTCGAGGAACTTGCCGACGCCGCTCAGCTGGCCAGCCTGGCCGACGAAACCCCCGAGGGCCGCTCGATTGTCGTCTACGCCAAAGATGCCTACGGGCTGCGGGCCCGGTTGCCCGGTGAGCTCGATAACGCCAACTGGGTGGAATTCACTGCGGTGACGCGGATGTCAGGCGTCGACATCGACGGACGGCAGCTGCGCAAGGGCGCGGCCAGTTCGGTCGCGGAGTGGGTACGTGGTCATGGCGGCACGGTTTCGGCACAAGTCGGGCAGGTCGTCGACGGCATCTCGGCTGCCGGCGGAACCCCGTTGGTGGTGGGCCAGGTAGGCGGCACCACAGCGCGGGTGCTTGGCGTCGTCTACCTCAAAGACGTGGTGAAGCAGGGCATGCGCGACCGGTTCGACGCGATGCGCCGAATGGGCATCCGCACCGTGATGATCACCGGCGACAACCCGCTGACCGCCAGGGCGATTGCCGACGAGGCCGGCGTCGACGACTTTCTGGCCGAGGCCACGCCGGAAGACAAGCTGGTCCTGATCAAGGGTGAGCAGGAAGGCGGCCGACTGGTCGCGATGACCGGCGACGGCACCAACGACGCGCCGGCGTTGGCCCAGGCCGATGTCGGGGTGGCGATGAACACCGGAACCAGTGCGGCCAAAGAAGCCGGCAACATGGTGGACCTGGACTCAGACCCCACCAAACTGATCGAGATCGTCGAGATCGGCAAACAGTTGCTCATCACCCGCGGTGCGCTCACCACGTTTTCGATCGCCAACGACATCGCCAAGTATTTCGCGGTCATCCCGGCGCTGTTCGTAGTGCTCTTCCCCGGCCTGGACCTGCTCAACGTGATGCGGTTGCACAGCGCGGAGTCGGCGATCCTATCGGCGGTGATCTTCAACGCGCTCGTGATCGTCGGCCTGATTCCGCTGGCGCTTCGCGGAGTGCGATATACCCCGAGCCATGCGTCAAAATTGTTGAGCCGCAACCTCGCAATCTACGGGCTGGGCGGGATCGTGACCCCGTTCATCGGGATCAAGCTCATCGACCTGGTGGTCCAACTGCTTCCCGGAATGGCCTGACAATGAGTAATTCGGTCCTGGTTCGCCAGCATTGGGCAGCGCTGCGCGCGCTGCTCGTCTTCACGGTGATCCTGGGAATTGGCTACCCGCTGTTCGTTTGGCTGGTCGCGCAGTGTCCCGGTTTGCGCCCGCAAGCAGAGGGCTCGATCACCCGGATCGACGGAAAACCGGTTGGCAGCGCACTGATCGGCCAGTCGTTCACCGATGCCGCCGGTCGGCCGCTGCCACAGTACTTTCAGTCGCGGCCCTCGGCGGCCGGTGCCGGTTATGACCCGTTGAGCAGCGGTGCTCGCAATCTGGGGCCCGAAGACGTGGTGGATACGCCGACGCGGCCCAGCCTGCTCACCCTGGTGTGCTCACACAGCAAGGCAATCGGCGACCAGGAAGCGGTGGACGGATCGCGCCCGTTCTGCACGGCCGGCGGTGTCGGCGCCGTCCTGTCGGTGATCGGCCCTCGCGATGCGCGGGGCAATGTCAGCGGGCCTACTCGAGTTGTCAGCGTCAACGAACCGTGCACAACCGTGACCCGTCCATTCGTGAGCAGCTACGCCGGGGTACCTGTGCAGTGCGCACAGCCCGGGCAGGACTACTCGGCCGGCCAGATTGTGCCGGTCCGTGGTGTCGCACCCGGCGACCCGCGAGTGCCCGCCGACGCGGTCACCACGAGCGGCAGCGGTCTGGACCCGGACATCTCGCCGGCCTATGCCGAGATTCAAATCGCTCGGGTAGCCGCGGCTCGGCGTGTCGCTCCGGATCGAATCCGCGATGTGGTTCGGGCCAACAGCAGCGGCCGCGATCTCGGCATATTCGGTGAGCCCCGGGTCAACGTGCTGCGACTCAACCTCGCACTGGACCAGTCGTACCCCGGTCCTGGTGGATGATGGTTGGGTGAGTGTCGAGCACCGTCGCAAACGCGGGGAGCTGCGCATCTATCTCGGCGCGGCCCCGGGTGTGGGTAAGACGTATGCGATGCTCGGCGAAGCGCACCGGCGCCTGGAACGCGGCACCGACCTGGTGGGGGCGGTGGTCGAGACGCACGGCCGCCGAAAAACCGCCGAGCTGATTGCGGGGATCGAGATGATCGCGCCCCGCTTCCTCGACTACCGCGGCAAGCGCTTTCCCGAACTCGACGTACCGGCAGTGCTGGCCAGACAGCCGGACGTGGTCCTGGTCGACGAGCTCGCGCACACCAACGCACCCGGCAGCAAGAACCACAAGCGATGGCAGGATGTCGAAGAGCTGCTCGATGCCGGCATCACCGTGATCTCCACGGTCAACATCCAGCATCTGGAAAGCCTCAACGACGTCGTCGCCCAGATCACCGGAATCGTTCAGCAGGAAACGATACCGGATTCGGTGGTGCGGCAAGCCGCCCAGGTCGAGTTGATCGACGTCGCACCAGAAGCGCTGCGGCGCAGGCTATCTCATGGAAATGTGTATGCTCCGGAGAAGGTTGATGCGGCGCTGTCCAACTACTTCCGCAGCGGAAACCTCACCGCGCTGCGAGAGCTCGCCTTGCTGTGGCTGGCCGACCAAGTCGATGCGGCGTTGGCCAAATACCGCGCGGACAAAAGGATCACCGACACCTGGGAAGCGCGTGAACGCGTGGTCGTCGCGGTCACCGGCGGACCCGAATCGGAAACGTTGGTCCGACGGGCTTCGCGGATAGCAACGAAGTCCACCGCCGAGCTGCTGGTGGTGCACGTCTTGCGCGGCGACGGGCTCTCCGGCGCGTCGGCTCCGCGGATCAGCAAGATCCGTGAACTGGCCGTCAGCCTCGACGCGTCGATGCACATCGTCGCCGGTGACGACGTGCCCACCGCGCTCCTGGATTTCGCCCGCCAGATCAACGCCACTCAGCTGGTGATCGGGACGTCGCGCCGCTCGCGTTGGGCGCGCATCGTCGAAGAGGGCATCGGCGCCAGGGTGATCCAACTGTCGGACAAGATCGACGTGCACATCGTCACCCACGAGGAGTCCAAACTCGGAATTCGACGCACGCCGGTCTCGCCTCGCCAGCGACGCGCCGCATCATGGCTGGCGGCGGTCGTTGTGCCGTCCGCGATTTGTGCGATCACAGTCGCCTGGCTGGATCCGTTCCTGGAGACCAGCGGAGAAAGCGCAATGTTCTTCGTCGGGGTGCTGGCGGTGGCCCTGTTGGGCGGCGTCGCGCCGGCTGCGCTTTCTGCGGTGTTGTCGGGTCTGCTGTTGAACTACTACCTGACGACGCCGCGGCACAGCTTCACCATCGCCGAACCCGACGCGGCCGTGACGGAGCTGGTCCTGCTGATGATCGCCGTCGCGATCGCTGTTCTGGTCGACGGCGCGGCCAAACGCGCCCGCGAAGCCGGCCGCGCATCCCAGGAGGCAGAGCTGCTCACGCTGTTCGCGGGATCAGTGCTGGGCGGCGCCGACCTGGAAACACTTCTCGAACGGGTACGGGAAACCTACTCACAGCGCGCCGTGAGCATGGTGCGCAAGGACAGCCGCCTCGTCGCGTCAGTGGGTATGAACCCATGCAGCACAATAGATTCCGCCGACACTGCAATCGAGGTCGGCGATAACGAATTCTGGATGCTGATGGCCGGCAGGAAGCTGGCCGCCCGCGACCGCCGGGTGCTTTCGGCGGTGGCCACACAGGCCGCGGGCCTGATACGGCAGCGCGAATTGACGTTGGAGGCCGGCAGGGCCGCGGCGATCGAGCAAGCAGACGAGTTGCGGAGATCGCTGTTGTCGGCGGTCAGCCACGACCTACGCACCCCGCTGGCAGGGGCCAAGGCCGCGGTTTCGAGCCTGCGCGCCGGTGATGTCGACTTCTCTCCCGAGGACACCGCCGAATTGCTGGCCACCATCGAGGAATCGATCGACCAGCTCACCGCACTGGTCGGCAACCTGCTCGATTCGTCGCGGTTGGCCGCCGGGGTTATTCGACCTGAGCTGCGCCGGGTGTATCTGGAGGAAACCGTGCAACGGGCGCTGGTCGGTATCGGCACAGGCGCCACCGGGTTCCTGCGACCCGGCATCGACCGCGTCAAAGTCGACGTCGGCGGCACACAGGTGATGGCCGATGCCGGCCTGCTGGAGCGGGTACTGGCCAACCTGATCGACAACGCGCTGCGCTACGCGCCCAATTGCGTCGTGCGCGTCAATGCCGGCCAGGTGGGCGAGCGCGTGTTGATCAATGTCATCGACGAGGGGCCGGGTATCCCGGCGGGCAGCGAGGAAGGCCTCTTTGCGGCGTTTCAGCGGTTGGGCGATCACGACAACACCACCGGCGTCGGACTGGGGTTGTCGGTAGCACGCGGTTTCGTCGAGGCGATGGGCGGCACCATCCAAGCGACCGATACTCCGGGCGGTGGTCTGACCGTCGTCGTGGAACTGGCTGCACCAGAAGAGCGGCGCCAGTGACTCGAGTACTGGTGATCGACGACGAGCCGCACATTCTGCGCGCGCTGAAGATCAACCTGTCGGTTCGGGGCTATGAGGTGATCACTGCCTCCACCGGTGCCGGTGCGTTGCGCGCCGCCGCCGAACACCGTCCCGAAGTGGTGATCCTGGATCTGGGTCTGCCCGACATCTCCGGCATCGAAGTGCTGGCGGGGCTGCGGGGCTGGCTGAGTGCTCCGGTCATCGTGCTCTCCGCGCGCACCGATTCATCGGACAAGGTCGAGGCGCTGGACGCCGGCGCCGACGATTACGTCACCAAACCGTTTGGGATGGACGAGTTCCTCGCCCGGCTGCGTGCCGCGGTGCGCCGCAACGCCGCCGCGTCCGAAACCGATCAACCGGTCATCGAAACCGCGGCGTTCACTGTCGATTTGGCGGCGAAGAAGGTCGTCAAGAACGGCGCAGAAGTGCACCTGACGCCGACCGAATGGGGCATGCTCGAGGTGCTGGTCCGTAACCGGGGCAAGCTGGTCGGCCGCGAGGAACTCCTCAAAGAAGTGTGGGGCCCTGCATATGCGACCGAAACACATTACCTGCGTGTCTATTTGGCGCAGTTGCGGCGCAAACTCGAGGCCGACCCGTCCAGACCGCAGCACCTGCTGACCGAAGCGGGCATGGGCTACCGCTTCGAGGTGTGAACCTCGGCGGGCGCCCAACGTCGAGTTGTTGGGCCGGTATGCGGGCCGGCGGCACAACAAGTCGACGTTCGCAGTCAACATGTCGACAGCGTGATGCCTTGGCCGCCGTGGATTACATTCTGGTAAAACCTTTCTCTGACGGTACGCCCGGCGCGGGGCCGACGAAACGGCCCGCCTGAGTCTGTCTGCTCGCCGCCGGCGCAGCCGCCAGGTCGATCATGAGACGGGAAATGGCTTGTCGGAGAACCACGTTTGATTCCCTAATTGTCGGCGGAACAATTTTGCCAGCTTTCTCATCGGAAAGGTGCAGCATTTTCCCAGCAGCATGCGTTAAGTGGCTTGCGATGGACGCTGGGATTTCCCCGCAGTACAAGCCGGTGCGGGTGCCCGCTGGTCGATTTATAGTGCGACTGAACGGTGGCGCTAGAAGAGTGGGTTTCAATGACGGACGACCTAATTCGATCGCGATCGGGATTTCCCCAGTAGTGGGTCAGACATGGACCGCCACATCATTGTCAGCGGGGAAGACGCGCTCGCGACGACGATCATCGAGGAGCTGAACAACGCCGGCGCAAGCATCGTCAAGCTTGCCAATCTCGCCGACGCCGGCGTCAAGAGCGAGCTCACCTCCGCGGGGGTCACCCGTGCGGCGGCGGTGGTTTGCGCCGGTGATGACGACGCGACCAATCTCGAAATCGCCCTGCTGGCCCGCAAAGCCAACCCGAAGATCCGCGTGGTGGCGCGGCTGACCAACGACGTGCTGCGGGAAGCGGTGGCCGCCGATAACGGACCTGGCGCTATCCTCAACGTCGCAGACCTGGCGGCGCCGTCGGTCGTCGAGGCGTGTCTGGCGCACACCGTGCACCCGTTCGAGGCGGCGGGCATCAAATTCGTCGTCTCCAGCAGCCGCGCGCCGCGGGACGCAACGCAGCGTGAGGTCTACGGGAACCTGGCCCCCGTGGCGGTGATTCACCGCGAGAACTCCGCCTCCCCCGGCGAGATGGTGGTGTGTCCGGGGCGGGATCTGCCGGTGCGAGCCGGTGACTGGACGGCGATGATCGGCACCGTCGAGGAGTTGGCCGCGCGCGGCATCAAGGTTCCCCGCACCACCGGGACACGCGCACGCCAAAGTTGGCTGCGACGCGTCCTCGACGGCGCACGCACTCTGCGCGAGGACTGTGCTGGGCGAGATTTTGGGCCGCGGGTATGGCCCGACGTCAACAGGTGGCTCGACGTCCCGATTGTGATGCGAGTCTATGACCGCGCGCTCGGCTTCGAGGTGGCGCAGCGTTTCGATTTCCAAAACGTCCGCTCCACAGTCGAACTGGCCGCACCCTGGTTCATCGGCGCCGCGATGGGGCTGCAGGTGCTCGGGACGTTTTCGGTCGGGCAGAGCTCGTTCGTGGTCGGCGGAATGCACGTGGCCGCCGGCAGCGAACTCGACGGGCTGCGAATGTTCGACCTGTCCACCCACACCCGCGTCATCGCGATCACCCGGCCCAGCGAACAGGTCCGACTGCACCCGCGCCGCGATGCCCTGCTGAGCGCCGGTGACACCGTGTACCTCGTCGGCCCGTATCGGGAATTGCTGCACACGCTACGCAAAGGACAGCCGCCGCCAAGGCAGATTACCGTTGATCAGTACACGGCGCCGGTGGGTCGCGCAAATTCTGTGCGCTAGCTATTGCTCACTGCCGCGCCAAATTAAGTGCTGTTTAACGATTTGTTACCCATGCGAGGAGCCGCTGTCTGCGGACCCATAATGGATTTGCCCGCTCGGTGAGTTTCGCGATGAGGGTTCTTTTGGAGTAAAGAACGCCGTCGTTTTTTGGCGGTCTGCGGCCGTAAATGGGAATGGCCGCGAGCTGGCGACAGCGCGGGCGGGCCCGCTGTCGCCGCGACTGTTCTAAGGATTGTGCTGCAATGGATTTCGCGATTTTGCCGCCGGAGGTCACCTCCGGCCGAATGTATGCCGGTCCCGGGTCGGGAACGATGTTGGCCGCCGCGGCGGCCTGGCACACATTAGCCGCCGAGCTGCATTCGACGGCGAATTCGTATCGGTCGGTGGTGACGACACTGACCGCCGGGCCGTGGCTGGGTCCCACCGCGGCGTCGATGGGCGCGGCGGCCGCTCCCTATGCGGTGTGGATGAGCCTCACCGCTGAACAGGCCGAGCACACCGCCGCCCAGGCTCAGGCAGCGGCCGCCGCGTACCACACGGCGTTTGCCGCGACGGTGCCGCCTGCGGTCATCGCGGCTAACCGCAGTCTGCTGATGGCGCTGGTGGCAACGAATCTCTTTGGGCAGAACACCCCGGCGATCGCGATCACCGAGACGCAGTACGCCGAGATGTGGGCACAGGACGCAACGGTGATGTACGGCTATGCGAGTGCATCGGCAGCCGCGACGACGCTGACGCCGTTCAGCGCACCACCGCCGAGCGCCAGTCCGGGCGCTGCGGCAACCCAAGCCGCCGCGGTGAGCCGAGCGACGGGCACGTCCGCCAGCAAGGTGCAGGGCACAATGTCGTCGACACAGCAAGCTTTTTCGGCGGTACCTAATGCGCTATCCAGTCTTGCATTCGCGGACCCACCCGCCACGTTGACGCCATTGGACCTGCTCGACGCGGTCGGCAGCCTCAGTGGCATCTTTGTCGACCCGTCGTTGGGCGTCGTGGGCGGATCCCTGGGCACAGTGGCTCTGCCCTACGACGTTGCCGGGGCGCTGACCGGGTTCCACACCGATGACATCATCAGCGGCTGGGCCGGGCTACAGTCCTGGCCGGGGACGGCGCCGGTGCCCCCATCGCCGTTCCCGGTGGTCACGAGCGCCGGCCCGGGCCTCTCACCGGTGCCATCGGTGTCGGCAGGCCTGGGCCAGGCGCACGCGGTCGGGACATTGTCGGTGCCACCGACCTGGACCGCGGCCACCCCTGCAGTCCGCCCGGTCGCATTGGCGTTGCCGACTACCAGCGCAAGCGCCGTCGGGGCGGTAATGGAAGTCAGCTCGGAAAGCACGCTTAGCGAGATGGCGCTGGCGGGTATGGCCGGACGCGCCATGGCCGGCACCCTCGGGTCGGGCGGCGGGCGGGAGCGCGGCAAAGCTCTTACCGCCGAGCGGGCGGTGGCCACCGCTGAAAAGCACTCGGCTGCCGGTGAAGTCGCATCACAGACCTCCCCGCGCATCGCTGTCACCGGAATCGCAGCCGAGATACGTGAGCTCGCCAAACTGCGCGACGAGGGCATCCTGACCGCGGATGAGTTCACCGAGCAGAAGAACCGGCTCCTCGGGCGGTGAAGCCGCGGGCAGATCAGTCGGCGACCGAGAGCGCGATGCCGTCCAGGATGTCGTGTTCGCTGACGACCAACTCGTGTATGCCGGCGCGTTCGCGCAACGCCAATGCCAACTCCTCCACCACGATTGCGCCGGCACCGATCACGTCGGCGCGGCCCGCGTGCATCGGCCCCAGCGCCGCTCGCTGCGCGCGTGTCATGCCGATCAGTCCCTCGCACACCTGCAATAACCGCTCGATGCCGACGCGCGAAAGATGAATGTTCGCCGCGTCATACACCGCCATATCCTGGGCCAACGCCGCCAGTGTCGTCATCGTTCCGGCCACCCCCACCCAGGTACAGGCGCGCTGCACGGCGACCGCACGTAGCGCCTCGCCAAGGCGGTCGCGGACCAGCTCGCGGGCAGCGGTCACCTCGTCCGCGGTGGGCGGGTCTGAGTGCAGGCAGCGCTCGGTGACCCGCACGCAGCCGATGTCGGCCGAGAAGCTGGCCCCCACAGCATCGTCTCCGAGCACAATCTCGGTCGAGCCGCCGCCTAAGTCAACCACCACGAAAGGTGCGTCGGCAGGGTCCAATTCGTCGACCGCTCCGGTGAACGACAACGTGGCTTCTTCCGTGCCGGTGACTACTTCGGCGCTCACCCCGAGCACGTCGGTCGTCATCGCGAAAAAGTCGTCGCGATTGGCGACGTCCCGGGCCGCCGAGGTGGCCACCATCCGGATGCGGTCGACATCGTGGGCAGCGCACAATGCCGCATAGTCGACGAGCGCGGCGCGGGTGCGCGCTAACGCCTCCGGCGCGAATTCACCCGTCGCGTCGACGCCTTGCCCCAACCGCACAATGCGCATCTCGCGGTGCACGTCGCGTAGATGACCGCCGACCGGATCGGCGATCAGCAGGCGAATCGAGTTGGTACCGCAGTCGATTGCCGCGACGCGACTCACGTCCACTGCTCCTTGTCGAGAATCCCGGCCATCGCCGGCTCGGCGGCCAGCACCGCCAGTGCCTGATCGCCCAGCGGGTTCACTCCGCGGCCTTTGGCCAGTGCATGCGCGATCAACACATGCAGGCATTTGACCCGGTCGGGCATACCGCCGCCGGAGAACGTGGTGCCCAACGGCTCGATCGCATCCCGCTCCGCCAGATAGGACTGGTGTGCACGCCGGTAGCCGGCGGCCAGATCGGGGTCATGCTTGAGCCGTTCGGTCATCTCCCGCATCATCCCTGACGACTCCAGCCGGCTCGCAGCGGCGGTCAGCACCGGATGAGTCAAGTAGTACAACGTCGGAAACGGTGTCCCATCCGGCAGTTTCGGTGCTGTCTTCACGACGCCGGGCTCACCGTTGGGACAGCGGTAGGCGACCTCGAGCACCCCGCGCGGCCGGCGACCGAGTTGGCGCGCCACCGCGTCGAGGTCGGCGCGGTCAACCACCGGCCGGCGCGGGTTCCGGCGGCCCGGGTGGCGCCGGCGCCGGCGGTCCGTGCGGAGCGTCGGCGATGGTATGCCACAGCGACGTGTACCAGGGGCCGTTGCTCGTCGGGGCCGCCGCCTCCGAGCCCGGTTCGGTGGGAAGCGTCGCCGACGGCGGAAGCTGCACCTGATAGGGGACTTCTCCGGGCATCACGAACCCCAGCCGCTCGCGCGCCTGCGCCGCGATGTAGGCCGGATCAGCCAGTTTGACTTTCTGCTCCTCGAGCGTGGCGATTTGGCGGCGCAGCGCGGCTTCGGATGCGGCCAACTGTTTCATCTCGGTGCGTTGCGCGAAGTAGGTGCGCACCGGACCGGCGATGGTCAACGTCAGCACACAGACCACGGCGGCCAAGATCGCCGCCCGCCGCGCGGTCAGGCCCAGCCGCTGCTCGGACCGTTGCTCGGCCGACGCGACGATGGCGCGCCTGATCGGCTCGACCGGCTCAGGCTGCGCACGCGACCCGTTGGAAGCCCGGCGCCCCGCCGCCGACTTGCGCGGGCGGCCCGGAGCCGAATCGCCGGCCCGTCCCGGCCGCGGCGCTCGTGAGCGCCGCTTGGGATCAGGCCGTTTCGCGTCGGGCATCGCGATCGGCTATCTGGCGTCCAGCACGTAGCGCGGGAAGGCGAGATCACCGGCGTAGCGGGCCGCGTCGCCGAGCGCTTCTTCGATCCGCAGCAGTTGGTTGTACTTGGCGACGCGCTCGCTGCGCGCCGGCGCCCCGGTCTTGATCTGGCCGCACCCGGAGGCCACCGCCAGATCGGCGATCGTGGTGTCCTCGGTCTCGCCGCTGCGATGGCTCATCATGGTGCGGTAGCCACTGTGGTGGGCCAGCGCCACCGCGTCCAGTGTCTCGGTCAGCGTCCCGATTTGGTTGACCTTGACCAGTAACGCATTCGCCGCGCCCCGCTCGATTCCCTCTTCGAGCCGTTCGGGATTGGTGACGAAGAGATCGTCGCCCACGATCTGCACCCGGTCACCGATGGCGGTGGTCAGCGAAACCCACCCGTCCCAATCGTCCTCGGAAAGCGGATCTTCAATCGATACAAGCGGGTACGAGTCAAGCAGCTCGGCGTAAAACTGAGCCATCTCGTCGGCGCTGCGGGTGTTGTTCTCGAACGCATAGCCGCTGCCGTCGGTGTAGAACTCGGTAGCCGCTGCGTCGAGGGCCAACGCCACGTCCGAGCCGAGTCTGAAGCCGGCGGATTCGATGGCCAGGCCGATGACATCGAGCGCCGCCTTGGTGCCCGGCACATCCGGGGCGAAACCGCCCTCGTCACCCAGCCCGGTGCTCAGGCCCTGCTTCTTCAACTCGGCCTTGAGCGCGTGGTAGATCTCCGCGCCCCAGCGCAGCGCTTCGGAGAAACTCGCAGCGCCGATGGGCGCCACCATGAACTCCTGGATATCCACACCGGTGTCCGCGTGCGCCCCGCCGTTGAGGATGTTCATCATCGGCACCGGCAGGATGTGGGCGTTGGGACCGCCGACGTAGCGGAACAGCGGTAGTTCGGCGGAATCGGCGGCGGCCTTTGCCACGGCCAGCGACACGCCGAGGATCGAGTTTGCGCCCAACCGCGACTTGTCCGGGGTGCCGTCGAGGTCCACCAGCGCCTGGTCAACCAGCCGCTGATCGTCGGCGTTCAGACCGATGACAGCCGGGGCGATTTCGTCGAGGACGGCCTGCACGGCCTTCTTCACACCTTTGCCGCCGTACCGGTCGCCGCCGTCGCGCAGTTCGACGGCCTCGTGTTCTCCAGTGGACGCACCAGAGGGCACCGCTGCCCGCGCAAATGTCCCGTCGATGAGCGCAACCTCGACCTCGACAGTCGGGTTGCCGCGCGAATCGAGGATCTCGCGGGCCCCGACCTGCTCGATAATGGGCACTGGGTTCTCCTTGCTGGTAAAGGCAACAGACCGGGTCTAAGCCTAAAGCCTGGCTCAGAGCGGGTGACCTGCCGCATAGGCGGTGGCCCAGTCGCGCACCGCGCGCGCATACGGATCGGAATCGTTGTAGGCCCGCAGTGCGGTGATCCATCCCCTGGGCGTAGCGAGATCCTTTCCGCGCCAGCATAAGTAACCGGCGGCCGACAGCGCGGCATCGTCGATGTTGTCGACGCTGACGATTCCGTCGTTGTTGGCGTCCACCCCGTAGAGGCGCCACGTCTCCGGAATGAACTGCATCGGGCCCATCGCCCGCACCACACCGTCGTCGTCGGCTAAATCCCCCGCTTCGCTGTCGACGATGTGCAGAGTGCCGCCGCTGCCGTCGAGGCGCACACCGCGAATCGGTGGGTGCACATCGCCGTTGGGCGCCACCCGCGCGTGCCGGTAGGTGCCGTGATGGCTTTCGATTTCACCGATGCCGGCCAACGTGGTCCACGACAGATGGCATTTGGGGTTTTCCACCTCCGCAACCCGCGCCGCATAGGCGTATGCCTCCAGCGCGATCACCGGAATGTCAAGCCTCGGAGCCCGCTCGGCCGCCCAGTCGTAGAGCTGGTCGGCGGGCCGACCCTTGGCGTGGGTGTCGACCGACGGCACCGGGTCCCCGGCCGGAGGCGGCACGCCCTTGGGGATGGGCGTGCCCAGCTGCCAGGTACAACTGGAGGCCAGGAGCAGCGCGGTCGCCCCCACGACAGCGACCGCCCGTAGCCAACGCACCGGCGACACAAAGCTCCCCTTAGACTCCCCTAAACCGTCTTTCCCAGCCATGGTCGCATGGGAAGCGACTACGTCGCCGCGTCGCCGCGGCCTACGCGCGCTGGCTACTCCGATTCCACGCTATCGCGCTGGCCGGCCGGGTCTCGGTCATCCGGGCCCGACTCGCCGGGTTCGATGTCCGCGTCAGCCGCCACTTCTACGGCGTCCGACGACGGCCAGTACGTCCGCCACTCCTCCTCGGTGATCGCGCCAAGCGGTGTGACATCGAGCTCTTCGGGAACGTCTGCTCCCCGGCGCTCGGCGGCGATCAGCTTCTCGGTATCACGAACGGTATCCATGAACTCCAAAACAGCAGCGCGCAGCACGTTTTCGGCATCGGCACCGGCGGTCACGCTGATCGAGGTGATCGCTTCCGGAATCAGGTCGGTAGGAAACCCCGCCTGGTTGGCTCGTTGAATGGCCTTCTGCGCCAGCGCCAATGCCGGTTGCGCGGTGGGGACATTGTCCATCGCGGAGTTCTGCGGCTTGCCTTTCTTTTCTAACGCCTTGCCCTCTTCCCATTGAGCCAACTGCTCGTCAAGCGAAATCGCCTCTCCGGCAAGCACTCCGGGTACGCGATTGCCGAGTTTGCGCAGCAGGGTGTCGGCCACGTCGTCGATGCTGAACGGGTGTCGCGGCGCATCCTCGGCGATCCGGGCGTGGAAGAGCACCTGCAGCAGCACATCGCCGAGTTCCTCGCGAAGCTCGTCGGCGTTGCCGTTGCGCACCGCGTCGAAGAGCTCGTAGGTCTCCTCGAGTAAAAACCGGCGCAGCGAGTCGTGGGTTTGCTCGCTTTCCCACGGTCCGGCGGTGCGCAGCTTGTCCATCATGGCGACCGCATCGATGAGCCGTTCGCCGGGCTGCTGGTCGGGTGCCGATATCAGCCGGTCACCAGCGGCTAAGCGGGCGGTGACCGCCGGATGCTCGGGGTCCGATGACAGCAACACCGGGGCGTCGTGTCCGGTGTGCGCGGGGCGCGCGGTCGGCAGCGTCCAGGGCACCGCGACCGGCATCTCTTCGGTGTACTGCACCTCGCCCATCAGCAGTTCGATGGCTTCTACCGGAACCAGTGACGGGCGCCGTGGGTCGACCAAGACGACGGTCATGCGCCGCTCGCCCCCGCAAGCGGGAGGTGCCCCCGCCTCATCGCTGCGCTCTGCATCGTCGCCGGCGCGAGTCATGCGCGCCGTTCCTCGCTGGTCGCCACGGCATTGGTTATACCAACTTTGTCCTGCGGTTTTCCATCGAGCGCCGCCACCAGCTTGGCCACCATGGCGACCAACTCCACATCGCGAATGCGCGGGGCGCCGACGCCGCCGGCACGCGGAATCGGAACCTGCACCGTCGACGTGGTCGCACGGTAGTGCGCGCCCGGATACATCCGTGCCAGCCGTACCTGGGCGGAGTCCGGAAGGGTCAGCGGGGACAGCCGCACCGTCGCCGCCGAGGCGGCCGTCACTTCAGTAATCCCGGCGGCCCGGCACAGCAACCGCAGCCGGGCCACCGCGATCAGCCGCTGAGCGGGTTCGGGCAACGCGCCGTAGCGGTCGTTCAGTTCCTCGACAACGGCGTCTACTGCGGCATCGTCCGGCGCCGCGGCCAGCCGCCGGTATCCCTCCAAGCGCAGCCGGTCGCTGGGGATGTAGTCCGGCGGCAGGTGCGCGTCCACCGGCAGGTCGATGCGCACGTCTTTGGGCTCCTCGGCGGTGGTGACCAGATCGCCCCGGTAGGCCGCTCGGTATGCTTCAACGGCCTCGCCGACCAGCCGCACATACAGGTCGAAGCCCACCCCCGCGACGTGGCCAGACTGCTCCACGCCCAGCACGTTGCCCGCGCCGCGAATCTCCAGGTCCTTCATCGCCACCGCCATCCCGGCGCCCAGCTCGTTGTTCTGCGCGATCGTGGCCAGCCGGTCATAGGCGGTTTCGGTCAGCGGGGCGTGCTGCGGGTACAGGAAATACGCGTAGCCGCGTTCCCGGCTGCGCCCCACCCGGCCGCGCAGCTGGTGCAGCTGGGAGAGCCCGAACGTGTCGGCGCGCTCGACGATCAGTGTGTTGGCGTTGGAGATGTCCAGGCCGGTCTCCACGATCGTGGTGCACACCAAGACGTCGTATTCGCGGTTCCAGAACCCTTGCACGGTGGATTCGAGCAAGTCTTCTTGCATCTGCCCGTGCGCCACGACCACCCGAGCCTCCGGCACCAGCGTCCGCACCCGCGCCGCCGCCTGGTCGATGGAGCTGACCCGGTTGTGTACATAGAAAGCCTGGCCGTCGCGCAGCAGCTCGCGTCGCAACGCCGCCCCGACCTGCTTGTCGTCCTGCGGCCCGACGTAGGTCAGCACCGGGTAGCGCTCTTCGGGCGGGGTCAGGATCGTCGACATCTCCCGGATGCCGGCCAGGCTCATCTCCAGCGTGCGCGGGATCGGAGTGGCGCTCATGGTCAGCACATCGACGTGAGTGCGTAGCGACTTGATGTGTTCCTTGTGTTCGACGCCGAACCGCTGTTCCTCATCGACAACGACCAGCCCGAGATCTTTCCAGCGCACGCCGGTCTGCAGCAGCCGGTGAGTGCCGATCACGATGTCCACACTGCCGTCGGCCATGCCGTCGACCACCGCGCGCGACTCGGCGGGATCGGTGAACCGGGACAGCCCCTTGACGGTCACCGGGAACCCGGCCATCCGCTCCCGAAACGTCTCCAAATGCTGGTCTGCCAACAACGTGGTGGGCACCAGCACGGCGACCTGCTTGCCGTCCTGCACCGCCTTGAAGGCCGCGCGCACCGCGATCTCGGTCTTGCCGTAGCCGACGTCGCCGCAGATCACCCGGTCCATCGGCACCGGTTTTTCCATGTCGGCCTTGACCTCGGTGATGGCGGTGAGTTGGTCGACGGTCTCGGTGAAGCCGAAAGCGTCTTCCATTTCCGCCTGCCACGGGGTGTCGGGCCCGAACGCGTAGCCCGGCGCGGCTTGCCGCTTGGCGTAGAGCGACACCAGCTCGCCGGCAATCTCGCGGACGGCGCGACGGGCCTTGGTCTTGGTGGTGGCCCAGTCGCTGCCGCCGAGCCGGGACAACGCCGGCGCCTGCCCGCCCACATACCGTGACAGCTGGTCCAGCGAGTCCATCGGCACGAACAGTTTGTCGGTCTGTTTGTCCGCACCGCGCCGGCTTGAGGCGTACTCCAGCACCAGGTATTCGCGCCGGGCGCCGCCGACGGTGCGCTCGGTCATCTCCACGAACCGCCCGATGCCGTGCTGGTCGTGCACCACCAGGTCGCCGGCGGTCAGCGCCAGCGGGTCAACCACGTTGCGCCGCTTGGCCGCCAGCCGCTTGCCCTCGGTGGCGGTCACCCGGTTTCCGGTCAGGTCAGTTTCGGTGATGACGACGAGGTTGGCCCCCGGAAGTACCACCCCGTCATGCAGTGGACCCTGGAACACTCCGACGACGCCCTGTTTGGGTGCGACGCCCGGCTCCAGCATCGTTGCGGGCGTGTCGGCTTCGGCTAACTGCTCCACGACGCGATGGGCGGTCCCGGTTCCGGGTGCGACGACGGCGGCGTAGCCACCGGTGGCCACGTGGGCGCGCAGCATCGCGAAGATGCCGTCGATGTCGCGCTGATGGCCGCGGGCCGAGGGCGCCGAGCGAATGTCGAGTTCGATCGCCGACTCGTCGGACAGCTGGCTCAGCGTCCACCACGGGTGGCCGGCCTGTCGCGCCGCGTCCCGCGCCTCGTCGAGCTCACGGAAACCCGATCCGCCGAGCTGCTCGACGTCGATCGGTGCGTCTGCCCCCAGCGCCGCCACCGACCAGGAGGCTTCGAGAAATTCCCGGCCCGTTTTGATCAGGTCGGCGGCGCGGGTGCGGACCTTTTCCGGGTCGCAGACCAGCACCGGAGCGCCGTCGGCCAGCTGGCCGGTCAGCAGCGACAAGTCGTCGGGCCGCAGCACCGGCAGCAGCGCCTCCATGCCGTCGACGGGAATCCCTTCGGCAAGCTTGGCCAGCATGTCGGCGACGCTGCCGGTCACGGCGTTTTCTGCTGACGGGCGCTGGGCGCTGAGTTCGGCTGCCCGCGCCCGCACCGCCTCGGTGAGCAGCAGTTCGCGGCAGGCGACCGCGACCAGGCTGTCGACGTTGATCTCGGCGATCGAACGCTGGTCGGCCACCGCGAACATCCGCATT
This sequence comes from Mycobacterium sp. NGS51, assembly GCF_059812525.1. Lineage (NCBI taxonomy): Bacteria > Bacillati > Actinomycetota > Actinomycetes > Mycobacteriales > Mycobacteriaceae > Mycobacterium > Mycobacterium sp. NGS51. Next base: position 173,942 of record NZ_JCALCV010000002.1, read on the forward strand.
TCGCTGACTTCGTCGCCCCAGAACTCCACTCGCACCGGATGCTCGGCGGTCGGCGGGAAGACGTCGAGGATGCCGCCGCGGACCGCGAACTCCCCGCGCCGGCCGACCATGTCGACCCGGGTGTAGGCGAGTTCGACAAGTCGGGCGATCACCCCCTGGAAGTCGACCTCGTCGCCGACGGCAAGGGTCAGCGGTTCCAGCCGGCCCAGCTGCGGGGTCATCGGTTGCAGCAGGGAGCGCACGGCAGTGACCACGACCTGCAGCGGCGGCCCCAGTCTGGTGTCGGCGGGGTGGGCCAGCCGGCGCAGCAGCATCAACCGCGCGCCGACGGTGTCGACGCCGGGTGAGAGCCGTTCGTGCGGCAGTGTTTCCCAGGACGGGAACATCGCCACCGTCTCGCCGAAAACGCCGCGCAGCTCGGCGGTCAGGTCGTCGGCTTCCCGGCCGGTCGCGGTGACGACCAACAGCGGGCCCCCGCGCGCCAGCGCACTGGCGACGAACACTCGCGCGCTGGCCGGGCCGACCAGCGTCAACTCGGCGGGTCGGTCGGCTGCGTGCTCGATGAGTTGGGTAAACGTGGGCGCGCTGAGCGCTAACTCCATCAGCCCCGCGATCGGGGTTACGGTCATGATCGCGCCACGACGATGCAGAACGTAGCGATGAAGAGGAGTGGCGCCATGATTACCACCATTCTATGCGTCGCTCGATTCACGTTGCGGCACTGGCCAACCCGACGTGATCGCCACCACACGACGCGCGAGCGGCGCGGGATCTTGACCGCGCCTGCGATCGCAGCCAGCGCTATTCGTCCTGCAGACGCGGATCGGCCTCCAAACCGATCAGGCCGTTCCACATCAGGTTGACCAGATGCGCGGCGACGACCTCCTTCTTGGGCTCGCGGGTGTCGAGCCACCACTGCGCAGTCATCGACACCGAACCGACCAGCGCCTGGGCATACAGCGGTGCCAGATCAGGATCCAAACCGCGCCGGGCGAAGTCGCCGGCCAAAATCGAGCTGACCTGGCTGACGGCGTCGTTGAGCAGGCTGGAGTAGGTGCCCGAACTGATCGAGGCCGGCGAGTCGCGGATCATGATCCGGAACCCGTCGGTGCGTTCCTCGACGTAGGTCAGCAGTGCCAACGCCACCCGTTCGACGCGCACCCGCGACCGGTTGTTGGTCAACGACGACGTGATGCCATCCAGCAACGCCGACATCTCCCGGTCAACGACGACTGCGTACAGCCCTTCTTTGCCGCCAAAATGCTCGTAGACTACTGGTTTGGACACGTTGGCCCGCAACGCGATCTCCTCGATCGAGGTGCCGTCATAGCCGCGCTCGGCAAACAGAGACCGGGCGATGTCGATGAGTTGGTGCCGGCGCTCGCTGCCGGTCATCCTGGCGCGCGGCGCACGCACTTCCTTATCCGGCGCTGCCACGCCTATCAGGTTATCGGGTCGCAGACCGCCACGCGGTCTGCATCGTCGTCGGGCTGGGTTGGATTGCCCGATTCCTCCTCAGACCGCCACGCGGTCTGCATCGTCGTCGGGCTAAAGTCGTCGCTGGCATCCCGATCCGTCGTGGTGTAATCGGCAGCACATCAGATTTTGGTTCTGAGAGTTCAGGTTCGAGTCCTGGCGACGGAGCTTTTTGGCCCGCTTTTGCGGCGAGCATGCGGATAATGACACGCTGAACGGCGTGTCGGCGGACCAACACGCACACTCGCGGCAGGAGTGTCTATGACGACCCAAGGCGAAACGGCGGTCCTGGTATTGGCAGCGGGAGCTGGCACCCGGATGCGCTCCGATACCCCGAAGGTGCTGCATCCCCTTGGCGGGCGCAGCATGCTGGCGCATTGCCTACAGGCCATCGGCAAGCTGGCGCCGCAGCATCTGGTCGTGGTGCTGGGCCACGACCACGAGCGCATCGAACCGGTCGTCGCCGAGCTGGCAGACAGCCTGGGACGCCCCGTCGACGTGGCGCTGCAGGACCAGCAGCTGGGCACCGGAGATGCGGTGCAGTGCGGGCTGTCCGCGCTGCCCGCCGACTTCGCCGGCGTCGTGGTGGTCACCTCCGGTGATATTCCGCTGCTGGACGCCGATACGCTGGCCGACCTGATCGCCGTGCACGGCTCCCAACCGGCGGCCGTCACCGTGCTGACCACGACGCTCGCCGACCCCACCGGCTACGGGCGCATCCTGCGTACCCAGGACCACGAAGTCATCGCGATCGTCGAACAGGCGGACGCGACACCGTCGCAGCAGCAGATCTGCGAAGTCAACGCCGGCGTGTACGCCTTCGACGTCGCGGCCCTGCGCTCGGCGCTGGGCCGACTGTCCGCCGACAACGCCCAACAGGAGTTGTATCTCACCGACGTAATCGCCATCGTGCGGCAAGACGGCCAAGCCGTGCGCGCCCGCCACGTCGACGACAGCACGCTGGTGGCCGGCGTCAACGACCGGGTCCAGCTCGCCGAACTGGGCGCCGAACTCAACCGCCGCATCGTGGCCACCCATCAGCGAGCCGGCGTCACCGTCGTCGATCCGGCCACCACCTGGATCGACATCGACGTCGGTATCGGCCGCGACACGGTCATCGAGCCGGGCGCCCAACTGCGCGGCCACACCCGCATCGGCGGACACTGCGTCATCGGCCCGGACACCACCTTGACCGACGTCACCGTCGGCGAGCGCGCCTCGGTGATCCGCACCCACGCCACGTCGGCGGCGATCGGCGACGGCGCGACGGTCGGTCCGTTTGCCTATCTGCGGCCGGGTTCGGTGCTCGGGCCCGACGGCAAGCTGGGTGCATTCGTCGAGACCAAGAACTCCACCATCGGCACCGGTACCAAGGTGCCGCACCTGACCTATGTCGGCGACGCCGACATAGGCGAGCACAGCAATATCGGCGCATCCAGCGTGTTCGTCAACTACGACGGCGAATCCAAACAACGCACTCGGATCGGCTCGCACGTGCGCACCGGCTCGGACACCATGTTCGTCGCCCCGGTCACTGTCGGCGACGGCGCGTACACCGGGGCCGGCACGGTGGTGCGCGACGACGTCCCGCCGGGAGCGTTAGCGGTGTCGGCGGGCCCGCAGCGCAACATCGAAGACTGGGTGCAGCGCAAGCGCCCAGGCAGCGCCGCCGCCCAAGCCGCTGACAAGGCGCGCGCCGCCACCGAGCCGGAGGCGCCCAGTGAACCTTCTTGATGTCACCCCGGCGCCAAACCGGGCGATTTTGTCCTTAATATATGTAGGCCAGCCAACAGGCAGTCATCTCGATCCGAACGGCGGGGGCAGCGCGTGAGCCACGAGTGGACCGACAACCGCAAAAATCTGATGCTCTTCTCGGGTCGCGCTCATCCGGAGCTGGCCGAGGAGGTCGCCAAGCAGCTCGACGTCCACGTCACGGCGCAGACCGCCCGCGATTTCGCCAACGGTGAGATCTTCGTGCGGTTCCAGGAGTCGGTGCGCGGTTGCGACGCGTTCGTTCTGCAGTCACACCCGGCGCCGGTCAACCAGTGGCTGGTCGAGCAGCTGATCATGATCGACGCGCTGAAGCGGGGCAGCGCCAAGCGGATCACCGCGGTGGTGCCGTTCTACCCCTACGCCCGGCAGGACAAGAAGCACCGCGGCCGTGAACCGATTTCGGCGCGACTGGTCGCCGACCTGCTCAAAACCGCCGGCGCTGACCGGATCGTGACCGTCGACCTGCACACCGACCAGATCCAGGGCTTCTTCGACGGGCCGGTAGACCACATGCGGGCGCAGCCGCTGCTCACCGGATACATCAAGGACAACTACCCCAACGGCGACATGGTCGTGGTCTCCCCCGACTCCGGACGGGTGCGCATCGCCGAGAAATGGGCCGACTCATTAGGCGGCGTTCCGCTGGCCTTCATCCACAAGACCCGCGACCCCCGGGTGCCCAACCAGGTGGTGTCCAACCGGGTGGTGGGCGATGTCGAGGGCAGAACCTGCGTGCTGATCGACGACATGATCGACACCGGCGGCACCATCGCCGGGGCGGTCAAGCTGCTGCACGACGACGGCGCAGGCGATGTCATCATCGCGGCCACCCACGGTGTGCTCTCCGAACCCGCATCGGAGCGGCTGGCGGCCTGCGGCGCCCGCGAAGTGATCGTCACCAACACGCTGCCGATCGGCGAGAACAAGCGCTTCCCGCAACTGACGGTGTTGTCGATTGCGCCGCTGCTGGCCAGCACGATTCGAGCCGTCTTCGAGAACGGTTCGGTCACAGGTCTTTTCGATGGAGACGCCTAGATGCCTGACAGCGTGATCTATCACAACCCGCGCTGCTCGACTTCTCGCAAGACCCTGGAATTGTTGCGCGACAACGGTATCGATCCCACAGTGATCGAATATCTCAAAACACCGCCAAGTCGCGACGACTTGGCCAAGATGATCCGCGATGCCGGTATCGATGTGCGCGACGCGGTGCGGAAAAACGAAGACGTGTACCGACAGCTCGGCCTTGACGACGCCGGCGACGACGAGTTGCTCGACGCCATGGCCGAGCATCCAATCCTCATCCAGCGGCCGTTCGTGGTCACCGCCAAGGGCACTCGACTGGGACGGCCGATCGACGCGGTGCGCGAAATTCTGTGAGACGTTTGGTTTTCGTAACGGCAGTCATGCTGGTTACGGTCGGCTGTGGGCCGGAAACGCCTGACTACCAGTCGATCTGGACGACGACCACGACAACGACGGAGGCTCCTGCCGAGCCGCCTGTCCCATTTTCGCAGTACCTGGAGGACAGCGGCGTCGGCCAGCAGCGGGTGGCGCCCAGTGCGCTGACCGACTTGACGGTGTCGATGCCCACCCCGCCGGGCTGGGAAAAGTACACCAACCCCGCTATCCCGCCGGAAACGGAAATGATTGCCAAGGACGGCAACCTTCCGAACGCGATGCTGGTGGTTTCCAAGCTGAACGGTGATTTTGACGCCCACGAAGTGGCCAAGCATGCCAACGCCGATGCCGTGCTGGCGCAGAACTTCAAACAGCTGGACGCGTCCAACGCCGACTTCCAGGGCTTCCCCTCGTCGATGGTTCAGGGCAGCTACGACCTCAACGGCAGGCGATTGCACACCTTCAACCGAGTCGTCATCGCCACCGGAGCACCGCCGGACTCTCAGCACTACCTCGTCCAGCTCACGGTAACCAGCCTGGCCGACCAAGCCGTCGCCCAAGCCGCCGACGTCGAGGCGATCATCCGCGGCTTCACCGTCGCACCCAAGTAGCGGCCGCCGCGCGTCCGACCCGCGCATTAGTGTGTCTGCCATGACTGCCTGGACCGCCGCAGACCTACCGTCGTTCGCCGGACGCACCGTCGTCGTCACCGGCGCCAACAGCGGCCTGGGCGCGGTGACAGCCCGCGAACTGGCCCGTGTCGGTGCTCAGGTCATCCTGGCCGTCCGCAACACCGGCAAGGGCGAGGCCGCCGCTCAAAACATGCCTGGGGACGTCGAGGTGCGCCAACTGGACCTGCAGGAGCTGAGATCGGTGCGTCGCTTCGCCGACGGCGTCGATGGCGTCGACGTGCTGATCAACAATGCCGGCATCATGGCCACCCCGCATGCGGTGACGTCCGACGGCTTCGAAAGCCAGATCGGCACCAATCATCTCGGCCATTTCGCGTTGACCAACCTTTTGCTGCCCAAGCTCACCGACCGGGTGGTCACGGTGTCGTCGATCATGCACTGGATGGGGCGCCTCAGCCTCACCGATCTGAACTGGACGGCGCGGCCCTACTCGGCCTGGCAAGCATATGGGCAGGCCAAGCTCGCCAACCTGCTGTTCACCAGCGAGCTGCAGCGGCGCCTCGAGTCGGCCGGGTCGGCGCTGCGAGCCCTGGCCGCCCACCCCGGTTATTCGCACACCAACCTGCAAGGGCGTTCCGGTCATAAGTTCGGGGATGCGGTGGTGTCGTGGGGCACCCGCATGCTGGCCACCGACGCCGACTTCGGCGCCCGGCAGACGCTGTATGCGGCATCCCAGGAACTGCGGGGCGACACGTTCGTCGGGCCGCGGTTCGGCATGTTCGGCTCGACCCGGCCGGTCGGCCGCAGCCCACTGGCCAAACGCGCCGACACCGCCGGCGAACTCTGGGACCTGTCCGAGCGTCTCACCGACACCAAATTTCCGCTCTGAGGTGCTGATGCGCTAACCTGGCCGGGCGTCACGGCGAGGGTGGCTGAGGCATTTTGGCAAGCCACCGTTATCGACGGGGACCGACATTCCGGTTGTCGCGATGCTGGCCGTGCCCCGACCAACACAGGAGCGACACCATGGCTAAATCCGCGACTTCGTCCGCCAACCAGCTCAGCGTTTCCGTACGCACTGAGACCGGCAAAGGCGCCTCCCGACGGGCGCGCCGCGACGGCAAGATTCCCGCGGTCCTCTACGGGCACGGCAGCGAGCCGCAACACCTGGAGCTGCCCGGACACGACTTCGCCGCGGTGCTGCGACACGCCGGCACCAACGCCGTGCTGAGCCTCAAGATCGACGGCAAAGAGCAGTTGGCGTTGACCAGGGCGTTGGACATCCACCCGATTCGCCGCACCATTCAGCACGCTGATCTGCTGGTGGTGCGCCGCGGCGAGAAGGTGGTCGTCGAGGTCACCGTCGACGTGGAGGGCGAAGCGGTCCCGGGCACTCTGGTGACCCAGGAGACCAGCACCATCGAGATCGAGGCCGAGGCGCTGTCGATTCCCGAGCAGCTGACGGTCTCGGTCGAAGGCGCCGAACCGGGCACCCAGTTCACCGCCGGCGAGATCACCTTGCCGTCAGGCGTCAGCCTGGTGTCCGACCCCGAGATGCTGGTGGTCAACGTGGTGAACGCGCCGACTGCCGAGGAACTCGAAGGCGAGGGTGCCGGCGAGGTGACCGCGGCCGCGGAGGGCGAGGAGCCGGCCGAGGAGGCCACTGAAGAACGGGCAGCCGAAGCCCCACCCGAGTCCGAATAACAGATGGCCGAGCCGCTGTTGGTGGTCGGCCTCGGCAACCCGGGACCAAACTATGCCCAGACCCGGCACAATCTGGGGTTCATGGTCGCCGATCTGCTTGCCGCGCGGCTGGGGTCGAAGTTCAAGGCGCACAAGAAGTCTGGCACGGAGATCAGCACCGGCCGGCTCGGTGGGCGCTCGGTCGTCCTGGCCAAACCGCGCAGCTACATGAACGAGTCAGGACGTCAGGTGGGGCCGCTGGCGAAGTTCTACTCCGTGCCGCCCGGCGACGTCATTGTCATCCACGACGACCTCGACCTGGACTTCGGTCGGGTCCGACTCAAGATCGGCGGCGGCGAGGGCGGCCACAATGGGCTGCGCTCGGTGGCGTCAGTGCTGGGCACCAAGGACTTTCAGCGGGTGCGGATCGGTATCGGGCGTCCGCCCGGACGCAAGGACCCGGCGGCTTTTGTGCTGGAAAACTTCACCGCCGCCGAACGTGCGGAGGTTCCCACGATCTGCGAGCAGGCCGCCGACGCCACCGAGCTGCTGCTCGAGTTGGGTCTGGAGCCCGCTCAGAACGTCGTCCACGCCTGGTAAGTGGGCTGCCGTGGCCGGCCGCGAGCGTGCGTGTCCCCGGTCGACACGCCGCATTAATAGCCGGGTTTGCGCACACTCGCGCAGTTAGGCGCAGAAACGCTAGGTGACCAGCGTGACCGAGTTGGCCCGCCGCAGCTTGCCCGACGGGGTCTTCGGAATCGTGCCGGGGCCAAGCACCACGACGTTGCGGGGCCGGACGTCCACCTCGGCGACGACCTCGTGGGCCACCTGATGCTCGATGCGGCGGACTTCGGCCGGGCTCTCGAAGGCGTTGGACTCCACCGCGACGGCGAACGTCTCCCGCGAATGTCCGGCGTCCAGTCGCACAGCCACCGCGCAGCCCGGGCGGACCCCGTCGACGCGGCAGGCGGCACGCTCGATGTCGGTCGGATAGATGTTGCGGCCCGCCATGATGATGACGTCCTTCACGCGGCCGCACACCACGATGTGGCCGTTCTCCATCTGGTAACCCAAGTCGCCGGTGTCATACCAGCCGTGCTCGTCCTGCGCCGGGATAAAGCCGCCCATCGTGATGTAGCCGGGCGTCACCGGCTCGCCACGCAGCTCGATCACCCCGACACCGCGGGGCGGCAGCACACTGCCGTCCTCATCGATGATGCGGGCCTCCAGCCCTTCCAGCAGCGGACCCAGGGAGGCGAACCGGCGGGTATTGCCCTTGGCGGCAGGCACCGCGCGGCGCAGCGCGCCCAACAGGTCGGCGTCCACCTCATCGACCACCAGGCCGTCGCCCAGTTCGGAGAACGACACCGCCAACGTGGTCTCGGCCATTCCGTAGGCCGGCATGACCGCCTCGGGCCGCAAGCCGAACGGCTTGCCCGCCTCGATCAGGTCCTCGACGTCGGCGGGTTCGACCGGCTCGGCTCCCGAGAGCGCAAACCGCAGTGTCGACAGGTCGAACTGGCCGGGCTTGGCCTGCTTGCGCAGTCGCTTGGCGAACAGCGAGTAGGCGAAGTTGGGCGCGGCGGTCATCGTGCCCTTGTACTTGTCGATCAGCTTGGCCCACAGCAGGGTGTCGCGCAGGAAGTCCATCGGGGTGACCTTGACCAGCTCGACGCCGAAGTACATCGGTACGGTCAAAAAGCCGATCATGCCCATGTCGTGAAAACACGGCAGCCAACTGAGCATCACGTCGTTGCCGCTGGGATCCATCTTGGCGCCGATGAACATCGCCTCGGCGTTGGAGTAGATGTTGCGGTGGGTGATCTGAACGGCTTTGGGCGATCCTGTCGAGCCGGACGTCAATTGCATCAACGCTAGATCGTCTTCGTCGGTGTCGATCGGGTCGATCGGGTCCGACGCCAGCAGCTGCTCGACGGTCATGACCTTGATACCGCGCTCGGCCAGCACCGGCGCGGCCGCCATGAACGGGTCGGAGACGATGACCGCCTTGGCCTCGATCATGTCGATGACGGTGGTGGTGTCCTCCGCCCATATCACCAAGTCGGTGCGCGGCGTGGGCTGGTGCAGCATGGTCAGGCTGGCACCCCGCATCCACAGCCCCTGGGCGGTCGGCGCGATTTCCACCGGTGCGCCGGCCAGCACGCCGACCGCGTCGCCGTGGCCGATCCCCGCAGCGGCCAGGCCGCCGGCCACGCGGCGGGCACGCTCGTGGACCTCGAGCCAGGTGTGCCGGACCGGCTGGTGCGGTTCGCCGGTCACCATGCCCTTCGTGCTCTCGTGAGCGTTACGGAACAAGTTCTCGGTAAACCTGCTCACGACAACCTCCTCGGTTCCAGCGCAACGTCCCTGGATCTCAGGTTGCCCCTGTTAGGGGGTACTGCACAGGAGGCGCGCATACACAATTGGGGAGCGGTTCTGTCTCGAAGCGGTGATGAATCAGTAACCTCGCGCAACGGCGCGGCGTCGACAAGGACACGCCGTGGCCGTCGACTCAAAAACCGCCTGCCCAACCGTTCGGCAGGCGACAGAATCGGGCGCACTTCCGGACCGCTATTCGTCACCGCCGATCATCTTAAACTCCTCTTAAGTAACGTCCAAACTTCGACGTCAAAGAGGTGTCACACCTCACTAACGGGCGCCGGCACCACGCGGGCGCCGTGGACCGGCCCGCTTGCGACCCGCACCGTGCGGCAGACGCCGGCTCCCGACAGCTGGGTGCCGACGTCGACCGCGGCGGGGGCCGAGCGGCACAAGAACGCACACGTCGGCCCAGAGCCCGACACGATGCCTGCCAGCGCGCCTGCTTCCGCGCCGGCGCGCAGCACGCGCCGCAGCGCGGGGTCCAGGCTCACCGCGGCCGCCTGCAACTCGTTGCCCATCAGCGGCGCCAGTTGCTCGGGGTCGCCGGCGGCCAGCGCCGCCAGCACCGGTCCGGGCTCATCGAGCCGCGGCGGCGACCCGGCATCGCGAAGCCGGTCGAGTTCATCGAACACACCGGGGGTAGACATGCCGCCGTCGGCGAATGCCAGCACCCAGTGGAAGGTGTTGCGCGCCAGTACGGTCGCCAGCTCTTCGCCCCGGCCGGTGCCCAACGCAGTGCCGCCGTGCAGCGCGAACGGCACGTCGCTGCCCAGCTTGGCGGCCAGTGTGTGCAGGTCGCGACGCGGCACGCCGAGTTCCCACAGCGCGTTGATGGCGACCAGCACCGCGGCGGCGTCTGCACTGCCGCCGGCCATGCCGCCGGCTACCGGGATGGATTTGTTGATGGCGATCGAGACATCGGGAGCCCGGCCGACGTGCTCAGCCATCAGCTCGGCCGCCTGCCAGGCCAGATTGCGCTCGTCGACCGGCAGTTGATCGGCGCCCTCGCCGGAGAACTCCAGCGACAGCACATCGGCGTTTCGCACCGTCACCTCGTCGACCAGGGAGACGGCGTGAAAAACCGTGGTCAGCTCGTGATAGCCGTCGCCGCGGCGGTCACCGACGGCCAGATAGAGGTTGACCTTCCCGGGAACCCGGACCGTGACCGAGCCAGTGGGCACCCACTGAGCAGCGGTGTTTCCGTCCAACGGCACCGCACGAGACTATCGCCGGAACCTACGCTGTGGGCATGGTTGAGGCCGGCGAGCAGCTCGACGGCTACGTCGTCAACCAGGAGGTTGGCCGCGGCGGCTACGCCACGGTGTATCGGGCACACACCACCGAAACCCCTGAGCGGGTGGTCGCACTCAAGGTGCTCCGCGCCGACCATCGCAGCTCGGCGGAACTGGCCCGACTCAACCGCGAATTCGAATTTGCACATCGGCTGCGCCATCCGCACATCGTCACGGTGTACGAAGAAGGGCCGTTCTGGCTGGCAATGCAGTTCGTCGACGGCGGCAAGTCCACCACGTTGCAGCGGCTGGACCACCAGCTGGCGGCGCTGGCGCAAATCGCCGACGCGCTGGATTATGTGCACCACCAAGGGATCGTTCACGCCGACGTCAAGCCAGCTAATATCCTTGTCGCCAAGGACTTTTCGCGTGACGGTGCATGTTTGATCGATTTCGGCGTGGCACATGCGGTCGTCGACGATGTCTTTCGTCGGCCCAAAGACATTCAGGCGTCCCTGTCGTATGCCGCCCCGGAGGTGCTGCGGGGACAAGCGCCGACGGCTGCCACCGACGAGTACGCGCTGGCCTGCTCGGTTGTTGAGTTACTCACCGGCACAACGCCATTTCCAACCGATACTTCGGCCGAGTTGATCAGAGCGCACCTACGGGGCATCCCGCCGCGGGTATCTGGCAGGGTTGCATGGGCATCGCGGGCGTTCGACACCGTGGTCGCCAGAGCCATGGCGCGAGATCCCGAGGTGCGCTACCGATCCTGCGCGGAATTGGTCGAGCACGTCATCCGTGCTGTCGACGGCTAGCTGGCCGGGGCGTGCCGGTGCGGCGTGGGCCGATCGGCGTCGGCTTCGCCGGAACGCCGGAACAGCCGCACGAAGTCCTCGATGGTCAGCGTTTCCCCGCGCCGCGCCGGGTCGATGCTGGCGGCCAGCAGCCGGTTCGCCGACTCGTTGCCCGATCCCGCCCACTCGGCGAAGGCATTGCGAGAAGTCTTGCGCCGCTGCGCGAAAGCTATATCGATCAGTTCGAAAATGTGCTGACGGAAAGTGTCATCAGTCGGCCAGGGCGGCGTTTCGTACCGGTCGATACGCACCAGCCCCGAGTAGACCCGCGGGATCGGCCAGAACACCGTAGGAGACACCGTGCCGTGACGGCGCACGCGCCCGAAGAAGCGGACCTTCACGCTGGGCACGCCGTAGTCCTTTCCACCCGGCTCGGCGGCGAGTCGTTCGGCAACCTCGGCTTGCACCATCACCATCATGGTGCGGATGGAGGGAAATTCGGCAAGCAAATGCAAGAGCGCCGGAACAGCGACGTTGTAGGGCAGATTAGCCACCACCGCGGTCGGCTCGCCCGGTAGGTCGGCGGGACCGACAGACAAGACGTCGCGGTTGTAGACGTGCAGCCGGTGAATCTCGCTGTGCGAGTGCTCGGTGATGGTTTGCGGCAGTCGCTCGGCCAGCACCGGATCGATTTCCACCGCGCTGACCGCCGCGCCCCGCTCCAGCAATGCCAGGGTCAGCGATCCGAGTCCCGGCCCGACCTCCAGCACATGGTCGTTGCGGTGGACACCGGATGTCGCCACCACCCGGCGCACGGTATTGACGTCATGGACAAAGTTTTGGCCCAGTGATTTCCGTGGCCGAAATTCGAGTTCTTTGGCCAGCCGCCTGATCTCGGTCCGCCCGAGCAGCCGGATGGTCAGCGCCGACTCCCGCACACCGGCCAGGCTCCCCAGCCCTGGCGCGCCCGCGTCACCTCGGCGATCGCGATCTGCTCTTCCCGGGTGGCGAGGTCGGCGCGTTCCGCATACCGCAGGCCGCCGTTGCGCTCCCAGGTGCTCTGGTCGAACTGCACGCCGCCGTAGTAGCCGTTGCCGGTGTTGATGGCCCAGTTTCCGCCGGCCTCACACCTCGAGATGGCGTCCCAGACAGAGCCATTGCCGACGTCGGGAACCTCGGTTCCCGGTTTGGCGCCGACGCGCACCACGGCCTGGCGCGCAGGTGTCACCACGGTGTTGGCGACGGGCAGTCGCCCGGTCTCGACGCCGTTGACCTTGGCCACCGCGAACGTCACGTCCTGCACGCCCGGAGCACCCGGGTCCTCGACGATTTCGCGACTGATGTTCATCTCCGGGTCTTCGATGCGCTGCGCCTCGGGGGCCAGCGGAACCCGCTCGGTGACCTTCTCGATCCGGTTACGCGTCACCTGGACGTGCATGCCGTCGATCACCGGCGCGGCCGCGCCCGGACTCACCTGGTCACTCTGCTCCAACGGTGTCCCGGCGGCGGCCAGCAGTTCCCCGACGTTGGGCGCGGCCAGATGCACGTTGCGCAGGGCTCCCCCGTCGTCGATCTCCACGGACTTGGCGCTGACGACGGGCAGGGCCATTCCGGCCAGCGGAACGCGGCTGCCGCGCGAGGCCGCGGCCGGCGCGGTGTCGGTCATCGCGAGTTGCGCCAGTGCCTCGTCGACCGTGGAGGCGGTTGTCCACACCTGCTTGGTGTCCTGGCCGTCCAACGAGATCTGCAGCGGCCGGCTGCGGCGCAACACGATGGTGCCGGCATCGCGCACCTGCTCGGCGCCGGCCGGGTAGAGGTCGTCGCGTTCACCGACGTCGAAGCCGTTCTCTTTGATGATGTCGATGACCCGCGACTTCATCGTGGTCACCGTCATCGCGGTTCCATCGATGGTCAGAGTCACGGTTTTGTGGGCGGCGACCGCCATACCTCCGGCGATGCTCAATACCACCAGCAGCGCGGCGACCAAAAGTCGCAGAATCGGCGATGGGGTCTGGTGCAGTCTGGTGAGTACGTTCAATGTCTATTAATTCCCGACCTCAGCGTTACCTTCAGCAACAACCCAGTGACATAGCAAAGGGGCCACTCAGGGCCCCACCGTACGATCACAAGACGGTAACGAACCGGCCTCCTTTGAGCAACTCCGGCGCCGGGCTCTTAGTGGACTCTTAAGCACTGACACCGTAGGCCCGGCGAGCATTGGCCGTGGTGACCTGGGCCAATTCCTCGGCCGGCCGGTCAACGAGTTCAGCCAACGCTCGCACAGTGTAGGGCAAGCAATACGGCTCGTTGGGGGCGCCCCGGTACGGGTGCGGCGTCAAAAACGGCGCATCGGTTTCCACCAACAGCTGGCTGCTCGGGATCACCCTCACGGCATCGCGCAAGTCCCGGGCATTACGGAAACTCACCGTGCCGGACAGGCTGACCAGCCAGCCGGACTCGACGCAAGCCCGCGCCATGGCCGTGTCCGACGAGAAGCAATGGAAGATCACCGTGTCGGGCGCACCCTCGGCGCCCAGCACGTCGAGCACCTCGGCGTCGGCGTCACGGTTGTGGATCATCAGCGGTTTACCGATCCGCTTGGCCAAGTCGATGTGCCAGGCGAACGCCTCCCGCTGCACGCCCGGTTCCGCGCAACCCTCCAGCCGCCCGGGCCAATACAGGTCCATACCGGTCTCGCCGACCGCCACCACCCGGGGCTGGGCGGCGAGCCGCTCGATCTCGGCGCGGGCCGCGTCGGTGAGGGCCCCGGCGCGGGTGGGATGCAGCGCCACCGCCGCATAGACCCGCTCGTCCCACTCAGCGGCCCGGGTCACCCAGCGCGCCGAATCCATGTCGTCGGCAATCGTGACGACCGCTTCGACGCCGACGGCGGCGGCGCGGTCGACGATCGCGCGCACCGCTTCGGCATCGTCGGCCCCGCACGCGTCGAGGTGGGTGTGCGCGTCGACCAACGGGCTCAACGGCTCCGGGGCCGGTGGCGGCGGACGTCGGGAACCCATCCGCACACAATAGGGTGAGAGCCAATGAGGCCCTACTACGTCACCACGGCGATCACCTACCCCAACGGTGCGCCGCATGTCGGACACGCCTACGAGTACATCGCCACCGATGCGATCGCCCGGTTCAAGCGACTCGACGGCTTCGACGTGCGCTTCCTGACCGGAACCGACGAGCACGGCCTCAAGATGGTCGAGACCGCCGCGGCCGAGGGCATTGGAACCGCCGAGCTAGCGCGGCGCAATTCCGATGTCTTTCAGCGGTTGCAGGAAAAGCTCGACATCTCCTTCGACCGGTTCATCCGCACCACCGACGCCGACCACCACGAGGCGTCCAAGGCCATCTGGCGACGGATGGTCGACACCGGCGACATCTATCTCGACGCCTACTCGGGCTGGTATTCGGTGCGCGACGAACGGTTTTTCACCGAGTCGGAGACCGTACTCGTCGACGACGGGACTCGAGTGGCCACCGAAACCGGCGCACCGGTGACCTGGACCGAGGAGCAGACCTACTTCTTCCGGCTCTCGGCGTATGGCGAGAAACTGCTGGCGCACTACGAAACCCACCCGAACTTCATCCGACCCGAAGTCCGGCGCAACGAGGTGGTCAGCTTTGTCTCCGGCGGATTGCGGGATTTGTCGATCTCCCGCACCTCTTTCGACTGGGGTGTGCCGGTGCCCGAGCATCCCGACCACGTCATGTATGTCTGGGTCGACGCGCTGACCAACTACCTGACCGGGGTTGGCTATCCCGACACCGAGTGCGAGATGTTTCGCCGCTTTTGGCCGGCCGATCTGCACATGATCGGCAAGGACATCATCCGGTTCCACACCGTTTACTGGCCGGCGTTTCTGATGTCTGCCGGGATCGAGCTTCCCCGAAGGGTTTTCGCGCATGGGTTCCTGTTGAACCGCGGCGAGAAGATGAGCAAGTCGGTCGGCAATGTCATCGACCCGGTCGAGCTGGTCGAAAGGTTCGGCGTCGACCAGGTGCGCTACTTTCTGCTCCGCGAAGTACCGTTCGGCCAGGACGGCAGCTACAGCGACGAGGCGATCATCACGCGGATCAACGCCGACCTGGCGAATGAGCTGGGCAACCTGGCGCAGCGATCGCTGTCGATGGTGGCCAAGAACCTCGACGGAATCGTGCCGCAGCCGGGCCAGTTCACCGCGGACGACGCCGGGCTGTTGGCCAACGCTGACGCGCTGCTGGACCGAGTGCGCACCGAATTCGACGCGCAGGCAATGCATTCGGGGTTGGAGGCGATCTGGCTGATGCTCGGTGCGGCGAACCGCTATTTCTCCGCCCAGCAGCCCTGGGTGCTGCGCAAAAGTGAGGCCGCGGCTGATCAGGCCCGGTTCGGCACCGTGCTCTACACCACGCTGGAAGCGGTGCGGATCGCCGCGTTACTGATTCAGCCGGTGCTGCCCGAGTCGGCAGGCAGGCTCCTCGATTTGCTCGGCCAGCCCGCAGATCAGCGGACGTTCAGTGCGATCGGCACCCGGTTGGCGCCCGGCACGATATTGCCGTCACCCACTGGGGTATTTCCGCGGTATTACGCTGAGCCAGCCGGGTGAAACTACCGCCTC
Source organism: Mycobacterium sp. NGS51 (assembly GCF_059812525.1). NCBI lineage: Bacteria > Bacillati > Actinomycetota > Actinomycetes > Mycobacteriales > Mycobacteriaceae > Mycobacterium > Mycobacterium sp. NGS51. The sequence goes on from NZ_JCALCV010000002.1 coordinate 189,928, forward strand.
CGTTAGCGCAAGCGGTGAACTGACCGCCGATCACTCCTCGGACAGGTACCGCTGTAATAGCTGCTTCTCACGGCGCGGGCTCAGCGCCGCCAACCGGATGTCGCCGCCATAGTGCTCGAGCACGCGTGGGTCCATCACTCGACGCCACAGCGGAGGGATCAGCGCCAACAGCAGCATGGTGCCGTAGCCGCCCGGGAATTGCGGCGCTTCGTCGCTATGACGCAGCGCCTGATAGCGGCGCAACGGATTCGCGTGGTGATCGGAATGCCGCTGAAGATGAAACAGGCACACGTTCGCGATCACCGTGTTGCTGTTCCAACTGTGCGAGGCACGCACCTTTTCGTATCGGCCGCTGGGTAGTTTTCGCCGTTGCAGCCCATAGTGTTCCATGTAGTTGACGGCTTCGAGCAGACAGAAGCCGATTATCGCCTGACCGATCAGCCACGGCAGAACGACGACGCCGAACCATACTGCGAGCCCGGTGAATAGCGCGAGGCTCATCAACGATGCGCTGAGCACGTCATTCTCAAGTCTCCAGCGAGACTTCCCCCCGCGCGCGAGGCGTTGGCCTTCGATCCTCCAGGCCGAACGGAAGCCGCCCGTCACAGACCGTGGGATGAACGAATACAGGCTTTCACCCATTCGCGAGCTGGCCGGATCGTCGGCGGTTGCGACCCTCACGTGGTGTCCGCGGTTGTGCTCGACGAAGAAATGTCCGTAACAGCTCTGCGTGAGCGCCAGCTTGCTGAGCCGCTTTTCCGCTTGTGGTCGTTTGTGCCCCAACTCGTGTGCGACGTTGATCGCGACGCCGCCGATTATTCCGACGGTCGCCATCAGCCCCAGTTTGTCGACGACAGTCATGGTGAGCCACCCACCGCCACTCCACAACCAACAGGCGAACACTACGGAAAGGTATTGACTAGGCAGGTAGAGATAAGTGGCCCACCGGTAAAAACGGTCGTCCTCCAACTGTGCGAGAACGCTGTCCGGCGGATTCTCCGCATCCGGCCCGATGATGTGGTCGAGCACAGGAATGATCACAAACGTCACGATCGGGGCAAACCACCAGAACACAGCGAGGTCGCTGACGCGCACGACGAACCAGGATGCGGCGACAAAGCCCGGGACGATCGATCCAAGTAACCACAAGTACCGCTTCGGGTCGCGCCAGCCCGGAACAGAGCGCGGTCGGTAAACACGTGCAGGTTCCGACCAATCTGGCCGCCCGATGTCGATCCCGCGTACCTGGTCCGCGGTCGAGTCTGTGATGGGCATGCGCTGAATCCCTGTTACTGAAGTCTGATCCGCTCCTTCTGCAGGCTATCACGGACTTACTACCATGTATACAGCAGCATTCGATACTGATCGTCCGATCTGTGGTAAATAATAGGGACAGAGTTGGCGCGTTCCCCGGATGGGCGGTGTTGGAGCTGACCGGCGAACGCGGCTGACCGTCCCAGTGCAGAAAATCGAATACGACAAAAAGGGGCACGATGGCTCTCTCGCGACGACGCTTTCTGGGCACCGCTGCCCTGGCTGCCGCGTCAGCCGCCGGGACCGGAATCGTCCGCCTTGAAACCAACCGCAAACGATCCGCTACTCGCTGGCATTATGCGGCGATAGTCGTGGGTAGCGGCTACGGCGGCGGGGTGTCGGCCCTGCGACTTGGGCAGGCCGGCGTTGAAACCTTGATTTTGGAGAAGGGCAGGCTTTGGAGCACCCGTGACGAAGACGGCAAACGCTTTTCGAAGATGCTGCCGCCGGACACTCGCGCGGGCTGGTTCACTCCACATCCGCCGAGTCTGGTTCCCTCGTTTCAAGGGGTTTCAATCAACTCGGTAGCCGAGCACGTGCCGTCGCCCCAGCCGGTGCAGGCGGGCATCTGTGACAAAGTCGTGCACGGCTCGCACAACGTATTTCGCGGCATCGCCGTTGGGGGCGGCTCGATGATCAACGCGGCCATCGCTGCCATTCCCACCCCAGACCAGGTCCGGGAAAGCTTCCCCGACATCGAACCGGCCGACTTCCTTGGAAAGTATATGCAACGTGCCCGGGATGAGCTGCTGATCAACTATCGAGACATGCGGTGGTTCGAGGAGACGCCGTGTTTTCAATACGCACGAGTCGGCCGTCAGTATGCAGCGGCAGCTGGATACCCCGTCGATTACAACGGCAGCGCCTTCTCCTTTCCCTACATCAAATACGAGGAAGCAAACCAGGTCGAACGTTCAGCGCTCGCACTCGAGCAGCAGTACGGGAATAACAACGGACGGTTCGGCAGCGTCGATCAGACATATATCGGTGATGCGCTGGCGACCGGGAACGTCAGCCTGAAACCCCTCACCGAGGTAACCGACATCCGGCGCGAACCTTCCGGTGAGTACGTGCTATCTACCCGGGAGATCGACCGTTGGGGCAATGAGGTCGCGCGTGACGAATTTGGTTGTGATCAGCTGTACCTCGCTGGCGGAGTCATCGGAACCACCAAGCTCTTATTGAGGGCGCGTGAGACCGGGACACTCCCGAACCTGAGCGACGAAGTCGGCCGTGGATACGGGAATAATGGCGACATCATGGTCGCTCACACGCTGAATGAGAGCGACCCCGCGGGGACTGAGCAGTCCCTGATGGGAATGATCAACCTCGACGGCCGCAACGACCCAAATAATCCGGTGTACGCGAGTATGTTTTCACTTCCGTTGCCGGTTGAGACATTCACGCTTGGCTATTACGTGATGGTGAAGACCGGTGATCGTGCCGACATCAGTTACGACCGGCGTTCGGACTCGATCACCATCGACTGGCCGGAAGGACATACCGAGCACTTGCGCGCAAAGGCGCAGGCGGTTTTCGACAAGATAACTTACGCCAACGGCGTAGACTATCGCGACGACATATTCGAAGGAAATGTCTTCGCGCCGAACACAGTTCACCCTATGGGCGGATGCGTTCGCGGTGCCGCCACCGACAGTTACGGGCGGGTCAAGGGATACAACAACCTGTTTGTCAATGACGCGTCGCTGTTACCCGGTTACCTCGGGTGTAATCCGTTCATGTCCATCACTGCGCTCGCCGAACGCAACATCGAAGGCATCCTTCAGGATCGCCATTGACCCCGTCGCCTGAGGCTCGTAGCGATGTTCCTTGCGGTCAGCGGCCCGGTCGGCGTGGCGGCCGCCGTATTTGACACACATACCACAGGTTTGATTATCGCTTACGATACATCCTAAGGGTATGATATACTTCCCCCCGGATTTGCCAGGAGGTAAGCGAGCAGCTATGGCTACACGAACGCTTGCGGGGTTTGCCGGCGCGCGGAACGGTCACACTTCGGTGATGACCAACCATTCGAACATGGCGGATAATCGTGGGGTGGAGCGACGACGAGACGGACAGCCCGGCGAATCACCTATAGCCACCCTGCAGCAGTTGCCCGCTCTACTCGTCTTGGAGCGACTCCCAGTACCGGTGCTTGCCATTGCTCAGGATGGCACGATGCCTTTCGCGAATACGGCGTTTGCCGAGATGGTGGGCCGCACTGCCGACGAGGTGCTGGCTCTGAAATTCCATCAAATCTTCCACACCGCTCCCCTCGACGAGTCCGTGCTCTCGGTGTTCCACGCCCTCGCAAATATGGTTGTCGAATTGGCGCACAAGGACGGCTCGAGCGTGCGCGCACTCATGAGCAGGTCGGCGTTGAGGCGTTGCGATGATCAGATCGCGCTTGCGACATTTCAAGATCTGACAGCGCAGCTGTGGACTGACGAACGCTAAGACCCTGTAGTCGCGCCGCAAGGTTTCGTCTCGACCTCAGGCGGTTTTGTCGTCGCAGTTGACACGGAAGGTGTCACTCCAGCGACAAAGTTGGCTGGAGATGACGTAAGGCTTCGCGTCCAAGGAACTCGCGGACATACGGCAGCGATGCGTCAGTCACGATAGCGGGAAGCATGAGTTCCCATATCCGACTAAGCCGGCCGATGTGGTCGCCGTGGCTGGCTCGTGAGAGCAACTGGGTGCCGAACATTGCGGCGGCCAGCGCCTCGCCGACGATGTCTGGATCGATGTCAGCGCGTAGGTCGCCCTCGACGACAGCCTGTTCGGCCTGCGCGGTCATTGCCGCCAACCAACTGGCGAAGACACCTGCGGCCGTGTCGTTGAACTCCGCTAATGCAACGGTGAGTTGCTCAGCTGCCCGAGCCAACTTGTCGGCAGCCAAGAGATCCGCCACCGTGAACATGCCGTGGATCATGTTTTCTAGCGCTGGCGACGGTGATTCGCACATATTACGAAACCTGTCGAGGACGATACTGGAGCCTTCGTCGATGATGGCCGAGGCCAGCGATTCCATCGAATCGAAGTGGTGATACAAGGCACCCTTGGTCATTCCCGCCCGCTGAATGATCTCGCCACGTTCGGCCGCCGCGTAACCGACTTCGTTGAACACGTCGATAGCCGCATCCAGAATCTTTCGTCGGGTGGTCTCCGACCGAACCTGACGTGCCATCGTCTTGCGCCTTTCGGATTCCGTTGACTTATCTAAACTTTGGATCTGGAATTCAGGGACGCGAGGCGGTCCTGATTGCGAGTGCCGTGCGTCGCTTGACGAATTCTGTGAAATAAGTGATCCGGTCCGGTGGCAGGATCCCGCGCAACAGCAGGGACCAACTAGCCTCGAAGGCGGTCAGAAACCGGTCCGGTTTGTCCAGGTCGCTGGTCTGGCGAAGCCCCATATATAACGAAACAAGCTGGCGTGCAGTGCTGTTTGCATCACACTCTTCGAGAATGTCGCCTTCGGCGATAGCGCGCTGCACGATCAACGCGACGGTTTGAATCCACTCACCGAGTAGCTTTGCCTGCAACCCTTCAGTTCGGCCAACCGACTCGAGCAGATGCAGTCCCGCTCTGGCCACGTCTTGCGTGATGTCGGCGATAGCCAACTGGTAGGAGAAGTCGATAAGGGTTTCCAAACCGGAAAGCTTCTTGGTGAGTAGATCCTGAACTGCGGCAGTCGACGTCGTGGTCTGATTCTCGATGATGGCCAAAGCAAGCGCATGCTTCGAGCGAAAATGGAAATACATTGCGCCCTTGGTCAATTGCGCTTCGGCAAGGATGTCGTCGAGGCCTACCAGATAGTAGGGTCGCTTGGCGAACTGATGTGCGGCGGCGCGCAGGATCTGTTCCCGCGTCGTATCTGCACGCCTATCGGTCGGGTCGGCCATCATCGAATCCCCAAGTGGGCGTGGGCTGGCCGTAGGCGATCGTCAGCGCATCGTGGCGGCAGCGGGCCGCGCGCCGCGGTCCCAATCGTTGTCCGCCGGGCCGCACCAAGGGCATCGAGCATCGGGCCACATCCCCCGCGGGACATCTGTTGTATCCGCGCTACCCGGACCCGGGTGGTCATGACTGGCTGCCCCGGTATAGGTCGGGATCGGCGCTGGGACGAGGCTATGGCCGGATTCACGCTGGCAATCGTCTTCCTGGCATCCAATTCGCACAACTCCCGCCGTGCGTGGTAATCAACTGCCGCGGTCCGTCGGGGCTCTGGTGCCGCGTCACGTTGAGACTAGCAGCCGGTCCCTGATCCATGGTTGTAGGCGCACCGCACCCTGCTAATCAGCCACCTCGATACTAGCAGTTTTGCGGAAGGCTTCACATCATCCTAAAAGTATGTAGAATCTCGCTGACACGGGTTTGCGGTTTGTTGGACCGCTGAAGCAGCGACCGCCCTCTCTACGGGGCTCTGCCACAGCGATCTCCCTGCCGCGAAAGTTCGTCGACGTGAGGAGAAGCACATGTCATTCGTGACTACACATCCCGAAGCATTGACAGCAGCAGCCGGCAATTTGCAGGGCGTCGGCGTGGCGATGACCGCTCAGAACGCTGCGTCGGCGGGCCCCACCACGGGGGTTGTTCCGGCAGCCGCTGACGAGGTCTCGGCGCTGACTGCCGCGCAATTCGCCACCCATGCGGCGCTCTACCAGGAGCTCAGTGCTCAAGCAGCGGCCATTCACGAGATGTTCGTGAGCACTCTGGGGACGAGTGCCGGGTCGTACGCGGCCACCGAGGCGGCAAATGCCGTCGCGACCGGCTAGCAGGACACCATGTTCGATTTTGGGGCGTTGCCGCCGGAAATCAATTCCGCCAGAATGTATGCCGGCGCGGGCGGAGGGCCGATGCTGGCCGCTGCTGCGGGCTGGGATGGCCTGGCCGCTGAGCTGCAATCCGTCGCCTCCTCGTACCAGTCGGTGATCTCAGGGCTGATCAGCGAGTCGTGGCAGGGCCCGGCGTCGACGTCGATGGCAGCTGCCGCCGCTCCGTACGCCAGTTGGATGAGCGCGACCGCGTCCCAGGCCGAACAGACGGCAATGCAGGCCCGCGCCGCTGCCAGTGCGTACTACACGGCGTTCGCGATGACAGTCCCACCGCCGGTGATTGCCGCCAATCGCGTTCAGTTGGCTGCGCTGGTCGCCACGAACTTATTCGGGCAGAACACACCGGCGATCGCAGCCAACGAGGCGCAGTATGCCCAAATGTGGGCCCAGGACGCCGTGGCGATGTACGGTTACGCCGCGAATTCGGCGGCCGCGTCGACGTTGTCAGCGCTGACGCCGCCGCCGGCGACTACTAATGCGGCTGGGGCGGCCAGTCAGACCGCTACGGTAAACCAGGCTGCGGGCAACTCCGCGGGAACCGCGCCAATCTCGCTGTCATCGCAGCTGATCCCGAACGTGCTGCAAAGCCTCGCATCGCCAGGTTCGTCCGTGTCGCCCGGTTCCGGACTGTCAGGGTTCCTGAGTGGGCCTTCGACTGGGGCGACCACGACCGGACCCTTCGGGGGGATCGATTCGGGGAGCCTCATGCAGTCGATGGTCAGCGAGTATGCCTATCTCCCAGGGTTTTTCGGGTTGTTTATGGCGTCCAACGCCCTCACGCCCATTATGTCGCAGCTAGAGACCCTCCCGCCCGCAGTCGCAGCTGAGGGATTCGAGGGGGCGGCGGAGGGAGCGGCAATAGAGGGGGCGGCCGCCGCCGAAGGCGCATGGGGGGCCGAGGGTGCGTGGGGCTCAAGCTTGGGAGCCTGGGGCGGACTCGGCGAGGCGGCCTCGGTCGGGGGGTTGTCAGTCCCGCCGAGTTGGGGCTGGGCCGCGGCTCCTCCGCTGCAGATGCTGGCGCCCACGGAGTTGCCGTTGGCGTTGCCGGCCGCCGCCGACCTTGGCGTTGGGGCAGGTGTGCCACCACTCTTCATGGGCGGGCTACCGCGGGCCGCAGGGGTAGGCGCCGCGGCCGGCGCGGGCGCAGCTGCGGTCAAGTACGGGTCACGTCCTAAAGTGATGTCGCGCCCACCTGCCGCTGGATACGCGACGGGGCCGGATGCCCCACCAAGGCCGGCATATCCGGTGCCGGTCGGGCACCCGACGAATGGACACGCTCCCCCCGGATACCGGCCGGCGATCGTATACGTACCGGTCAACGGACAGGAGCCCGCGCCTGCATGACACCGCCCTTCTGCTCGCAATAATCAGCCATGAACAGGAAACAAACATAGTTAAGGAGACAAAATGACGACCCGGTTTATGACCGACCCGCACGCCATGCGCGACATGGCCGGCCGTTTTGATGTGCACGCCCAGACCGTCGAAGACGAAGCCCGCAAGATGTGGGCCTCGTCCCAAAACATCGCCGGGGCCGGCTGGAGCGGAACCGCTCAGCTGACCTCGCACGACACCATGGGCCAGATGAACACCGCGTTTCGCAACATCGTCAACATGCTCCACGGCGTGCGCGACGGGCTGATCCGCGACGCCAACAACTACGAGCAGCAAGAACAAGCGTCCCAGCAGATCCTGAGCAGCTAGGAGAACCCGCGATGACCATCAACTACCAATTCGGTGACGTCGATGCCCACGGCGCGCTGATCCGCGCCCAGGCCGCCTCCCTAGAAGCCGAACACCAGGCCATCATCCGCGATGTGCTTGCCGCCGGCGACTTTTGGGGCGGCGCGGGCTCAGTGGCCTGCCAGGAATTCATCACCCAACTGGGCCGCAACTTCCAAGTCATCTACGAACAAGCCAACACCCACGGCCAAAAAGTCCAAACCGCCGGCAACAACATGGCCTCCACCGACTCCGCCGTCGGCTCCAGCTGGGCCTAATAGCCAGCCCCAAACGCGGCAGCGCACCGGGGCCCCGGTGCGCTGCCGCGTGCCGCCGCCACCGGCGTCCGCCGACATACGAGAGTAGCGATGGAACAACAGACCACCCGCACCGTGGCTCCGAAATTGCATGTGTCAGTGGGTATTCGCGACATCCCGCCCTGCATTGGGCGTCAGCGCCTACCGTTAACGTCACCTTCTGCTCAACAGCTCAACGGTTTAGTCCGGTTAAGGCCGAAAGAGGTGATTTGGATCTCCGAAAAGTTGAGGTGGCTGACATTACCGACGTGTCGGGTCCGGATGCGGTGATGAGGCGGCGACCGACACGGCGGCGCCCATGAAGGCGCAATTCCCGTTTGGACTGGGGCTGTCGTGGGCTCGGCTCACGGCGGTCCTCCTGATCGACATAGCGGTGCTAGTTACAGCCAGTCGTTGCGCCGAGGCGTGGCAGACCGGCGATATCGCTTGGTGGGTGGGTGTCGGGATCGCTGCGGTGGCGACAACCATGGCTGTGGTCACTTATCGAGGGGTCACTTTCCCCTCGGCTTTGGCCGGATGGATTTGGGATTGGTCCGCTGACACCGAGGCGTCGTTGGCTGTCGGCTGCACGCCCGCGGTCGATCATCAACGGCGCTTTGGCCGCGAGGTGACCGGCATCCGCGAATACCGGGGTCTGCTAGTAGCCGTGGTCGCGGTTGACGCGCTAACAGACGGACAGCCAGGACGGCCGCCGGCGTCACCGGCCACCTTGTCAGTGGTGGGCGTCGCCGCGGGCCTTCGCCAGTTCGATGTACGTCTCGACGGTATCGACATCCTGTCGGTGCGAACCCGAGCGATTTCGGACGTCGCCAATGTCCCTGCGCCGGATGATTTCCGACCCGAAAGCGGTACGGTAGCCGATCAGCTCAGCACATGGCTGGTGTTGCGGATGGATCCCCAACGCAATGTTGCCGGGGTGGCGGCGCGCGACTCGCTGGCCTCGACGCTGGCGGCGGCCACCGAACGACTCGCCGACGGTCTCAATGGGAGGCACCTCGCGGCGCGACCATTGACCGGGGCCGAACTCGCCGAGGTGGACACCGTCGCGTTGGCCGGCTTGCAACCGACGGGACACCGGCCGGGCTGGCGACACTTGAAACACTTCAACGGATATGCGACCAGTTTCTGGGTCTCGCCCCAGGACATTACCTCGAAAATGCTGGATCAGTTGTGGTCAGCAGATACCGATGCCACCGCGGTGACGATTCGCCTGAGCCGCCACCGCGGCCAGACCGAGGTCTCAGCATGGGTGCGCTACCACAGCGCCGACCGGCTGGCGCGGGATGTATGGCGCGGGTTGAATCGCCTTACCGGCCGTCAACTGGCGGCGGTCCGCGCCAGTATGCCCGCGCCTTCGCGGCGGCCGCCGATGACTGTGCCGACTAGAGCGCTTGTTGACCACGAACCGTTGGTGGTGCCGCTGGAGCAACTACCTAATGACTCATTGAGCACTGCTGAAGGGTAGGAGCTACCGGTGCCGTCAACTCGTGGTCATAGTCTTTGCGACGCTGCAGATCCGCACTCGCCGGCTAACCCGCTGCGACAGCGGGTGCCGGTGATCGACTCGAAGCAACGCCTCCGCGAGTATCTGGGGGCTGACCTTGTGGCATACGGCTTGGAGCGCTGGCGACCGCACCATCGATGGACTCAACGACCATTGCACTTTCAGCGCCTGCTGCGCAGGTCCGAATACTGGGGCAACGTGCGGCGCGACCCGATTGGCCGCTTGTTGTTCATTTGGTTTCGCATTCGCGCCAGGACAGTCGGTCAATGGCTCGGTTTCGTTATTCCGCGCAATGTGTGCGGTCCTGGGCTTTCGATTGCGCACCCGGGATTCGTGGTGATCCACTACCGCGCCACGATCGGTGCGCGCTGCCGGATCCACCAGGGCGTGACGATCGGGGAAGCCGGAGAACGCTACCCGGTGATCGGTGACGACGTCTTCATTGGACCGAGCGCGGTGATCCTCGGCGCGACTCTGGGCGATCGGGTGTTCGTGCACGCCGGCGCCGTGGTGACGAAAGACGTGCCGAGCGGCGCCGACGCCATGGGCGTGCCGGCCCGGATCGTGCCGCCCTTGCGCGTCCGTGGGTCAATCGAGCCGCCGGCGTCAAGGTCAAAGGGTTGACGCGGGTCGTCGTGCAATGTCGTGCAATGTCGTGCAATTGAAACCAGCGCGGTACCGACTAACAGCCAGCCAGGAAACGATGAAACGGTGATCGACTCGAAGCAACGCTTCCACGAGTACTTGGCGGCCGACCTCGCCGCGCACAAGCTGGATCGCTGGCGACTGCACTACCGGTTAACCCAACGCGCGTTGCACTTCCAACGCCTGCTGCGCAGAGCCGAATACTGGGGCAACGTGCGGCACGACCCAGTCGGACGCGTCATGTTCGGTTGGTACCTCATGCGCGTCAAACTGCTTGGTGAACGGCTTATTCTCGTTATCCCACGCAATGTCTGCGGTCCCGGCCTCCGGCTCCTTCATCCCCATTGCGCGGGAATCCACTACCGCGCCAAGGTCGGTGCTCGGTGTTCGATTCACCAGTTGGTGACGATCGGGGAGGCGGGCGGCCGATACCCGGTGATCGGCAATGACGTCTTCATCGGACCGCATGCAGTGGTCCTCGGCGCGACTATCGGCGACCGGGCCCGCGTTCACGCCGGCGCGGTCGTGACGAAGGACGTACCCAGCGGCGTCGACGTCGCCGGAGTGCCCGCCCGGGTTATGCGGCTCTCGGACGATCCACTGGACCCGTCATTGCAACTGGCAGACCGCAACTGCTTTTGTAGTAACTCGTGCATTCGCAGAGAAGTAGACAGACCGGAGGGGTGACTCGCTAATGGCCAAGACGCTGAGGGATCGTGTCACCGACGTTGACGCCCCGACTTCGCTGTCCGGGCGTGCGCGTGCGCGCCGCTGGGCGCACTTTTCCACGGTGTTTCCAGAAATCTGCGAAATGCGCGTGCTGGATCTCGGCGGCACCCCCATGTCGTGGCAACTCGCACCAGTCCGCCCAGCCGCGTTGACGGTCGTCAACTTGTCGCCGCTGGAGAGCGACGATCCAGCGCTGACGGTGGTGCGGGCAAACGCCTGCGAACTTCCCGACTGGCTACGGCACGAGAAATTCGATCTGGTGTACTCAAATTCGCTGCTTGAGCATGTCGGCGGGCACGTGCAGCGACAACGACTCGTAGACAATATGCACCACTGCGCCGACCAACACTGGGTGCAGACCCCGTACCGCTACTTCCCGATCGAACCACATTGGTTGTTCCCGGGTTTCCAATGGCTGCCCTACAGTGCGCGAATCATGGTGTCGCAGAGGTGGAACCGCGGCCATGTCAAGACTTACACGCGCGCCGAGGCCGAAGCGCAGGTCAACGAAATCGACCTGATGTGTATCGAACAGATGCGCATGTACTTTCCCGACTCGACGATTTGGTACGAACGGTTCGCCGGCATGGTGAAGTCGCTGGTGGCGGTTCGCGCAAAACCGGTCTCGAATCTGACAGTCTGACTCGCCTCGTCGACGCGCTTCTACACAGAACCGCGTCCCCCTCCATGTTCTCAGGCCGACACCCGGCCCGCTGTCTGCTGCGCCCGCAGACAAACCGTATCCCCGCTTAGCGGTCATGTTAAGTCGAATGGTATGGCTTGAAGCTCTATGGTGTATGCTCGGTATACACGGCGACATCGCCGGCGCCACGCAACCCGCGGCCCTCTCCGGGGCGGGCCTGCTTCCATTAGGAGGAGCACATGTCGTTCGTGACGACATCACCGCCGCCAGAGATGTCGGAGACGCGTTGCATGAGCGCTGTCGAGACGCAAGTAGTCGCGCGGGTGGAAAAAGCCGTCCGCAAGTGGCCGGCTGCTAACGCGTTGACGTCACCAGACGGTGATCTGTCGTACGACCAGCTGTGGCTGCGGGCGCTCGCTTTGGCAGGGCAGCTGAATGTAGCCGGCGTGCGCCCGGGCGATCCGGTTGGGCTGTGCTTACCTCGGTCGACCGAGCTGATAGTTGGGGCGCTGGGGGTACTCGCTGCCGGTTGCTGTTACGTAGCACTGGACCCGGATTATCCCGACGACCGGCTCGAATTCATGTTGACCGACTCGGGTGTACAACTTCTGGTGGCAAAAACGGGTGTCGCCGGGCGATTTGCTGCGGCCCGCGCCATAGAGCCGATGCAACCTGCCTCCTTGGCACTTTCAGCTCCGGTAACGGTCGCGACCACAGATCCGGCTTACGTCGTGTACACCTCTGGTTCCACCGGCCGCCCGAAAGGCGTCATCATCGAGCACGCCGGCCTCTCAAACCTCGTCGATTGGCACCAGAAGGCGTTCGATATCAGCGAATCGGACCGATGCGCATTGATATCGAGTCCTGGATTCGACGCAGCCGTGTGGGAGATCTGGCCGTGCCTGGCCGCTGGCGCATCGCTGCACGTCCCACCGGAGACTGTGAAAACCGATCCCATCGCATTGCGTGACTGGCTGCTGGCCGAACGTATTACGACGACATTTCTGCCGACACCGCTGTGCGAAGCGGTCATTGCGCTCGACTGGCCCGCCACTGCCCCGTTGCGACTCCTGCTTACCGGCGGCGACCTGCTGCTCCGGCGCCCGCAAGCAGGTTTGCCGTTCCGGCTGGTCAACAACTACGGCGTTTCGGAAGCCACGGTGGTATCGACATCAGGCACCGTCGCGCCTGCCGATGCAGCGGGTGGGTGCTCGGAACTGCCAACGCTCGGTGCGGCTATCCCCGGGGTAGAGCTGACCGTAGTCGACCCCGACGGCCGGCCCCTTCCGCCCGACATCGCCGGTGAACTCGTCATCGGCGGTGTCTCGGTCGCTCGCGGTTACCTGGGACATCCAGATCTCAATCGGGCCAAATTCTTCGTCAACGGCGCGGGTCACCGCTGTTACCGCACTGGCGATTTGGTGCGACTGCGTGCCGACGGTCAACTGGTCCACCTGGGCCGACTCGACGAGCAGGTGCACATCCGGGGCCTGCGGATAGAACTCGGCGAGATCGCCGCTGTGCTCGACCAGCACCCGAAGGTCTACACCAGCGCAGTCGTGGCCGTTGGTAACAACGGCGACCAGCGGCTCAGTGCCTATGTCGTCGGCGCAGCGGGACGTACGCCCGCAACCGCGGAGTTGCGCGAGTATCTGTCAAAGCGGCTGCCTCCTCACATGGTTCCGGCTGACTGCACTGTATTGGCGGAGCTTCCCACCAATGCGAACGGCAAGATCGACCGTAAGCTGCTGCGCGAACTCGGGTCTCAGATCTCTGGCCGCGGGAACCTGGTATCGCCCCGCAATGATCTGGAGCGCATATTGGCCGAGATCGTGGCCGAGCGGCTCTGGCTGCCCGGGGTTGGAATCGATGAAGACTTCTTCGCTCTCGGCGGTCACTCGATGCTGGGCGCGCAGCTGTCCATCCGGATCGGGGAAACGTTCAACGTCGAGGTACCGCTGCGGTCGGTCTTCGAAAATCCGACGGTAGCCGACATGGCCGTCGAGGTTGAACGGCTGCTGATGGCCGACATCGAGGCCATGAGTGCCGATGAGTTGGTCCGGGCCGCTGCGCCAGCCGGAACTGAGTTACCACAGGACGAAGGAGACCCGAAACGATGACGACACGCACCAGCTCCCCGCTGAGCCTGTTTCATCTACTCGACCCCGAGGTCCTTGCCGACCCGTATCCGTTGTACGCGCGGCTGCGCCAAGAGTCGCCGGTGCTGTGGGACCGTTTCCTGCACGCATGGGTAGTCACGCGCTACGACCACGTCGCCGAGGTGCTCGGACGATTCCACGCGGACCGGACACCCACTCCCGAGAAGCTGACCGAACTCGGCATGCAGCGAATGGCACCGGTGGCCCAGGTCATGGTCAAACAAATGCTGTTCATGGACGCCCCCCAGCATCGCCGGGTGCGCGGGCTGGCCTCGACCGCATTCACCGCCCGGCGGGTAGAGCTGCTGCGCAGCCATATCCGCGATATTGCCAACGACCTGATCGACCGGGTCTTCGCACGCGGCCAGATGGACGTGATGAGTGACTTCGCCAACCCGCTGCCAGCGATTGTCACCGCCGAAATGCTTGGCGTACCAACAAAAGACCACGAGCTGCTCAAAGACTGGTCTCAGTCGTTTGCGCAGATGCTTGGCAACTTCCAGCACAACCCGGATGGCATCGACGGTGTAGTGCAGACGGTCTCAGACATGACCGGGTACTTCCGCGACGCGCTGGCACGGCACTCTGCTGCGCCCGCCGACGGCCTGATCGGCGCGTTGAGCCAGGCCCGGGTCGACGGCGACCGGCTTACCGACGACGAGGTCATCGCCAACACGATTGTGACGATGGTGGGTGGCCAGGAAACGACCACCAACCTGATCGGCAATGGGCTACTGACGGTGCTGCGCCACCCGACGGCAGTGGAGCAGTTGCGCGATGACCCGGCCATGCTGCCGGTGGCCGTCGAGGAGTTGCTGCGCTACGAAAGCCCCAGTCAGCACACCGCGCGGATCGCGCCCGCAGACCTTGTGTTGGGCGGCCAGCCGATCCAGCAGGGCCAAGCGGTCATCGCCGTGATGGGCGCTGCCAACCGGGACCCTGAGCGCTTTGCGGATCCTGATCGGCTCGACCTGGCCCGCCAGGACAATCGCCATCTGGCGTTCGCGTGGGGCCCGCATTTCTGCTTCGGCGCGCCGCTGGCCCGCATCGAGGGCCAGATCGCGTTCGATGTCCTGCTAACCCGCCTGCCCGATCTCGAGTTGGTCGACGATGCACCCCAATGGCGCGCGAATTTGGGGCTTCGTGGGCTGGCCACCCTGCCGATCCGGTGGCGAGCATGACCAGGGCAACCGACGATGCCGCCGACGTTCCTCGACTGCGCCGCGCGCTCTTCGAACAACCACTCCGGGCGGTCACCTCGACCCCAACAACCGAACCGCACGCGCGTCCGGCACTCACCGCATCCGATTACTTGCGCCAACTCGCACCGGACTTACCCGCCTACAACAAGCTGATCACTACCTACGAGGCGGCCCTCCAGCTGTCCATCGAAATCGGGGAAGCGTTCGGCGTCGAGGTACCACTGTGGTCAATCTTCGAGAATCCCACGGTGTCTGCGATGGCCGCCGAGGTTGAACGGTTGGTGATGGCCAACATCGACGCGATGAGCGTCGACGAGTTGTCCCAAGTCGTTACGACGACAGACTTGACCGAACAATGCGCGGATGCAGGTTCAAACGATGACACCCACCAGCAGCCAGCTGAGCCGGTTCGGCTGGCGATCCGGTGGCGGATATGACCGCCACCGCGGATGACGCCGCCCGCCTCACCCAAATCCGTCACGCGCTCTTCGAACAACGAGTCCAGGCGGCCGGTTCCGGCAAGGTGGCCGGACCGCGCGCGATCATTTCACGGAGGCCGTCCGGCCCGCTGCCGCTTTCGGTTTCGCAGGCCCAACTGTGGTACTTGAGCCAACTCGCACCGGAGTCGCCCGTCTATAACGAGCTGATCACCATCCATAAGGCCGGTGTGCTCGATGTGGATGCGCTGCAACAGGCGCTCACTGAAGTCGTCAGCCGACACCAGGCGTGGCGAACGACGTTTGACTATGTCGACGGTGTGCCTCACCAGATTGTGCGGGATCCGGCGAAAGTCGAACTGGCCGTTACTGATTTGTCTGGCCTAAGCCGCGAGGAGGCCCACCGCCGCGCAGTCGAGATCGCCGCCGCGGAGACCCTGCGCCCATACGACCTCACACAGGGACCACTGATCCGTCCACGATTGATCCACATCGCCGAGGACGACCATCGGCTCTATCTCGGCCTACACCATCTGATTTTCGACGGCACAACTCTGAATCGAGTCGTATTTCCCGACCTGGTGGCCCTGTACAGCAGCTACGCCACGGGCATGCCGTCGTGGCTGGCCGCCCCGCAGGCGCAATACGCCGACTACACCACCTGGGAACTCGATTGGGTCGGCGGCCCTGAGATAGCCGCCCGAATCGCGCGCTGGCGCACCCGGCTCGCCGGCAGCACGCCGACTCAGCTGCCGTTCGATCACCCCCGACCGCCACATCAGAAGTTTGCCGGGGGCACGATCCCGCTGACGATCGAACAAGCCACCGTGGATGGACTGCGTCGCGCGACCCGAAACGCGGGCGGCACCCTTTTCCACGCGTTGGCCGCCGCCTACGCCTGGTGGCTGCATCTCTACACCGAGTCCGCCGAGGTCATCTTCGGCACTCCGCATGACCTGCGCCACCGCAGCGATCTGCTGGAGGTGGCCGGCTACGGTGTCACCCCAGTGGTCGTGCGTTGCGACGTGTCGGGCCAGGAGTCGTTCGCTGCGCTGGTAGACCGGATCGGCCGCGTGGTCATCGAGGCGCTCGGCGACGTAGTGCCCTTCGAGACTTTGGTAGCCGGCCTTGGCATACCGCGAGATCCACGCCAGAATCCGCTATTTCAAACGGCATTGGCATTTGAGCCGCCGTCGACGCCCGAGGCGGATGACTGGACCCTGCATTTGATGGAATCCGATGTTAGCGACGCGGTGGGATCGGCGAAGTTCGACATCAGTATCGAGCTGGACGAACGGCCCGAGGGACGAATCGTAGGACGGTTCTTTTTCAGCACCGATTTGTTCGACCGAGAGACGGCGCATGAGATGGCACGGCACCTGTGCCGATTGCTCGATGTCGTCGCGGCAGCGCCCGGAATACCGATGGACGAACACGATCTGGTTACCCCGACTGAGCGCCGGCGACAGTTGGGCTGGAACCGTGCGGCGCCACAAGGTATCTCAGCGCAGTGCATACACGAGGTCATCAGCTCACAGGTCGACCGCACACCCGACGCGATAGCCGTACAGGTCGGCAGCGCGACCCTGACCTATCGCCAACTGGACGACCGCGCGACTGCGATCGCATCGAGGTTGGTGGCCACAGGCGCGGCGCCCGGCACAGTGGTGGCCGTGCTTCTGGACCGCACGCCCGATCTGGTGGCGGCACTGCTCGGGATCCTCAAGTCCGGTGCGGCGTATCTGCCACTGGATCCTCGCCAGCCGGCCGCCCGGAACAACTACTGCATCAGCGACGCCGCCGCGAACATCATTGTCGTCGATCGTCAGCTGCCAACTGACATAGCGGTCGACACAGCGAGTGTGATCAGCCTCGCCGAATCCTGGCCATCCGCGAATTGTCACGTCGCGGTATCCCCCGCCGATCTGGCCTACGTGATGTACACCTCCGGCTCCACCGGCCGTCCCAAGGGTGTGGTCGTCGAACATCGCAACGTCGTGAACCTGATGCACAGCATGTTTCGCGAGTTCGGAGTCACGGCAACCGATACGGTGCTCTCGGTAGCCGCCGTCACTTTCGATATGGCGGTCGGCGACATCTTCTGCGCCTTGGCGTGCGGTGCACGCCTGGTACTCGCGACCGGCGAGCAGGCGATGAACCCCGCAGCACTGTGCCGCCTGATCGCGGATGCCCACGTGAGCTACCTCATGGCAACCCCGACGACCTGGTCGGCGCTCATCGCCGCAGGCTGGAGTGGAGATCGGAATCTGACCGCGGTACCTGCCGGCGAAGCACTCAGCGATGCGCTTGCCGGAGCGCTCCGGCAGAGATGCCGGGCAGTCTGGAACGCATGGGGTCCCACGGAAACGACCGTGGTCGCTGCAGCCGCTCGGCTGGCCGACGGCGACATGATCACCGTGGGAACTGCATTGCCGGGCGTACGGGTATACATTCTGGACGCTCGGGGGCGGATCCAACCGATCGGAGTCCCTGGTGAAATCGCCGTCGGCGGAGCTGGTGTCGCGCGTGGCTATCTCAACCAGCCAGGCGAGCATGCGCGGCGGTTCGGAGAAGACCCATTCCAACCGGGCGAACGCATCTATCGCACTGGCGATCGTGGCAGGGCTTTGCCCGATGGCCGAATACAACACCTAGGCCGCTACGACGACCAGCTCAAGATCCGCGGCTTTCGCATCGAACCGGGCGAGATCGAGTCCACCCTGTGCGAGCACCCAGACGTGGGATCCTGTGCAGTAGTCGCTCGCCAGACGCCCAACGCCGAACGGCAGTTGGTCGCATACATCGTGGGCGAGTCGGGGCACCCTAGCCATGCCGAGGCGCGCGATTGGCTACGGTGCCGACTGCCCGAATATATGGTCCCCAGCGCATTCGTGCATCTGAGCGCGCTCCCAACGACCGCCAGCGGGAAACTCGACAAGGCCGCACTGCCCGCCCCGTCGCAGCCGGCAACAGGTCACGCCGGCGCTCAATCTCCACGCACCGATATGGAAAGGCGCGTCGCGAAGCTGTGGGCTGCTCTGCTGGATACTCCCGTAACCGACGTCAACTGCGACTTCTTTGACATCGGTGGTCATTCGCTGCTGGCGGCCCGGCTGATCTTCGAAGCGCAACGCACATTCGGTGTGCCGGTGCCGCTGGCGGCGTTCGTCGACAGCGGCAGAACAATTGCAGGGCTTGCCGCTTTGCTCGGAGCAGCCAACTCAACCACAACCGAAGTCAGCAGCTCCGAATCACCACCAGTGCATTTCATTTTCCCCGACCCTGCATCGGCGATGAGCCTGAGACACTTTGCGGCGCAGTGGGGTGCCGTGCAGCCGGTCCATGTGCTGATCCCTGACCAGCCAGACGGACGGTTCGATCGATCCGTTTCCATCGAGCAACACGCCAGCCAAGCCTTTTCGATAATCCAAAACCGGCAGCCGGAAGGCCCACTTGCGCTGGCGGGTTATTCGATGGGTGGACTCGTGGCCTACGAAGTTGCCCGTCAGGCTGTCGATTCCGGCCGGCAAGTCAGCTGGCTGAGCATCCTCGATGCTCTGGCACCGACGTTGACGGAACGGCGGCGGGCACAGCTGTCACAGCTGACACTGCGTGGGCGGCATGAACGGTTACGCGAACTCCCGCTGCGTCAGCGGTGGACCAAGTACGCCGACGCCCTGCTTCGGGTACTTAAAAGTGGCCCCAGTGTGCTGCGGCCACCACCATCACTGAACGACTTCGATATGCGCGGTGCTCTGGAAATCGCATGCCTATACCGGCAGCCTGGACACGAGGTACCGATTCAGCTGTTCGTAAGCGAGGACAGCGCAGCCGAAATGGAGGCGGATCTATTGGGATGGGACGACTTTCACAACGGGACTCTGACGGTCGAACGTCTCACCGGACACCACGCCACCTTGCTCCAGCTGCCCGAGGTAGCGCAGCTGGCACGGTTGATGCTGGAATCCCTGGATCAAGAACGAGCAGCGACACGCACCGGATAACCCAGGGCGGATCCGCGGGGATGCGCGGTGAAGTGCGTGACCCGTCGACGTATCGCTGTTTCAGCAGCGACAACACCGCCGGCGGTGCACCGCAGATCATCGCAGCTGTTGCAGCGGCGGCCCCGGGGCAGGCACCGCCGTATGGAGCCGACAGTTGGACCTTGAGCGCACAGTATCGCATCAGCGAGATCTTTGAGCGCGACGTCGATTTGCTCCCAGTTTCCAGCGGCTCGGCGGCGAACGCATTGAGCCTGGCCACCCTGACACCGACGTGGGGCGCAGTTTTGTGCCACCGTGACAGCCATATCAACAACGACGAATGCGGCGCACCGGAGTTCTTCACCGGAGGTGCCAAACTCATTGTCCTCGGCGGTGACAACGCCAAGATCGACACCGACGAGTTGCAGACGGCGGTACACCGCAAGGCCGGAGACGTGCACAGCGTGCAACCCTCCGTGCTGAGCGTCACCCAGGCCACCGAGACGGGCGCGGTATATACGCCCACCGAGATCAGCCACCTGGCCGCCATTGCAAAGCGCGCGGGCCTGCGCGTGCATATGGACGGCGCTCGGTTCGCCAACTCCGTCGCCGCATTGGGCTGCAGCCCCGCCGAACTGACCTGGCGGGCTGGCATCGACATGTTGTCGTTTGGCGCCACCAAGAACGGGGCCATAACCACCGATGCGATCGTCGTCTTCGACTCCTCCATCACCAGGGAACTCCGCTTCAGGGCTAAGCGAGCCGGTCAACTCGCCGCCAAGATGCGTTTTGCCGCCGTGCAACTCGATGCCTACCTCACCGATGATCTGTGGCTGCGCAATGCCGGCCACGCTAATGCCATGGCAGCGCGACTCGAAGAGGGACTGCAATCCATTGCCAACATCGGCCTTCTCGGAACTCCACAAGCGAACATCCTCTTTTGCCACCTGCCACAGCAGGTCATCAACGAACTTATCGACGAGGGTTTCGATTTTTACCACGGCCGTTGGGAACCGAGCGTCGTGCGCTTCGTCACCTCCTTTGCGACGACGACGGACGATGTCGACGAGTTAGTTCAGGCGGTCCACCGCCTCACCGCGGCCGCGACCGACAAAAGCCGGACCCGAGTGGTTGGACGCCAAGGGGCCTGACTCATCGTCCCCGCTACTGCAGGCCTTGCCCACCGAGATGGCTCCGCAGATCGACAGTACTCCCGGTATTTACCGCTGGATTATTCAGTCGTTCTGACTGTATAATCGCTACTTATGTCGATGGCTAGTTTGTCTCGTACGACACCGTTGTCGACGGTCCCGGCCAATCAGCCCGGAACATCCGGCTCAAACACATCGAGGCCCCGCTCGAGACCAGGCAGGTCGACGAGCGCACGTTCTGGAAGGGGAGCTTGAGTGAAGTACACGCCTACAGCGGTAGCGGGAGTGACGATCGTCGACATCGAAACCCACCGCGATCATCGTGGCTTCTTCTCACGTGCGTTCTGTGCCGACGAATTTTCGGACTACGGACTGAATTCCACCGTGGCGCAGACGAACATCTCCTATAACTATGCGCGGGGCACCCTGCGGGGGCTGCACCGGCAAAAGCCGCCCCACGCCCAGGCCAAGCTGGTTCGCTGCACCCGAGGCGCCATTGTTGACGTGGCCGTTGACTCCCGTCCCGAGTCGGGGACCTACGGCAAGCACGTGAAGGTGGAACTGAGCGCCGATAACCACCGGGCATTGTTTTTGCCGCCGTATGTGGCAAACGGCTTCCAGACGCTCATCGACAACACCGAAGTCCTCTACCAGGTCAGCGCCCCCCATGTGCCAGCTGGCGAGGAGGGATTCCGTTGGGACGAGCCAGCATTCGGTATAGTTTGGCCGCTGCCTGTCATGGTGATCTCTGAGTTGGACGCCAGTTGGCCGCCGCTGGCATCGATCAGGAGTGCGGCATCATGCTGACGGGAGTCGACAAGCTACTGGCCCACCGAGCCGCGCAAGGCAGCCCGATACGGGTCGCGATCGCCGGATGCGGGTTCATGGGACGCGGATTGGTCAATCAGATCGTCAACAGCTCGCCCGGGATCACACTGGCTGCCATTGCGGTGCGCAGCCCCGATAAGGCATTCAAAGCACTCATCGATGCAGGCGTGGATGACGCGACCGAAGCCAACAGTGCGTCTGCGCTGAATCTCGCTATCCGCCAGGATATTACAGCGGTCACCGAGGATTTTCGTGTCATCACCCAGGCTGACGGCATCGATGTGGTGATCGACGCGACCGGTGCCGTCGAATTTGGCTGTCATCTGGCGCTCGATTGCTTCGCCGGGGGAAAGCACTTGGTACTGATGAATGTCGAAGTGGACGCGACCGTTGGCAGCGAGTTGGGCCGACTCGCCGACAGCGCGGGCGTGGTGTTTACCGGCTGTGCTGGCGACCGCCCCGGGGCGCAGATGAGCCTAATCCGGTTGGTACGCAGCATCGGAGTCAGGCCATTGGTCAGCGGCAGCGTCAAAGGTCTGCACGACCCATACCGCAATCCCACCATCCAGGAGGGGTTCGCCCGGCGTTGGGGGCAGGAACCGTGGCTGGCCACCAGCTACGCCGACGGCACCAAGGTGAGCATCGAGCAGTCGATTGTGGCGAACGCCACGGGGATGTCGGTACATCAACGCGGCATGCTCGGCCGCAATCATGGCGGACATGTCGACGACTTGACCCGCTGCTATAGCGTCGACGAGCTCTACACCCTCGGCGGAGCGGTCGACTATGTCGTGTACACCAAACCTGGCCCCGGCGTCTACTGCCTTGGCGCTCACGATGATCCGAAGCAACAGCACTATCTGGAACTGTACAAGCTGGGCAAGGGCCCGCTGTACAGTTTTTACACCCCGTTTCATCTGTGCCACTTCGAGGTCCCGATCACCGCAGCGCGGGCTGTTCTGATGGGCGACGCAGCAGTGCGGGCGTTGCCGACCCGCCATGTCGAGGCGGTCGCAACGACCAAAACCAACCTTAAGGCCGGCACGGTGCTGGACCGACTCGGCGGCTATCACTACTACGGGCAGGCCGAGAAGGCTCACATCGCGCGAGATCAACGACTGCTGCCGATCGGCGCCGCCGAAGGGTGCACGTTGACCCGTGACGTTCCCGGGGATTCGACGCTGACCTACGACGACGTCCGCGTGCCGCCCGGCCGATTGGTGGACCGACTACTCGAGGCACAGAGCCTGATGCCGGTCGACGTCCCGCCCGGCGTGGCGGCCACCACCTAAGTCGACCCGCCATGACCACGTCGTCGCTTTCCCGCCAGAACGGCCATACGCCGGTCGTTTTGCAGCCGTCCTTGCCCCGGCATGACACCGCTCGGCGTTGGCAGCAACGGTATTCGGCACACCTGTGCATCAGCGACTCAGTGATCGTTTTCGCATCCGTGATGCTGGCTCAATTCGTCCGGTTTGGGGAAAACCTCACCACGTCGGGATATTCGGCTCCGGTCATGACGTCGTTCTCCCTCCTGTTCGTGGTGCTCTGGATGTCCTTCCTAACGGTCTTCCACACCAGATCGGCGCGGATCATCGGTGCAGGGATCGACGAATACCGGCGCATCGTGAGCGCGTCGTTTTGGACGTTCGGGACCATCGGAATGACAACGCTGCTGGCCAGAATCTTCTTGGCCCGAGGCTATTTAGCGGTTGCGCTACCGGTAGGCACCGTGGCGTTATTGGCCAGCCGGGCGTTGTGGCGACACCACATTTCCGAGAAGCGCGCACTGGGCAAGTACCAAACGAAGGTGCTGGCGATTGGCGATCGAAGGGCGGTGTCACACCTTGCGCAAGAACTGACCCGAAACCCGAAAGACGGCTATGTCCTGGTGGGGGTCGGCATCCCCGGATATGGGCCTTCCCGCGGCAAGAAGCTTTTGGTGCATGGCCGTGAGATCCCGATCCTCGGAGACGAGACGCACGCGCTGGCCGCGATCGGCCGTTGCGGTGCGGACACCGTGGCGGTGACTGGGACAGAACGCTTCGGTGTACAGGGAATCCGGCAACTGATGTGGCAATTGGAGACGATGGATGTCGACCTCGTCGTCGCGCCGGGGGTGATGGATGTCGCCGAAGGGCGGCTGGCGCTGCGGCCCGTCGCAGGGTTTCCACTACTTCATGTCGAAAAACCGCAATATCAAGAGGCTAAGCGCTTCCAGAAACGGGCCTTCGACTTCTGCTTCTCGCTGGCCGCCCTCATCGGGACCTCACCGCTGCTCATCGCATCAGCTATCACGATCAAGTTGACGAGCAAAGGACCGGTTTTTTACCCATCCGAACGTATCGGCATCGAAGGCAAGCCGTTCACGATGTTCAAGTTTCGGACGATGGTCGACGGGGCGGACAAAGACATCGACCGGCTGCTGCCGCTGAATGAAAGCACCGGCGGAATGCTGTTCAAGATGCGTGACGATCCCCGAGTCACGCCGATCGGCAGGATACTCCGCCGATTCAGCATCGATGAATTGCCGCAATTCATCAACGTTTTGAAGCGGGACATGAGCGTGGTTGGCCCGAGACCGCCGTTGATGCGCGAAGTGGCGAAATACAACGGTGACGTCAAGCGGCGAATGTTGGTCAAGCCGGGAGTTACCGGCTTATGGCAGGTAAGCGGCCGGTCAGATCTGTCGTGGGACGAATCGGTGCGGCTGGACCTGTCCTACGTCGACAACTGGTCGATGGCAGGCGATCTACTCATTATCGCAAAGACAATACGAGCTGTCTTGATGCGCGACGGAGCGTACTAAGTGACCGCGGGTTACGACGCACGGGTGGCCGCGAAACCGACCTCAGGACCGCTGCCAACGTCGGTGGCACTTCCTATCTCGCATCAGCGAATAGCCCATGCATTCGCGGTCCAAGTGGTCTGCCGGGTGCTCGGGATGCTGGCCTCGATGGTGTCGGTTGCCATCACTGCACACCACTTGGGCCCCGACCGCTACGGCCAGCTCACGATCGCCATCGTCTTCATCGGTACCTGGGCCAGCCTGGCCGACCTCGGTATTGGCGATGTGATCGTGCGGCGCGTGACTGACGGCCGCGGTAACCTCGAACGCCTGGTGCGGGTAAACAGCGGCTTGTCGCTGGTGTACTGCGTTCCGCTGGCGGTGTTGGCGGTCGGGTCAGGATTGCTCGTCTACCGCGACTCCGACGTACGAACGATGCTGGTGGTGCTGTCCGGGCAGCTCCTGATGATGACGATGACAGCACGGTTCGAGCCGGTCTTCCTCGCCAGCGTCCGATTCTTTGCCGTCGCGTTCTCCGATGTCGCCAGCCGGCTGGCCACACTGGCCGCGATCGCCTGGCTGGTCGCGACCCAAGCGGACATCGTCTGGTTTGCGGTGGCTCAACTCATTCCGCCCACCCTGCAACTTCTGATCCAGGGCGCGGCTGCGGCACGGAACATCTCGTTGCGCCCAATCTTTTCCTGGCGGGAAACCGCCGACTTGTTGCGGGAAGCCTCTCCGGTGATCGGTGTGGTCGTGCTCGCAACCGTGTACTGGCGCTGCGACGGCGTTGTCTTGTCGTTGGTGAGTAGCCATTCCGAGGTCGGGGTGTATGCGTTGGCCTGCACGGTCGCACTCAACACCGTGATCCTGTCGCTCTTCTTCCAGAAAGCGACCCTGTCGACGGCCACCGAGCTGTTCTCGCGTGATGTCGCTGCATTCGCCCGGTTCATGCGCCGGAGTGTGGAACTGATGTGGTTTCTGGCGGTCCCGGTTGCGGTTATCGGGGGTCTCCTGTCCGGCTCCCTGATCGGGCTCTTCGGCGATGCGGCGTTCGTCGATCGAGGTAAAGTGGCGCTGGCACTGTTGTGCACTGCTGCGGCACTGCGATTCGTCGGCAGCACTCTCAGTCAAGGTTTGTTCGCCTGCCACCAACAGACGTTCCTGTTTCGGATGTCCATCGCGGAACTGGTGCTACTGGTCGGGCTCAACGTCGCTCTGGACGGACGGTTCGGAGCCGTTGGCGCCGGCGTCGCGGTGGTGTGTACCGAGTTGGCGCGTTTGGCGATCGCCAGTTGGTGGCTGCAACAGCAGTGCGCCTACCGGACGCCGGTGATGTTCTTGTTGCGGTTGCTGCCCGGAACTGCGGCCAGTGTCGTTGTGGCGCTGCTGTTGTCCGAACAGCACGTGCTGGTTGTGCTGACCGCCGCATTTGCGGTCTACCTGGCGGCCGGCATGGCATTCGGGCCCGTTAAGTGGTCGACGCTGGCCGCCCTGCGCAGACAGCAGGTGACGATGTGAGCCGCGAAAGAGACCGGGCCTATCTGAAAACGCCATCCCGTCACGTGTCCCCTCTCCGATCTGGTCGGCAGCTCGCGGTGCTGATCGTGGCGGCTGAAAACAACGACCGGCTCGATCGATGTCTCGCCAGTGTTGCCGAGCATTTGCCCGAGCTTCCCGTCTACATCTCCGAGAACGGCGACAGCGCGAGTTCCGGCCGGGAAGAGCTGGCCACGCTTTACCCCGAGGCGAATTGGGTTGTTGGACCGGCGAAGTCCGGTTTCGCGGCAGCATTCAACGCATTGGTCGAGCACACCCCGCCGGAGACTGATCTGCTGATGCTCACTGCTGGCGCCCGGCTTCGCGGATCGCTGGCTCGCACCCGCGAACTGATTCGCCAACCGGGCGTCGCGGCCGTTTCGCCGCTGTGGCGTCCCAGCGCTGGTCGTGCTCCGGCGCCGTGGGACACCGGGACGCGGCGCTTCACGCTGATCCGCGCGTTGATCGCCGCGGCCGGCTCCTCACATCCTTGCGGCCGACAGCCGGTCGAATTACCCACCACCGCGGGCTATGCCGGCGATACCTGCCTGGCGATCAACCGAGCGGCGTGGAACAGCATCGGCGGCTTCGATGAGGAGTTCTTCTGCTACGGCGATAAGGTCGACTGGCAGGCCCGGGCGCGCAGCGCGGGCTGGCGCATCCTGTTGGCCGACGAACTGGCCGTCCACCACCACGTCCCGCGCGGGGATGCCGAAGAGGTTTCAGCCGCCGAAGGCATCCGGAGCCGCGACCTGCTGCGCGCCGACACCGCGCTGCTGATCGAACACCAGCAAAGCGTCCACCACGCCGATGCGTATCTGGCCGCAACGACGCTCCTGGGCCGGATGCACTGCTCCCGGCGACACGCGCGCAGCGGTCCACCTACCGACCTACCAGCGATCGTGATCACCACCAACCGCCTGGTGTACGGCGGCGCCGAACGTCAAAAGGTCTTGCTCGCAGGTGAATTGAGCCGTCGTGGCTACCCGGTCACGCTCGTCTGCGTGCAGCGCTTCGGCCCATTGATCACGGAGATCCCGCCGGGTGTGCGCGTGATGCGTCAACCCTGGTGGGCACCGGTCCTCGACCTTCCCGACGGCCCGGCGGTGTTGATCAGCGGCGACACCAACACCGAAACCGGTTTCGCCACACTGTGGCGGGCCGGCGGGACCGGCCGACGCTGGCTGGTCGCGCCGCACACCCCGCCACAGGAGGACCGGCCGATCTACTCGCGGCCGTTGGCCGCCGCGATGCGCCGCGCAGACGGTTTCATTGTGCTGGCGCAGCGACATTGGGACATGCTGGCAATACACCACCGCCTCGACGGACGGCATTTCGTGGCTCCGAACGGCGTAGCACTCGAGCTTGAACCACGTCCCCGGCTGCGCCTGGCCGGCGATCCGCTGCAACTGGTGATGCTCTCGCGAATTGTCGAGCACAAGAATCCGTTGCTGCTGATCGAAGCGCTACTCGGGCTGACCGATCTCCCGTGGACGCTGTCGATCTTCGGTGACGGTCCCGACCGGGAGCGGCTGCAGGCCCGCACCCCCACCGAGTTACGCGATCGGGTGCACTGGCGTGGTTGGGCGGCAGGACCGAAACCTGCGCTGGCCAAAGCGGACCTGCTCTGCGTGCCGAGTCGCTCGGAGGCATTTCCAATGGCCATTCTCGAGGCGATGGTCCGAGCGGTGCCCGTTGCGGCGTCCGCGATCTGCGCTGTTCCGGAAATGCTGGATTTCGGGCGGGCGGGATTCGTCGTGGAACCGGTCTCCGTAGACGGATGGCGCGACCAGTTAGCCCGCATCATCGCCGACCCGGGCGCGCTGCCGGGGGTCGGTCAGCGCGGCTTCGAGCGACTGCGAACTCATTACACAGTGACGGCGATGACCGATGCCTATCTCGAAGCGATCGGCGCGGTGCTGTGAAAGCCCCTCGGGTACTGTGGCTTTCGCCGTGGATGCGTCCGCTGGCCCGGGTGCAGGTCGAGGCGCTGCGGCGCCGTGGCATCGACGTACTGCTGGTGACGTCCGACTTGCACCCGGAGTCGGATGTCGCCCGCGACTACGAGCTGGTGCTAGACCCCGGAGTCCGCACGGCGTCAACCTGGCCCACCACCCTTGCTGCCTGGCGACGGATACGGGCTTACCGGCCGCACGTGGTGATCACCGAACTGGTACGCGATCTGCGCTGGATCGCGTTGGCTGGACGGGTACCGCGCATCCAATTGGTGCACGACGACCGCGCTCACGACGCTGCCGAATTGCGACCGGCCTACGAGTCCGCGGTGTTCGACCGTTGGGGCGCCGGTTCGACGGCCACCATCACCTACAGCGACCACGTCGCAGCTAGCGTCACGAACCGGCGCGACGTGGCCGGCACCCCGATACGAGTGGTTCCGCTGACCAGCGACCTGGACACCGCGCAGGTTCCCGCACTGGTCGGCGCGGATGGGCGGCACGACTTCGTGATGGTAGGCCGGCTCAATCCCTACAAGAACGTCGATGTGGTGTTGGAAGCTTGGCAGCGGCACGTCGACGGCGGTGGCTGGCGCGGCGACAACCTGGTCTTCATCGGTGACGGCCCGATCATGGAGCGCTTGCTGCCCAAGCACACGACGTGGCGCCGGGGCAGCTACCGCTACCGCGACGTGGTGACCACCCTGGCGGCTGCAAAGGGCTCGATCGCGCACTACCGCCGCGCTTCGCAAAGCGGTGTGCAGGTGCTGTCGATGCAATTGGGTGTCATGCCGGTGGTTTCCAATGTCGGAGGCCCGCCTGAATATCAGCCACCGGGCTGCCCACCGGTGGGCGTCGACGATGTCGACGGCCTAGCCGCGGTTTTCGACCGGCTGGCCAACCCGGTGACGGCGGCGCAGCGCGGAGCGGAGGCGGCGCGCTACTACGCGCGACGGTGCAATGTCGACCGCGCCGGAGAACAGTTGCTGGAGGTCATCTTCCAGGTTGCACGCGGAGTAACAGGGAGAATCTAATGCGCAGAGTTGTCCGGATCGTCGGAATCGATGTGGTGGACCAACAAATGCATGAGGCGGTTGCCGAATTGCAGGCGATCATCCGTGACCGCGCAGCCTGCCGTTCATTGTTCTTCGTCAATGCAAACACCCTGAACTTCGCTGTGGAGGACCGAGACTATGCGTGCGTGCTCAATGGGTCCGACTTGGTATACGCCGACGGGACCGGGGTGCGCTGGGCAGCACGTCTGCGCGGCTTGCGCTTGCAGGGCAATCTGAACGGTAGTGACATGATGCCGGCTTTGCTCGCCACGACACCCGGACTCCGTGTCTTCCTGCTGGGCGGTATCGACGACGTCAATGCCGCGGCGGCGGCCGCTGTCGCGCGACAATTCGACGTCGAGGTCGTCGGACGACACCAAGGCTGGCTTGATGACGACGAATACGGTCCGGTGATCGAGCTGATCAACGCTGCCGCACCGGATCTGCTATTGGTCGGGTTCGGCAACCCGCGGCAGGAGGAATGGATCGCCCACCATCGTGCGGCATTGCGGGTGCCCCTGGTCGCGGGGACCGGCGGGCTGTTCGGTTTCTGGGCAGGCACTCGGGTGCGAGCCTCGATGTTGACCCGACGGATCGGTATGGAATGGGTCGACATCATGATTCGCGAACCTCACAAGGTGCCTCGATATATGTTGGGGAATCCGAAATTTCTGTACCGAATGGTGCGGTGGCTACCTGCCGACCGCGCGGGCGGCGATCGTAGTCGAATCACAGGTCGTGCAACCACGCCGTCGCGCATCTCGGCTTGAGCTACCGACGAATACAACGCATTTCGGCTCTAGCTATGAGGTTGCCGCCGCCATACGGGACAGTTCATCACCGTCGCGCTCGCCGCCGCTTTCATACCGTCGCTTGAGCCTCAACAGGGGCGTCTCGAAAAAGCGGAAGCTGAGGTAGGCAACGGCAATCACTGTGCCGAGCGTGGCCACGAACACCTCGATCCCGAATTGCTCATGGAGAACACCTCGAACGAGGTTGGCAGACAACATGTGCAACAGGTAAACCGCGTAGCTGATCACTCCTACGAACACCAATGGCTTGCACCGCAGTACCGGGTGCAGCGGGGTCCGCTCGGCCAAACAGACACTCACTACGACCGAAACCATGAGGATCCCGATGATCGGCCGTGCAGCGTTCATTCCGATTGCAAACACCAATACAACTGCTGTGACGGGCCCAGACCAAACCCGGCCGAGAGCCGGGCTCACCAATTCGAACCCACGCCGTCTGCTGACGATGAGCGCCGCGGCGGCGCCGAGCAGGATCGGAAGCGCCAAACTCGCCGGGATACTCCATGGCAATACCGTGGTATCCGCGACCGCGGAGACCGCCTGCGATATCACCACCAACACCCCCAGCGCGCACAGCGAGGGCCAAATCCGTTTCCCCTTCGTGACGCTCAACGTGGCCACCAGCACTGGCGGCCACAGCAGGTAGAACTGTTCCTCGGTCGCCAATGACCAAGCGAAATAGAACGGCACGGAATTGCCGTGGCCGAGGTCGACGAACCAGTTGGACGTGTACGTCGCGAATGTCGGCAGATTGCGCAGGAATTGGGTGCCTTCAGGAGTGTGGCGACGAGTCGCGATCACCAACACGATGTAGCAGCCCAGCGTCACGTAGTACAGCGGAAAGATCCGCAGTGCCCTGCGGGCATAGAACTTTCGCAATGAGATCGCCTTTGTCGAATGCTGTTCACGTACCAGCAGCGTCGTGATCAAGAACCCACTGATGGCGAAAAAGAAATCCACGCCGAGGTAGCCCTTGTCCGAGATCGCAGGACCCGGGGTCCCCGAGGTGTGATGCCACACCACTGCGATCACACTCAGCGCTCGTAACCCGTCCAGTGCAGCGAACCGTCTCATCGCCGCGAATCGGCCGAAGTCTGCTCCCGACGCATGCACGGTCTGCGAAGTCCCAAACTGGCCACCCATAACACTTCGATAGTACATCCTTATGGTATGTTTAGACAGACGCTGAATACTTTTAGTATTCCGACTCAGGGAGGCGTGCCAGTGGCCGAAACCGAAGAGTACGCCCGGCGGTACTTCGACGAGCAACTTGACTCCAACAGAGAGTATTGGCGGCGGTTCGGGGGGCCGCCCGACTGGGACAGCAAACGTGTCCTTGAGGTCGGCTGTGGCCATGGAGCGATGTCCATCGAGATCGCCCAGGCGGGAGCTACGGTGCTGGGCGTCGACTTGGACGAATGTCGCATCGACTTCGCCAAACGTAACCTAGTGCAGCGATTTCCCCACCTGGTAGATCGGGTGACATTCCAGGCAATCGACGCGGCTTCCCTTGCGCAGCAACAATTGTTCGATGTCATCGTCTCCAAAGACACCTTCGAACATGTCGAGGATCTGGCGTCGCTGATGAAGGAACTCGGCCAGCGATTGGCACCGGGCGGACAAATCTATGCAGGTTTCAGCCCGCTGTATTACAGCCCTTACGGGGACCATGGGCGCACAGGCCTCAAAGTGCCGTGGGCACACGCCGTTCTGCCCATGCGCGCAGTGTGCGCGGCTGCAGCTCGCCACAACGGTCATCCCGTGCGTTCTTTGGTAGACATCGGACTCAACGGCAATACCCCGGGCCAGTTCCGGGCTGCATTCGAAAACAGCGGACTGCGGCTTCGTGCCATTGCCTACAACCGGGGCGACAAGTGGTTGCTGTCTGTTCTCGAACGGGTTCGCGGCTACTTTCGTCGATTCGAGCGGTTCACCACCGTCAGCATCTACGCCGTTTTCGAGGCCGGATAAGGCTTTCGGCGAATGCTGCAGTGTGACTTCTGTCAGGCCGGCGCCGGCAGGAAGACGAAGTTGTTCACGTAGGTCACGCCCGTTAACCATCCGTCGAGGTTCGCTGGGTTCTGATGCTCGGTGAGGTCGAACTCCTCAAGCGGCCGGCGGACGCCGTCGACTTCGAAGTATCCCGTGTATTCGAGCCCGGCCAGGAATTCTGCGATTCCGGCGACGGCGCGGGGGTGATGACGTTCCTCAGCCTCGATGAACAATGCCGGCCGATTGCGTTTGAGCGTGTCGGCGGCACCACGCAACACCGCAAGTTCGTGGCCCTCGACGTCGATCTTGACGAATCCGATCTGGTCCAGCTGCAGATCATCGAGCCGCACCACTGGTACATCGATGTTGGCGACCCGACTGCCGCCGGCGTCATTCAACGGGTTGTGGGCGTCGATGGTGCTGCGGCCGGGCGCCGACTCCACCACCCGCATCGTCGTCACCCCGGGTGCGTCCGACACCGCCACCGCCTCGACGCGCACCGCTGCGCCGACCGCGCCGAACATCGCGGCCAGCGAACTGGCCTGCCTGGGCCGCGGTTCGAAGGCGATCACCGAGCGCGATGAGCCCAGCATCGCGATCGCGAATTCGCCGACATCGGCGCCGATGTCCAGCGACACCCGATTAGGGTCGCACAGTGATCGCACCAGCTGCATCTCCGTGTGGCAATTTCCGAGATCCCGCAGGATGCGGTATTTGCGTCGCCAAAACCAGCGTGGTGCAACGCTTTTTGCCAGCGGCGCAAGTCGACGCTTGAGAGAAACGACGAGTGAACCCGAGTGTCCGGTGGCCAGCGGGTGTCCACTTAGCTCGATCCACATGTCGACCAGCTGTTCATACCAGCTGTCCAAGCCGAAATCGCAAGCGCGACAATGCGCGGCGGCGCCCAGACGCATCCGCAGCGGCTCGTCGCCGACCAACGCGGTCAACGCGTCGGCGATCTGATCAGGGCGGCTAGGCCGCACCAACAGCCCGGTGGCGCCGTCGCTGACCACTTCCGCAATGCTGCCCACCGCCGTAGTTACCGGCACCAGTCCGCGCGCCATCGCCTCCAACAGCGCCATCGGCAGGCCCTCGTCTTGACTGGGCAACAAAAAAACATGCGCGGTTGACAACAGCGCATCGCGCTCGGCGGCATCAAGCCACCCCACCACATTGACGGTCCGACTCAGACCGGCCGCGGCGACGGCCGCACGCACCTCGTCGACCTCGCCGTCGCCAGCGAGAGTCACCCGCAGTCGGCTGCGGACTGTCTCGTGAAGTGCGGCGACCGCTGCGATCACGTCATAACTGCCCTTGCGCACTCCCAGCCGGCCAAGCGCCACCGCATGCACCCGGTCGACATCGAGTTGGACCACCGCGTCATCCGGAATCGGAACGGCGTTGCGCAGCACCCGGATCCGGGTATCGGTCAATCGCAGCCGGTTGGCGTACTCGGTGACATGACGCTCGCCCAACACCGCCCAGTAGTCGGCGACTAGCGTGCGGCGCACCATGGCCTGGCCCACCGGCGGCAACCGGTCGAACCAGCCACCGAAGTCATAGCTGTGCCCGTGTACCACACTCGGCACCTTCGCCAGCCGCGCCGCCCACAGCGGCAGTGCCTTGCGGACCACGCTGCCGCCGTGCGCCAAGTTAATGTGCAGGACATCGACGCGCCCGCTCAGAACCAGCCAGCTGGCCCGCAGCATGCCACTCATGCCCACCAGCAGCCATCGCCACACCGAACTGTCCACGAATGTCGGCACCACCGCTACCCGGATCCGCGGGTCGGGATGCGCTGCCATCTGCGCGGCAACCGTTGCCATGCCACCACGGCTGATCGGCCCGGCCGGAGCCGGCCCGACCACAAGCACCCGCAGGGGGGCATCGGCCGAACTCATACCGGCGCTTCCACCGCTACCGGCGCGTCGATCACTTCGGACGGACTCGGATCTCGCAACGCGTTGGCTTCGCGCCGCACACGCCGGCTCACTACAGCGAACTGCAGCGCCGCGCCAAGCGTCAGGCCCAGTACCAAGGCGTCGGCAGGGTCTTCTGGTATCGGGTCAACCGTGCAATTCACGAGTAAGGCCACGCTGAGTGCCGCAGCGATCTTGGCCGGCGTCGAAGTACTGAACAGCCCCCGCGCTATCGGTATCAGCGCGAGCAGCAAAAAAGCCGCCATGCCGACCACACCGGCTTTGGTCAGCCACCACAGGTAGAAGTTGTGCGCGTAGGTAGTGCCCAACGTCGCCGAGAAAGAGTCGGGCTCACCGTACGCCAGTTGGTAGGGGTATCCGAGCCCGTGGCCGAACACCGGGGCTTCGCCGATGGCACGGGAGAGCTTGGTATTTTCGGCCTGCCTGGACAGGATGGAGGGGTCCATGGCGAACCTGCTGCTCGAAACGTTGTTCAGCACCCGGTTGTTGAACGTGGTGAATTGATCGCCAAGCCAGGCCCCGGCCGATGAATGTTTCAGCAACAGCAGCGACCCGGGTATCGCCACCGCGAAGATTGCCGCACCAACCACGCCGGCCACGGCCGTCCGGCGCAGGGCTTGCCAACCCAGGCTGGCGATGAACGCCACGAGCGCGGCCACCGCCATCAAGAGCAGAGTGTGGCGCGCGAACGCCAGCAGCGCGATGATTACCGCGGGTGGTGCGAGCAAGAGATACGTTGCCAGTCTCACGCGGCCGACGATGGGAGCGATCACCAGAGCGGTCAGGACGACGATGGCCAGGTTTTGAGTATTAGTGACCAACCGGGTAGCTTCTGCCGCGCCCAGCCCCTTTTCCAGTTCTTCGGTCCGACCAGCCAGCACGACGACGTGGAAAGATGCGGCAACGAGCATGCCCGCCGAGAACCACAACGTGACGGCGATAGCCTGCATCGTCTCTTTGACGTAGCCGGCGTCGATGATCAGCATGGCCAACACAAAGCCGCTGACCAATTCGAACAGAATCAGGAATTCGCGCAAGGTCCGATCGATAGGATTCCCGACCGCGTATCCCACCACCGCACAGCACACCATCGTCGCGAAAAACATTGCCGGCAGAGCGTAGGAGGACCGCCGCACCCGCGAGCCGGGCACCAAAAAGTAGATCGCCGCCAACACGGTAGCCACCTGGTAGAGGTAGATCGTCACCACGCCGATGTCTTTTCCGATGTGCAGGCTTTCGGGCAGCGACGCGAACGCCAAGAACAGTGCGAACCACACCATTCGCTGCGGCTTGGTCAAATACACGACCAGGCAGAACAGCAGACAGATGAGCATTTCCCCGATCGTGGTGTCGCGGCAGGAGAAAATTCCGATGGTGAAGCAGCCGAATACGAAGGCGGCCGCCATGGCTCCGGCCACTGCGAAACGCCGACGGCCCGCGACGTAGTAGGTGCTCACGCTGCCCCACTGAGCTTAGCCCGGTAGGTGCGCGCAGCGACCTTGGTGCGCCGGGACACTCGGGCACCGGTCAGCACGGCGCCAACGACGTGGGCGCCGGCCGAGACCACCGCGTGCAGCGCGTCTTTCACTTCCTCGGCCGTGGTGCGCCCCGAACGCACCACCAACACCGTGGCTTGCGCCGCGCCGGCCAGCACCCCGGTTTCCGCGGTAGCCAGCACGGCTGGGGCATCAATCACCATCCGGTCGAAGCCCACCGACAAGCGGTCCAGCACCTCGGGCAGGTTGGCACTCGACGGCAAGGTGGCGGTGCGGCGCGCCTGCCGCGACGCCACGACGAAGAGGTTCGGCACAGCCGTCCCCCACACCGCTTCCGCGGCGAGACTTTGGTCGGTCAGCACGTCAGCCAGTCCCAGACCCGACTTGACCCCCATCATGGGTGCGATCGCGGATCGACGGGGGTCCCCCTCGACGAGCAGCACCCGCTCGCCGAGCTCGGTGAAACAACGTGCCAAGTTCAGCGCCGTCGTGGTCGTTCCCTCGCCACCGAACGGCGCCGTCACCAGCACCGTTTTCACCTCGGGTCCTATAGTCCGAAGCAGTCGGGTGCGAAGAGTGCGCATGGCGTCATCAAATAGAGCATCGGTTCCGAACCGCGGTGTGTCGCCGCGCCGTCCGGGCAACTCAGCCAGCGTCGGCAGGTCCGTAAGCCGCCCCAGCGTGGCGGCGCCGCGGACGGTTCGGTCCGCGGCCTCCCTGATCAGGGCCGCCGCGCTGCCGAGGAGCACGCCCGCGACTAGTCCCAGAGCCATGTTCCGCTCAGGGACGGGCTGGACTGGAAAGTCGGGTACGCGGGGCCGCTCTACCACCACTCCGGTCGCCAGAGGCAACGGTGGCCGTGCTGGGTTGAGTAATTGCTCGCTCGGCACCGGGGTTTCTTGGACCGCTGTGGCTTGGGATAGCTCCGCGGCGTCTTGGCCGTCCGCGTCCGGTCGTGGAGGCGGCGGTACGGCAGGCGCGCCGGCCACCGGTGTTGCCGGCTGCGCGCCCACACCGAGCGTGGGGATCACAGCAGCGAATTGATCGGCGATCGCAGTGGCCAGGGCGGCGACCCGCGTCGGGTCGGTGTCGCTAACCGTCAACTGGAAGACCGTGGAATCGGGCGTGTACACCACCTTCGTTCTGCTCACCAGCTCGTCGGCGCTCATCGGGATGTGCAGCTGATCGACCGCACGTTGAGCCACCATCGGCCCGCCGGCGATCTGGGCGTAGGACGATAACCGCTGCTGCGAGGCGATGCTGGCGTACTCGACGTCGGTGAGGGTCGTCTGCCCGGAGAACGACATCAGAACCGTGGCAGATGACTGATAGACCTTGGTCTGGACGGCGGTGATAAAGACCGCGCCGATCATGCAGACCAGCATCGCGGGCACGGCGATTTTCCACCGGGCGGCGAGCGTTCGGATGAAGGTACGGAAATCCAACGACTGACCTCTCTGAGAAAGAGTGGCTAGCTATGTCGAGTTTGTATTACCTCGATGTGCATACACACAGTATCATTAATTCGCGTAAATATACTAGTGGTATGCGACTTAGACATGGTCAGCGGTGGGTCGTGGCACGTCGAACGTCGCGATCGGGTACCGACCGGAGCCGTCGCGGCCATCGCGCGCCAACTGCATGGGGGGGTAGTCCACCACGTGGGACGCGTTAGGTTTGTGCTGTTGCCACCCGACTGACGCCCGAAGCGTGTAGTGCCCCGGCTCCAACCCGGCCAAATCGACGTGCACAGTCTCAGTAGTCGACGCCGGCAACGGGATCTCACCGGTGTCATCGCCAGAATCGTCGACGAGAGTCTTCAGCGTCACCATCGAGGGAATCGAGCGAATCGCCTTGCCGGTGAAGTCCACCACTTGATAGCCGGGAATCCATTTCTCGGTGGCCGCGGCCGAACCATAGTTGGTCCACGTGACCTCGATGGTCGGGTGACCATCGCGCAACTCCTGTGTTCCTTCGTTGGCCTGCACCGAATACCGGTAGCCGGCAAAGACGTTGGCCCGCAGCCATAATTCGTAGAGGCTGGGATCCATGGGCGTGTTCGAGTCCGCGTCCGGGAAGTTGATGCTCGACGTCATCGACACGTGGTACTTGACGACGTCGCGGAGCCCCTTCACGTAGTAGGCCCTCATGTTGGTCCCGTACTGGCACCACTCGGTAATCACCGGCACCGACTTAAGCCGCTGCCGAAATGCGGTAACCAGCGGATCATTGATCATCACGTATCGGGACCGGCTGTTCTCGGCCCAGTCCTGCAACGGCGAATACACGCCGAGGCAGTCGGAACGAAAACCCACCGGCGCGGCCAGCCTGCTGGTGACGCTGTCGGCCATCAACTGTCGCACGATCTCCGGGTTCTGCGGGGTCACGACCAGTTGGGTATGCGGGAACGCGTCGACGTTGGCCGCAACCAGTCGCGCTATCGACGCCTTGGTGATGTTCTGATTTTCCCACTGGCTGAAATACCCGAGAACCGCTTCACTCTCTGCGGGCTCCGGACCCGGTGCGTCCAGCGTCGTACTCTGGTACGTGTTGTGGTTCTCGCTCCAGTCGCCGTACCCGGAGAACTCGAACATGCTGAGCCGCTCATCGCGGTCATAACGACGACCGAGCGCCGCGAGCAACTGCTCAAAAGCACCCAAGTATCCGTCGTCGTTCCAATTCGGTATCACCTGCGTCACACCGGAAGTAGACGACCCGACGGGCGGGCCCGGATAGTCGGTAGTGGCGCCGGGCATCGCACGCACCCAGTCGGGAATCTCTATGTTTGTGTCGTTGGGATAGAAGACGTTGCAGCAGGAACCGTAGGCGAGCACCCGAAGCGTCAGCCGCATATCGCGATCGGCAGCTTTTCCCAGCGCCTCATCGATCACACTGAAGTCGAACTTGTGCTCGTCAGAGACATCGGGTCCCAGCGTGCGCGGATCGCGAGGTTGCAACTGCCGCCAGGACACCCTCAAGGTGGCGTCGTATGTCCTCGGCCACGGCGAGTAACGCTGTTGCGCGGGATTGCTCTGCGGAAAGAGCGGTATCAACATGTCCTCGTACTGGCCGCGCAACGGGTTGGAAATCTCCTGCATCGGGGCCGCAATGGATGGAGAAGCAATGGCGCGCAGCGGTCCGCTTTGATGCGCTTCGCCACATCCGGCGATGGTGACCACGACGGCGCATGCGGTCAGTGCCCCGGTGATTTCACGGATCCGCGCAATCATCACTGGCCGGCGTTAGATCGCGCCCAGAGTCAACGCCTCACTGTCGGCGAGGAATGGCATCGGCATCCAGCCGGTGGACAGCAAAGACCTGGTGGCATCGGCGGGCAATGGGTGAGATAGCAAGAATCCTTGCGCCCGGTGACACCCGTGCTGCATCAAAGTCATAGCGGCAGCCGGGGTCTCGACGCCTTCGGCAACGACTTGGAGGTCGAACGCCTCGGCAAGTCCGATGATCGCGCGAACGATCGCCAGGTCGGTGGCACTCTCGCCTAGGTCACGCACGAACGCCCTATCAATTTTGAGAACATCGACTGGCAGGGACTTGAGGTGTGACAGGACGGCGTAGCCCGTGCCGAAGTCGTCGATCGCGATTTGAACTCCCACTTCCTTTAATTCTTGCAGGGTTCGTCGGGTGGTTTCAATGTCGCGCACCATGACTCGCTCGGTGATCTCGAGGCATACCGAACCTGTGTCGATGCCGAATTCTCCGATGATGTCCGCAACGCTGCGGACGAAGCCGCGGGTAACCAGTTGAGCGGGCGAGACATTGACCCGCAGTATGGCATTTTGGGCGAGACCACTTGACCGCCACCGGCTGAACTCGGCACAGGCCTTTCGCAACACCCAACGACCGAGTTCCTCGGTCAGGTTCATTGATTCGACCACGCCGATGAAAGAATCTGGCATCAGCAGACCGAATTCGGGGTTCCACCAGCGGACCAACGCCTCGACGGCTACTACGGCACCACTCCACAAATCGACCTCGGGCAAGTAGTGCAGTATGAGGGCTTCTCTGTCGATATCACCCTGGAGATGCCGACGGATATCGGTGCGGAGCGCCTCCTCAATCGACATGTGACTGCTCCTGGACACTACGACCTGATTGCCGCCGGCGCGTTTGGCGGCCATCACAGCTTCGTCAGCACGGCTGAGCAGACTGGCGCTGTCATCACGTCCAGCGATGCCGACTGCAACTCCGATACTGGCAGTGGAGGTGATGGTGTCGCCGCCGATCGTCAGGCGATCACACAGCATTGGCTGAAGCCGGAGTGCAAGTGCCTCCGCGGCATCGGTTGTCATCGTGCGGTCCGGAATGACGACGAATTCATCGCCACCGATACGGGCGATCACGCTATTACTGCCGACGCTTTCACGAAGCCTTTCAGCGAATACTTGGATGTACCAATCGCCGGCGGCATGTCCGAAGCTATCGTTGATGG
The DNA here is from genome assembly GCF_059812525.1 of Mycobacterium sp. NGS51. Lineage (NCBI taxonomy): Bacteria > Bacillati > Actinomycetota > Actinomycetes > Mycobacteriales > Mycobacteriaceae > Mycobacterium > Mycobacterium sp. NGS51. The sequence goes on from NZ_JCALCV010000002.1 coordinate 229,427, forward strand.
ACTTGAGCCGGTCGAGGTCAAGGTACATAATCCCGACAGGTCCGTCTCCTTCGTCGGCAAGCCTGCGGGAAAGGTGTGCCACCAGCGCGCGGCGGTTATGTAGGCCTGTCAGGTCGTCATGGTCGGCCAGATAGCGGACCTTTTCTTCGGCAGCGATGCGTGCGTGCAGGTGCGCAAACAAGGAAGCGACCGCTTCCAGAATGGCTATCTCTTCCGGCTTCCAGGTCTTGCGGCCGAATTTGACGAACCCGATCATCCCCGTGGACACCTGCCCGGAAATCAGCGACGTGCAGGCGGCCGTCGGAGCGCCGACGTGGCGGCTTGGCCTGATGTGATACGCCAAGGACCTATGGTCGAGCTCAGTTACGATCGGTTTGCTGCGATTTCTGCATATCGCGAAGAACGGGTCCTTACTGGTAAATGGAACGACGGCGAGCGGGTCAGCCGACTGCGGCACGTCCCGTGGCGGCCACTCGGCAAAGAGCACCGAGGCACGCCACTCGTCGTCGTTGTAGCGCACAAAGCTGGCATCCACGTCGAGTTGTCGAACGAGGTAAGCCAGCACGCGCTCGCCGACTTGTCCCGCGTTGGACGCAGTCGCCTTCATCAACCGGGCGGCGACTGTGGTGACCAAGGTGCGCTCCACCGGTGCCCTCCCTGAATGGCGCGCAGCCGTGGCCGTCGCTTTTGGCCGCCTGATGAAACATTCGACGCGTGTCTAATGAGGCATTCGGCATCCGTTGAGAACGCCCAAATACCAGTGCAGAAAAAAAGAAGTATATAAACATAACACCGGACCCACACAAGGGTTTCTGACGCCTGCACACGGGTAGACGCGGAGCGTGGAAGCCAGCCGTTCACGAAGGAGTTGGGCCATAGCTTTCTGCACTGCACACGTTCTGGACACCGCGGACCCTGCCGACAAAGCAGAATTGGAACGGCTACGCGCCGACCCCGCCATCGCGTTCATCGATCAGCGCAAAGCGCAAGTCGAGGAGTTGCGCAGCCTTCGACCGTCGCCTGATCCGGAGTTGGTCGCCGAACCCTGTCGGTGGGCCTACTATTCCTGGCGGTGCGCCGTCGTTGCGGTTCTGGGGCCCAGGGGGTTTCGTGCAGTGCGGTTGGATCGCAACCGCAACGCGATCACCGCCGAGGAACAAAGCCGGCTGGGTTCGCTGCGTATCGGCGTTGCCGGTCTGAGCGTGGGGCACATCATCGCGCACACGTTGGCGGCGGCAGGCATGTGCGGCGAGCTTCGGCTGGCGGATTTCGACCACCTCGAGCTGTCCAACCTCAACCGGGTGCCGGCGACCGTCCTCGATCTCGGGCTGAACAAGGCTCAGGTGGCCGCGCGCAGGATCGCCGAACTCGACCCGTATCTGCTCGTCCGAGTCGTTGATGCCGGGCTGACGCTCGACACCGTTGACGAGTTCCTGGACGGATTGGACATCGTTGTCGAGGAATGCGATTCACTACATATGAAGGCCGTCCTCCGCGAGCGCGCCCGCACCCGCCGGATTCCGGTGCTGATGGCGACCAGCGACCGAGGCCTCGTGGATGTGGAACGTTTCGATCTCGAGCCGCAGCGCCCGATTTTCCATGGCCTGCTGGGCGAGTTGGATGTCGAATTGCTTGCCGGAATGAGCGGCCAGGAAAACGTTCCACGCCTGCTCCGTCTCCTCGACGCCGAACAATTGTCGCCACGACTGCTGGCGTCGGTGGTCGAGATCGAACGCACTCTGGCGACATGGCCACAGGTGGCCGGCGAGGTCGTATTAGGCGCGACCACGCTGGCCGAAGCGGTGCGCAGAATCGGTCTGGGCGAAGAGCTGCAATCCGGCCGAACCCGCATTGACGTCAGCGATGCGCTCGATCGGCTTCATGAACCGGAGATGGCGATGGAACGCCCCGCGCTGCCAGCTGACTGTTCAGGCCCTGCGCTGCCCGGAGTGTGGGGCGCCGTTGCTGACGCCGCCATCCGCGCGCCCTCTGCCTCCAATGCGCAGCCCTGGCAGGTTGAGGCCGGACCGGAGGCGATCGCCATCCGGCTTGCGCCGGAACATAGCTCGACGCTGGACGTCGGGCTTCGGGGCAGTGCGGTGGCGCTCGGAGCGGCTCTGTTCAACGCACAAGTAGCCGCTGCCTTCCACGAGGTGCTGGGTCCGGTGAACTTACTCGAAGAGGTCGGCGGGGTACCGTTGCAAGCGACGCTGCAGCTGCGTGACGGCGCCGATTTCGATCTGGCCGAGCTGTACCAACCGATGCTGGCGCGGGAAACCAACCGCCGGATTGGAACGCCCGGACCGATAGCCGCAGATACGATCGAACTGCTACACACCGTCGCAGAACGACAGGGCGCGCGGCTGCATCTCTTGATTGAGCGAGACGATATCGCGAAGGCCGCAACGATTCTCGCCGCTGCTGACCGTATCCGCTACCTGACGCCGCGACTGCACGAGGAGATGATCTCCGAGTTGCGCTGGCCGGGTGATCCGTATCCCGACACGGGCATCGACGTGCGCAGCCTCGAGCTCGACCCCCCCAACCTAGCCGTGCTCGAGATATTGCGCCGCCCGGATGTGATGGCTCATCTGGCGCAGTGGAACCTTGGGACTGCCCTGGGCGAGGTCAGTGGCCGTCACGTGTCGGCAAGCTCTGCTCTGGCCGTCGTTTCGGTGCCCGGCGGCGCTCTGACCGACTATGCGCGCGGCGGTTCTGCGGCAGAGGCGGTATGGATCACCGCCCAGGTGCGCGGGTTGGCCGTCCAGCCCACCTCACCGGCCTTCTTGTACGTCCACGATGTCGACGAGCTCAACGCATTGTCGGCGTCGTTTGCCGACGAACTGAGTTGGCTGCAGCAGGAGTTCCGACAGCTTGTCCATCTGCCGGCGGACGCCGCGGCGGCTATTGTGCTGCGACTCGCCGACAGCAGCCGAGCATCAGTGCGGAGCCGGCGCAACTACGATCGTGTCGAATTTGTTAACACAGTCGTAACATAGGCAGCGCCTAATTATGAGTGCGATGGCCCGCAGTCTGGATGATTTGGTCACGGCGGCGGCCGCCGAGTTGATGGCGGCGACCGCAGTCAATCACGTTGCAATCAGCGAGCGAGTGCTCCGCGATCTGGTGAGCCACTTCGGCGTCGACTGGGGCTTTTTGCGCCACACCGACCACGCGATCCGCGCGACCGTACTCGTGGCATCGTGGCCGCCCCGCGAAAACGTTCCTGATCCTGACCCGCTCGGCATCGTGTATTTCGCCGATGCCGACCCGGTCTTCGCGATGATTGAACACCGCAACGTACCTCTGGTTTTGCGCCCCGAGCCGGCGAACGACGACTATCAGCGCAATATCGAGGAGGCTACCGGCGTTCCCGCCACCTCACTTGCAGCCGTGCCACTGATGTCTATGGACGTTGTCACAGGCACTCTGGGCTTCGTCAAATTCGGTGACCGTCAATGGGAGCCGGAGGAACTGAATGCATTGCAAGCGATCGCTACACTATTTGCCCAGGTTCAGGCCCGTATCGTCGCCGAGGAGCAGATCCGATATCTCGCTGAACACGACGACCTCACCGGCCTGCTGAACCGCAGAGCACTGATCGCCCAGCTAGATGACCGACTGACTGAAGGCCAACCCGGCCCGGTCGCATTGGTGGTCCTTAACCTGGACCGTTTCAAGGCGATCAACGACTACCTCGGTCATAAGGCCGGCGACCGGTTCATCGAAGCCTTCGCCCAGCTCTTGCGCGCCGCCGCTGATGGTTCGTCGGTGATCGCTCACTTCGGCGGCGACGAGTTTGTCATCGTGCCGGCCGTCCCCATGGATGCCGAAGTCGTCGAAACGTTGGCCCTGGGGTTCCAGGAGCGAGTTCACAAGCAGGTGGCTATTGACGGCGAGAAGATCACCCGCACCGTAAGTATCGGCGTCGCGGTGGGACTGCCTGGGCGCGACAACACATCGGATTTACTGCGCCGAGCCGATCAGGCTCTCATGTCGGCCAAGGGCATCGGCGGAAACGCGGTCGCAGCCTTCAAGCCAGAAATGTCGGAAAAGTACGCGATCCGCAACGACATCGAGTTGCACCTGGAAGGGATCATCGAAAGCGATACCGGCGCATTGGTCCTGCATTACCTCCCGGTGTTTGACTTGCGCACTGGCGAGGTCCTTGGAGCAGAGGCACTCATCCGTTGGCGCCACCCCACTCGAGGGCTGCTGATGCCTGATTCGTTTATGGGAGTGGTCGAATCCAACAATTTGGCTGGAAAACTCGGCCGCCTCGTAATGCGTTCAGCCTGCGCACAATTCAGTTACTGGCATAGATGTGGTCTCGTGCGCAATGTTGTGCTAGCCATCAATGTCTCTCCTGCGCAGCTCGTTACGGACGGTTTCGTCGCCATTGTCGCCGCAACGCTCGATGAGTTTCTTCTCGACGCCAGCCAAGTATGCTTGGAGATCACCGAAAACGTCGTACTCAAAGATATCGACACGACCCGTAAAACGCTGGCAGGGTTGAAGCAGGTCGGCGTGCGGATCGCGATAGACGATTTCGGCACCGGTTACAGTGCGTTGACATACCTGAAGTCGCTCCCAGTCGACACGCTCAAGATTGACAAAGAATTTGTCCGCGACCTCGGCGCTGACGCAGCAGACCTGGCGATCTTGCGACAGGTCACTGCCTTAGCCGACGCCTTCGAACTCCAACTCATCGCTGAAGGTGTCGAGACCGCAGCGGCAGCCAGGGCACTACTTGACTTGGGCTGCCCCCGGGCACAGGGTTTTCTGCTGTCCCGGCCGCTCGACAGCGCAGCGATGGAATCACTACTTGCCAGACACATTGTCCCGATGGACTTTTGAACTGCGCGATGCGCCGCCCGACCATTGACAAACGCTGATCCGCGATTACGACCCCCAGAGAAGGCGGGCGTCAGTTTCACCGCGTCGGTACATCTCTTGAGTCAGCAGCGTTGTCTCCGTGAGGATCTTGGCAATCTGCTCTGGCTCCGCGTGCTTGACGAAGTCGCGCCGGTGCCACCACATCATCTTGGTTTGGTATCGCTCGTCGGGGTACGGTGTCGCCGGAACGGTGGCCACTACTCCACCCGAGGTGCGCCACCGGTTCAGTACATACGCCGCCGCGGTGGCCATGCAAAAGTCACAGTCGATCAGCGCCATCATCTGGGAACCACTGCGCGCTAGCGCCGCAGTGAGGGAACGGTTACGGTCTTTATGATCGGTCACCCACGCCGACTTCATCTCCAGGACCCCGAACGGTACTCGGTCACTGATCATCTTCCGGACAGCATGTTCGCCGGGTTGTCCCGCCCACTCGACAACGGCATGCGAGTCGTCAGCCGATCGCAGCGGCCCCTTGGCACGCAGTCCGGCGACGATCCGTCCGGCGTCATCGATCGCCGTGAGGAACATGATGGTATCTGCTCCGGTGCGCAGCGCATCGAAGTCGAGGGCAGATTCGACACCGTGCTTACGGTAACTCCGCTGTGCGCCGGTCGCATACTCATCCCAGAGGTCGGGGTCAGTCGCCGGCTGTGAAATCACCAGCGTGCAGTCGGTGTCGGGATCATGCCAGCTCAAGCGTTGCCGGAGGTGAAACCCGTCCGCGATTAGGGGAGGCGCCCAAATGGCTGTCATTTATGTTTCCTGCCTGTCCGGAGCCGCCGGTCTTCGGTTTGTTCCGACGCGGCATTGATACTTATGGGATCGCGAGACGGGAATTTGAGAACTGCTTCCTTGTAAGCTCCCTTGCAAATATTCGATATGACCCTTTTGTCCAGGGGGATATTGAGGTATGCATTACCGGCGCGCAGCATGCGAAACAAGCATAGAGCAAACTTGCGGGGTTTGCCTGCCATTATTGTCTGTTCGCAGCTAGGCCGTGCGCTCCGATCAAATGTTGCCAATCGCCAAAGGGTTTGCCACTCGCAGGTAATAGCCAGATCGGACGAAAAGGATCAAGGCTGGGCTGTCCGGCCTGCTTGCGCGCAAAAGATATTGCCCCAGTTATTACAGCTTGCTGAAACAGGTTCCTTGGAACGACGGCTTTCTCACAGCATGTCGGCTGTCGATTCCGTCAACCCACTTCGACGCGAAGCCGGGGCAGGCAGTGGATTGAACATCATTTGCCGATTCAATACTTCTGCGAGAGTCTGCATCGAAATGCCTCCACCAAGTGAATGGCTCGCCTATGACGAGAATGTGGAGATTGCCCCTCGGAGGCACAGTCCACCGCCGACGCAAGGACGAGCGCAGCTCAGCCGGTAATCCCGTGCCGGAGTGATCTGAGTCACGCGATGTCACGTTCGCTGCCTCGGCGGTGTCTCAAGGGCACAACCCGCGAAAAGGAGACAGCTATGAGCCAGCAGCGCAGTCACGTCGTCGTCGTCGGTGGCGGATACGCCGGATCACTGGCGGCCAACCACCTGGGGATGCGAGCCGATGTCGACGTCACACTGGTCAATCCGCGCCCGATGTTCGTCGAGCGGATCAGACTGCACCAACTCGTCGCCGGCACGCATGCCGCCACCGTCGACTACAGCACCATGCTGGGCGAGAACATTCAACTGGTCGTTGACACCGCCGAGCGGATCGACACCGGCGATTCCACACTGGCGTTGGCCTCCGGCGCCACACTCGACTTCGATTACCTGATCTACGCCGTCGGCAGCACCGCCGCTGCTCCTGAATTCGCGTATGCGGTTGGTGAATTCGAGCATGCCGAGCGGTTACGCGGTGCCCTGGAAGTGCTGGGTCCGCAAGCCCCGGTCACCGTTGTCGGCGGTGGATTGACCGGCATCGAAACAGCTTCCGAGCTGACTGAACAGGGCCGGCGCGTGACGCTGGTCTGCGGCGGCGTATTGGGGCCGTCGTTGGCCCGCGTCGGCCGGCGCTCGGTAGCCAAGGCGCTGGCGCGATTCGGCGTCGACGTACTGGAGACGGCCGTCGTCGCCGAAGTACGGCCGAATGCGGTGGCGCTGACCGACGGTGCCGTTTTGCCCAGTGCAGTCACGGTATGGACAGCCGGCTTCGGAGTGCCAAACCTGGCCGCCCGCAGCGGACTTCGCACCGACGGATTGGGCCGCTTGCTCACCGACGAGACGCTGACCAGCATCGACGACATCCGCATCGTGGCGGCCGGGGACTCCGCGGCGCCGTCGGGTGCGCCGCTGCGGATGAGCTGCCAGGCCGCGATCCCGCTCGGCGCCCAAGCGGCCAACACCGTCCTGAGCCGCATCGCCGGCACCGAGCCCGCGCCCGTGAATCAGGCGTTCACCGGGCAATGCATCAGCCTCGGCCGGTCGTATGCCACTGTCCAACTGGCCCGCCGCGACGACACCACGATCAACGTCGCGATCGGCGGGCGGTTCGGCGCGCCGATCAAAGAAGCGGTCTGCAAGGGAACGGTCTGGGGCATCCGGCGCGAGGCCGCAAAGCCCGGCTGGTACCGCTGGCTCAAGGGCGGCAAGCGCCCGCAGCGGATCGCGGATGCGGCGGTCACGGTATCGTGACCGCCGCGCCCAGCGAACACGCCGAACGGTTCACCCTGCTGCGGCCGTTGCTGTTCACCATCGCCTACGAAATCCTCGGCAGTGCAACCGAATCCGACGATGTTCTACAGGACAGCTATTTGCGATGGGCCGATGTCGACTTGTCGACCGTGCGCGACACGAAGTCCTATCTGGCTCGGCTGGTCACCCGGCAGGCGCTCAATGCGCTGCGGGCCGGTGCCCGGCGCCGCGAGGATTACGTCGGCCCGTGGCTGCCCGAGCCGCTGTTGCTCGACGAACAGGATCCATCGGCCGACGTGGTGCTGGCCGAGTCGGTGTCGATGGCGATGCTGGTGCTGCTGGAGACACTGACACCCGACGAACGCGCGGTGTTCGTGCTGCGGGAGGTGTTCGGCTTCGACTACGCCGAAATCGCCGACGCGGTCGGTAAACCCACGCCGACCGTGCGACAGATCGCGCACCGGGCCCGCGAACACGTGCAGGCTCGGCGCCGGCGCTTCACTCCGGTCGATCCGGAGCAGAATGCACGCATCACCGCGGAGTTCATGGCGGCGGCTTCCACCGGTGATGTCACAGCCGTGATGTCGATGCTGGCGCCCGATGTGACCTGGACCGCTGACAGTGGAGGCAAAGCCAGCGCGGCGCGCCGCCCGGTGGTCGGCGCCGAGAAGGTGGCCAGGGCGGTCGTCGGGTTGGTGGGCCGGGGCATGCAGGTTCCCGATGTCCGGGTGGAAACGGTGGTGTGCAACGCCGCGCCTGCGGTGCTGCTCTACCGCGCGGGCCAGCTGGAGGGCGTGTTCACCGTCGAAATCATCGACGGCAAGATCACCAACTTCTACGCGATGCGCAACCCCGACAAGCTGACCAGGCTGACGACCCCACAGGAGATCAGCCGCGGCTGAGCGTCTGCAAAGCTGGGTTGGTGCGAATCGACCGGCTCGGCGATCTCGGCGGCGCCGCCGCTGTGCTGCGTGCCGTCGGTGCGGCCGCGCGGCGGCGCGGTCTTCCGCCGCCGGCCGCGCTGACCGGCGACTGGTTCGGCGCCCAGGCAGTCATCGCGCCCAGCGTGTCTGTCCAACTGGTCGACGCCGCCGACGCGTTCGCCGTCCGGCCGGGTTCCGGCACCGGCGCGGTGGGCGGGGGCTGGATCGGCTACCTGTCCTACCCCGATCCCGGCGCCGACGGGCGGCCGCCCCGAGTCCCCGAAGCGGCCGGCGGGTGGACCGACTGCGTGTTGCGCTACGACCGTGGCGGGCGGTGGTGGTACGAGAGCCTGTCGGGTGCGGCGATGCCGGGATGGTTGGCGGAGGCACTGGCCACGCCGGCGCCGGCACGGACTTGCCGGATCGATTGGGACGCCGGCGACCGGACCGCCCACCGCGCCGGAGTGCTGGCCTGCTTGGAGGCCATCCGCGCCGGGGAGGTTTACCAGGCGTGTGTGTGCACGCAGTTCACCGGCGCCGTCAGCGCGGAGCCGCTGGACTTTTTCGTCAACGCCGTCGAGCAGATGGACCCGGCCCGGGCAGCCTATCTCGCCGGGCCGTGGGGCGCCGTGGCGTCGCTGTCACCGGAGTTATTCCTATGCCGGCGCGGTGCCGTCGTGACCTCCAGTCCGATCAAGGGCACGTTGCCATTGGACGCGCGTCCGTCGGCGCTGCGGGCTTCGGTCAAGGACGTGGCCGAAAACATCATGATCGTCGATCTGGTTCGCAACGACCTGGGCCGGGTGGCGGTCACCGGAACGGTCACGGTGCCCGAGCTGCTGGTGGTGCGGCCCGCCCCGGGCGTCTGGCATCTGGTGTCCACGGTCTCGGCATTGGTGCCCGTCGACCTGCCGACATCGGCACTGCTGGACGCCGCCTTCCCGCCCGCCTCAGTCACCGGGACTCCGAAACTGCGGGCCCGTCAGCTGATTTCGCAGTGGGAATCATCGCGACGGGGAGTCTATTGCGGCACAGTCGGTTTGGCATCACCGGTCGCCGGTTGTGAGCTCAACGTAGCCATCCGGACCGTCGAGTTCGATGCCTTCGGCAACGCGGTGTTGGGGTCGGGCGGTGGCATCACCGCTGATTCCGACGCCGACGGGGAATGGGACGAGTGCCTGCACAAAGCGGCGCCGATCCTGTCAGCTTCTCGACCGCAGGACCGCGTCGTAGAGCTCACGCCGTGACACCGACGTATCGCCGATTACCTGCGCACACGCATCTTTGACGCGAATCCCTTGGCGCGTCAGGTTTTCCACCTCAGCCACTAGCGCTGTCATGTCTGCCCGTGGTTGTGCACCGGCCAGCACTACGGTGATCTCGCCCAGCACACCGTCGGCCGCCCAGGTCGCCAGCTCCGCCAGCGTCCCGCGCACTACTTCCTCGTGCACCTTGGTCAGCTCGCGGCACACCGCCGCGCGACGTGTCTCGCCGAGCTGTTCCACGGCGTCGTGCAGGCAGGCGGCCAGTCGGCGCGGCGACTCGAAGAACACGCAGGTGCGCCGCTCCTGCCCCAGCGACGCCAACCAGGATCGGCGCGCCGACTGCTTACGCGGAGCGAACCCTTCGAAGCAGAACTTGTCCGACGGCAGCCCCGACACCGCCAGCGCGGTGGTCACCGCCGACGGCCCGGGCAGACACGTCACCTCCAGGCGGGCGTGCACACACGCCGCCACCAACCGGTAGCCCGGGTCGCTGATCACCGGCATCCCCGCGTCGCTGACCACCAGCACCGTCGCGCCGGCGGTGATCTCGTCGACCAGCGCGGGCACCCGGGTGTCCTCGTTCTGGTCGTAGAGGCTGACCACCTTGCCGGCGATGCGGACCTCGAGCGCGCTGGCCAGCGTCCGCACCCGCCGGGTGTCCTCGGCGGCCACCACGTCGGCGGAACCCAGGGCGGCGATCAGCCGCGGTGAGGCATCCGACGGCTGGCCCAGCGGGGTGGCGCCCAGCAATAGTCGGCCAGTGGTCATGGGCCACAGCCTACGATCGGTGCTTGTGACGACCGCCCCGCCCGTCGACGTCGCCGCCGACGATGCAGAGCGAAGCGATGAGGAGGAGCGGCGCTCATGACGACCGCCCCGCCCGTCGACGTCGCCGCCGAGCGGACAGTTCCCGTCATCAGCCCCGGCCCGCTGATGCCGGTGGCCGATTTCGGGCCCGTCGACCGCCTGTACGGCTGGGCGGTGACGGGCGCGATCACCGCGCTGGCGGCGGTGACGCGTTTTGTGAACCTGGGCTCACCGACCGATGCCGGCACCCCGATCTTCGACGAGAAGCACTACGCGCCGCAGGCCTGGCAGATGCTGCACAACCACGGCGTCGAGGACAACCCTGGGTTTGGCTTGGTCGTTCATCCGCCGGTCGGCAAGCAACTGATTGCGCTCGGTGAGGCCGTCTTCGGCTACAACGGGGTGGGTTGGCGGTTCACCGGGGCCTTGCTCGGCGTGATTCTGGTGGCGTTGGTGGTGCGGATCGTGCGGCGGATCAGCCGTTCGACGTTGGTCGGCGGAATCGCCGGCATGCTGCTCATCGCCGATGGTGTCAGCTTCGTGGCGTCTCGGACCGCACTGCTGGACGGCTTTCTGGCGTTCTTCGTGGTCGCGGCCTTCGGCGCGTTGATCGTCGACCGTGACCAGGTCCGCGCACGCATGCACATCGTTTTACTCGAGGGCCGCAGCACCGAGACGATGTGGGGACCGCGGTTGGGCGTGCGGTGGTGGCGGTTCGGTGCCGGCGTGCTACTCGGATTGGCTTGTGCCACAAAATGGTCGGGCCTGTACTTTGTGATGTTCTTCGGGTTGATGTCGTTGGCGTTCGACGTCCCCGCACGCCGCGCCTATCGGGTGCCAAGGCCGTGGCTCGGGGTTTTGCGCCGCGACGTAGCTCCGACGGCGTATGCGCTGCTGGTCATTCCGTTCGCGGTGTACTTGGCTTCGTATGCGCCGTGGTTTGCCTCCGAGACCGCGATCAATCGCCACGAAGTCGGCCAGTCGATTGGCCCCGAGGCATCCTTCCCGATGCCGGATGCCATTCGTTCGCTGTGGCATTACACGTTCAAGGCCTACCAATTCCATTCCGGGCTGACGAATTCCGCTGGGAACTACCACCCGTGGGAATCCAAACCGTGGGCCTGGCCGATGTCGCTGCGACCGGTGCTCTACGCCATCGATCAACAGAACGTCCCCGGTTGCGGCACGCAGTCGTGTGTCAAGGCGGTGATGCTGGTCGGTACCCCCGCGATGTGGTGGCTTTCGGTGCCCGTGCTCTTTTATGCGGCGTGGCGAATGTTGGTGCGGCGAGACTGGCGCTATGCCGCGGTGCTGGTCGGCTACTGTGCGGGCTGGCTGCCGTGGTTCGCCGACATCGACCGGCAGATGTATTTCTTCTATGCGGCCACGATGGCGCCGTTTCTGGTCATGGCTATCGCGTTGGTGCTCGGCGACATCCTGTACAAACCTCGCCAAGGTGCCGAGCGACGGGTGCTCGGCCTGATCGTCGTATCGGCTTACGTGGCTTTGGTGCTCACCAACTTCGCGTGGCTATTTCCGGTGCTCACCGGTCAGCCGATTTCGCAGTCCACCTGGAACATGGAGATCTGGTTGCCCAGCTGGCGCTGATTCGTTCGCGTTGAGATTGCGCTCAGCGCTGTTGATCAGTGTTTATCCACAACACTGGATGCAATCTCAACGCACGAGACGGTCAAAGGTACCAGTATCGCGGGATGGCTGAAGTGTTCGTCGGCACCGAGATGCTCGCCCGCGGCGCGCTGACCAAAGGTCAGTTGCGCTGGAATTACAGCCCGATATTTCCCGACGTCTATGTACCGCGAGCGACAGCTCCTTCACTCCGATGCAATACCGTCGGCGCCTGGCTGTGGTCAGGCCGCAATGGGGTGATCGCAGGGCGCGCCGCGGCGGCGCTGCACGGCGCCTTGTGGGTTGGCGCCGCAACGCCAATCGAAATGATCTGGCGCAGTGGCCGTCCACCCTCAGGAATTGTGGTTCGCAATGAGCGGATCGAGGCGGACGAGATCGTCATCGTTGACCAGATGCCGGTGACCAGTCCCGCGAGGACAGCGCTGGATCTTGCCCGGCACCTGCCACGTAATGTCGCCGTGCGACACCTAGACGCGTTGGCCCGCGCGACGGACGTCGAGGCGTGCGATGCCCTGTCGTTAGCCGACCGCTATCGGCGAGCGCGCGGACGGCGTCGATCGGAGATCGCGCTCCAGCTGATGGACCCGGGCGCTCAATCACCCAAGGAGACATGGTTGCGGCTACTGCTGATCGACGCCGGACTCCCGCCGCCGAGAACGCAGATACGGGTAACCGACGGCTTCAATGAAGCATTCATTGACATGGGATACGACGAACCGATGGTCGGCCTCGATTATGACGGGTGGCACCACAACGCCGATCGCGGACGGTACGTGCATGACATCGGTCGCGCAGAGCTCATCGAGCGCGAAGGCTGGATCGACATTCATGTGGTGTCCGAACACAGCCGGCGATTCATTCTTCATCGAGTCGCGGATGCATTCGCTCGGCGCGGACATCCGTTCAGATTGCGCTCAGTGTCGTGATTTTCGGACAAAGCACAGCCCTGAGCGCAATCTCAACGACCTCAAAGCGGGTCGCGGGCGACGGGGCAGGACATACAGCGCGGCCCGCCGCGCCCGGTGCCCAACTCGGAGGCGGCGATAGTGAGCACCTCAATCCCCGCCTCCTCAAGGCGGTCATTGGTCCGCACGTTGCGTTCATAGGCGACGACGACACCGGGCGCGAGCGCCAACGTGTTGTTGCCGTCGTCCCATTGTTCGCGTTCGGCGATAACGGGGTCCAGGCCGGTGTCGATGACCCGCAGCTTGTCGATGCGCATCGCCGCAGCAGCAGCATCGACGAACGGGGCCTCGTCGGAGATCTTCACGCCGTCGGGTGTGCGGGCAATGGTGAAGGCCGACAACGTGTCGACGATGTTGGCATACATCACCATCGCATCGGTGTCGACCATGGTGCAGACCGTGTCGAGGTGCATCTGTGCACGCTTCTGCTCGATCGGTACCGCCAGCACGACCTCGGCGAGATCATCGTCGAACAGGCTGCGCGCCAACGCCTCCGCACCTGCCGGCGTGGTCCGCTCCCCTACTCCGACCGCGACGACACCCGGGGCCAACAGCAGTACGTCGCCGCCTTCGACGGGCGCGGTGTGCGATTCGTAGGCCCGCCGCACCCCGGTGAACCGCGGGTGGTGGGCATAGATCAGGTCCGTCAACGACGCCTCGCGGGCCCGCGCCGGTAGTGCCAACGACGGGATGACCACCCGCGGCCCGATGAAGATCGACGAATCGCGGGTGAACACCAGATTGGGCAACGGCTCGATGACGTAGTCGGCGCCGTGATGCATCAGGCGTACCAGCGACACATCCGACCGGGTGTCCGGCGGCAGCTCGGCAAAGGTCATACCGGCCATCAACACGTGGGCCAGCGCCGCCGGCGGCAGTCCGCGTAGATACGCCGAAAGCTCTTGCACCAGCGGCAATCCCAGCCGTCGAGCGTCAACGGCAGCGGCGATCCCCTGCATCCGGGCAGCACCACTTTGCAGAGCTTCGGTGAGCAGATCGGACAGCAGCACCACTTCGACGCCCCGCGACCGCAGCAGCTCGGCGAACGCGTCGTGCTCTTCTTGTGCACGTGCGACCCAGGGCAGCCCGTCGAACAGCAGCCTGTCGTTGTTGCCCGGTGTGAGCCGACGCAGTTCGGCGCCCGGCCGGTGCAGGATGACCGTCTGCAGCGTCCCTGTCTCCGAATTGCAGCCCAGCTGGCCGGCACTCACAGTTAGCACCGTAACGCCTGACCCCACCTCAAGTATTGTTTAGGTATATGGACGCCCACGAGCTGCTCCCCGGCGAACTGGCCGCCCGGGCCGGCGTCGCAATCTCGGCTCTGCACTTCTACGAGCGGCAGGGACTGATCACCAGCCGTCGCACCGCGGGCAATCAGCGCCGCTACAGCCGGGAGACCCTGCGGCGCGTCGCATTCATCCGGATGTCGCAACGACTGGGCATCCCGCTGGCCCGGGTGCGCGAGGCACTGGCCACGCTGCCCACCGATCGCGTGCCCACCAGCAAGGACTGGGCGCGACTGTCGGCCGGGTGGCGCGCCGACCTCGACGATCGGATCCTGCATCTGCAGCGGTTGCGCGACAATCTCGCCGACTGCATCGGATGCGGTTGCCTGAGCCTGCGCAGTTGTGCACTGTCCAACCCGGGCGACGTGCTCGCCGAACAAGGTCCGGGCCCGGTCCGCCTGCAGTAGGCTTCGAACGTGCGTGCGATAAACTGGTGGCCGTGGCGATACCGGTACAGGAGTCGCTGTTCGACTGCAACGAGCGCAGAGCGCTCGGTGATGGCGCCTGGATCGACATTCGGTCCGGCTGGCTAACCGATGCCGACGACCTGTTCGACGAGCTGATGCGCGCTGTGCCGTGGCGTGCCGAACGGCGCCGGATGTACGACCACGTGCTCGACGTGCCGCGACTGGTCAGCTTTCATGACCTGGCCGTCGAGGATCCGCCGCATCCGTCATTGGCGAGGCTGCGGCGCCGGCTCAACGACATCTACGCCGGCGAGTTGGGCGAGCCGTTCACCACGGTCGGACTATGTCTGTACCGCGACGGGTCCGACAGCGTTGCCTGGCACGGCGACACCATCGGGCGCAGCAGCGCAGAAGACACAATGGTAGCGATCGTCAGCCTCGGCGCGATCCGCACATTCGCGTTGCGGCCACGTGGCGGCGGGCCGTCACTGCGGTTTCCGCAGGGCCATGGCGATCTGCTGGTCATGGGCGGATCATGCCAACGGACCTGGGAGCACTCGGTGCCCAAGACGTCGGGGGGCGTGGGCCCGCGAATCAGTATCCAGTTTCGGCCCCGCGACGTGCGTTAGGTCAACTCCGGACGGCGGCAACCGCTTTGACCAGCAGGTCACGGGCTCGCGTGGTGTCGACGGGAGCGACCGGCTTGTCCGGCACCAC
Source organism: Mycobacterium sp. NGS51 (assembly GCF_059812525.1). Taxonomy (NCBI): domain Bacteria; kingdom Bacillati; phylum Actinomycetota; class Actinomycetes; order Mycobacteriales; family Mycobacteriaceae; genus Mycobacterium; species Mycobacterium sp. NGS51. The sequence goes on from NZ_JCALCV010000002.1 coordinate 244,970, forward strand.
CAACGGGTTGGCTGTCACGATGACCTGGTAGTCGCCGAAATGCGCCGAGTAGTTATACAGCTCGCCGGTGCGCGCCTGGCCGTCGGCCATGGTTTGGACCTTGCGGTGCACCCCCAGGGTGCGTGTCCCGTCGATCTGCGGCACGTCGACGACCTCGACGAAACCGTGCACCGGGCCTCCGAAGAATTCGACCTTCGTGCAGTTTCTTCCCGGGTCGTTGAACGGCAGAGCTTGAGATGTCTGTAAGGCGATAGTGATGAACCGGTTGCCGTTGCCCTCGGCCGACACCGCCGCCATGTTGCCCTGCACCCCCGACGGCATCTGTTGGCCTACCACAAATTTCGCGCAGTCCGCAGGTTTGAACTGCAGTCCCTCAGGCAGCTTGTGCGAGGACAGCATCTTGGGGTCGATCCCCGTCTTGGGAATATCTTTGACACGGAAATCAGGGCCGAAGCTCGACTTCACTTCGGATACCTTGGTGATGTCGGCGGCGGTGGTGGCAGGCTCGCCGAATCCACAGGCAGCCAGCCAGCACACGCATCCGATTGCAATCGCCCAGCGCATCACCGTGGCAATCTAACTCACCGCGATCAGCTGCGTAACGCGGACACCGTCTTCACCAGCAGCTCGGCAGCTGTCTGCGGTGTCAGCGATGGATGCGGCGAGCCCGGGTCGGTGACCACCGCGGCGAATGCGTAGTAGTCCCCGAGATACGCGGTGAAGGTCGTTGTCCCGGAGCTGATTTCATTGCCACCTTCGACCGATGTCGTGGTCTCGGTAGCCATGCCGAGGGTCGCGGCGCCGTCGATGTCAGGCGCCGCGATGAGGTGTACTCGCGCGGTGGCGCGCCGGTTAGCCATGGTCCATTGCGGGCAGTCGGCCATCAGCGCGCGATCCAGCTGCACCGGTGCGGCGGTGACCACCGCGTAGATGATCCCGCCGGCGCCGGAACCCGACACACCTTGCGAGGATTTGAAGTGACCGTCGACCGGGTCTGCCAGCGCGGCGCAGCCCGGCGGATCGGCAGTCGACTCGCCGGCCAGGCCCCAGATGGCCGGCGGTGCGGCGATATCCGAAACGCCACGCACTTCGTAGCCGGGCGGCAGCTCCCGGCCCACCCGTTTGACGTTGGCGGGATGGATCGGCCGGGTCGACGTGCTCGCCGGCGGTGCCGGCCCGGGTCCTGGCGAGTGGGCGCAGGCGGCGGTCAATGCGGCCGCCGCCGCAGCGATCCACACTCGCCGCATGCGACGTTGATACCAGAGCCGAAAAGATATGGTTCGGCCATGTGCACCCGTGTCTTATGGAACACCAACGACTTGGCCGTGTTGACCGGACGCAGTATGGATTGGCCGGAGTCAACCCAGCCGCTGATCGTGGCGTTCCCCCGCGGGCGGCAGCGAGACGGCGGCGCGCTGGCCGGCAGGACGATCGTCGACGAGAACGCGCTGCGCTGGACCAGCCGCTACGGCAGTGTGGTCAGCACGGTCTATGGCATCGGCAGTATCGACGGCGTCAACGAGCGTGGGCTCGGTGCTCATGGGCTGTATCTGAAGTCGACCAGCTTCGGCGGTCGGGATACGTCCCGACCGGGGTTGCAGACCGGCTTGTGGGTGCAGTATCTACTCGACCAGGCCGCCACCGTCGTCGAGGCGCTTAGCTTGATGGATGGTGTTCAACTGGTCATGGTCGGCGCCCACGGCCGCGACGCCACCATCCACCTCGCCATCGAGGACGCGTCGGGCGACTCGGCGATCATCGAGTTCGCCGACGGTAAGCAGGTCGTGCACCACGGCCGGCAGTACACGTTGATGACCAATGACCCAAGTTACGACGAGCAGCTGGAGCTCCTTGGCAAGCAGGACTTTTCCCATCCCAGTCGGGATATGCCGCTGCCCGGCAACGTCAACCCGGTCGACCGCTTTCAGCGTGCCGCCTATTACTCGGCGCTGTTACCCGCACCGGAAAGCCAACGCCAGGCAGTGGCGTCGGTGATGGCGATCATGCGTAACGTCTCCGTGCCCTTCGGCGCGCCCTATGGCGAGTTCGGCGTCTACAACACCGAATACCGCACGGTCACCGATCACACCCACAGAGTGTATGTCTTCGAACTGTCCACCAGCCCTAACACCATCTGGATCGAACTGGACGGGCTTGACTTGACCGCCGATGCCGAGCCGCAAGCGATTGATCCCTACGACCACTCGCTGATCGGCAACGTCACTGCGCAGTTCACCCCGCACCAGATACCGTTTTGATTGTCAGCCGACAGCCCGGATCACCTGTCGGGCAACGCGTTTGAGGTGACGGATCATGTCGCATTCAAGTGGCAGGTCGCTCGGGTCGGGTACATCGATGACGGTGGTGACGACGCCGACGTCGTCGCGTTCCCACAATGCGCCGTAGCGGTCGATGATGCTCCGCATCGGTAGGTTGTCGGAAAGCACTCGCGCGGTGAATTTCTCGATTCCAGCGAGGTGCGCGGCAACCGATAATGCCGCGATCAAAAATGTGCCGATGCCGCGCCCCTGGTAAGCGTCGGCCACGGTGAACGCGATCTCCGCGACGACGGAATCGTGGCTGTCACGGACGAAGCGGGCGTCGGCGACGGGATGGCCCTCGGCATCGGTGATCACCCACACAAAATGGTCGACGTAGTCGACCTCGGCCAGGTAGTCCATCAGCCCCGGGCTGGGAATCCGAGGCGACATGAACCTTCGGTACAGCGTCTCGCTGGAGAACCGCACGTGCCCCTGCATGGTTCTTTCACTGTCCCCGGGCAGCACGGGTCGAAGCAGAAGTTCCGTGCCGTCCGGGACCTGGATTCGCAGCGGCGTGATGAATGCGGCCAGCCGCTGGCGCACCGTGCGGACGAGCCGCTCCATGACGCCGGGAATGTGCACCATTCGGACAAACGCATCGTTGTCGCCGATCCAACCGGTCAGCGGTTCGGTTGCGGTCACGGTGGCCGTACGGGGGATGTCACGCAACAGGGCGATTTCGCCGACGATCATGCCGGCGGAGACCTTCTCGACGGTGGTGACACCGTCATCCCCGACATGCTTGACCTCAACGGCACCGGTGGAGATCAGCAGAAACGAGACCGCCTGCTCTCCTTGCTGCATGAGCACCTGGTTGGCGGCGGCGTGCAGGGGCTGCAGGCTGGCGGCCAACGGCATCAAGTCCTCGGCCGGGCAACCGGCGAAGACCTCCATGGCCGCGAGTTCGTCGGCGCGCAACGCCGTCACCTCGGTCGCCATGAACACTCGCCCCCTGTCCGGTGCACCAGGTTCGCACACCCCTGGTCGCGGCGCGATTGTTGCCCAGGTTATGGCGCGGGTTCGGGCCGCGGCAAGGACCGATAACCTTTAACGGTGCTGGACGAAAAGCTGCACGACGTCTACGACGAAGTGCTACGCCGTGACGCGGGCGAGACGGAATTTCACCAGGCTGTCTACGAGATCCTCAGCAGCCTGGGGCCGGTGGTGGCCAAGCACCCGCAGTACGCCGACGCTGCCGTCATCCGGCGGATGTGCGAGCCGGAACGGCAGATCATCTTCCGCGTTCCCTGGGCCGACGATGCCGGCGTCGTGCAGATCAACCGCGGCTTTCGGGTCGAGTTCAACTCCGCGCTCGGCCCCTACAAGGGCGGTTTGCGCTTCCATCCGTCGGTCTACCTGGGGATCATCAAATTCCTCGGTTTCGAGCAGACCTTCAAAAACGCACTGACCGGCATGCCGATCGGCGGCGGTAAGGGCGGGTCGGACTTCGACCCCAAGGGCCGCTCGGATGCGGAAATCATGCGCTTTTGCCAATCGTTCATGACCGAGCTCTACCGTCACATCGGCGAATACACCGACGTCCCGGCGGGTGACATCGGGGTCGGCGGCCGCGAACTCGGTTACTTGTTCGGCCAGTACAAGCGCATCACCAACCGCTACGAATCCGGCACCTTCACCGGTAAAGGGGTGACCTGGGGCGGTTCGCAGGTCCGCACCGAGGCCACCGGCTACGGCACCGCATTTTTCATCGACGAGGTGCTCAAAGCGGCCAATCAGTCCTTCGATGGCAAGCAGGTGGTGGTGTCGGGGTCGGGCAACGTCGCAATCTATGGGATCGAGAAGATCCATCAACTCGGCGGCAATGTGATCGCCTGCGGGGATTCCTCCGGGTACATCGTCGACCCCAAGGGCATCGACCTCGAGTTGCTCAAGGACGTCAAGGAAGTGCGCCGGGAGCGGATCAGTGCCTATGCCGAGTCCCGCGGCGGCGAGTCACGCTTCATCGGCGGCGGTTCGGTGTGGGAGGTGCCGTGCGACATCGCCGTGCCCAGCGCCACCCAGAACGAGCTCAACGGCTCGGATGCCGCCCGGCTGATCAAGGGCGGCTGCCGCATCGTCGCCGAAGGTGCCAACATGCCCTGCACTCCCGACGCGGCCAAACTCTTCGCCGAAGCCGGGGTGGTTTTCGCGCCCGGAAAGGCGGCCAATGCCGGCGGGGTGGCCACCAGCGCGCTGGAGATGCAGCAGAACGCGTCGCGCGACTCGTGGACGTTCGAAGACACCGAACAACGCCTGGCCGAGATCATGCGCCGCATCCACGACCGTTGCCTGGCTACCGCCGATGAATACGGCAAGCCCGGCGACTATGTGGCCGGAGCCAACATCGCCGGCTTCACCCAGGTTGCCGACGCCATGTTGGCGCTCGGCCTGATCTGATGGACGTCAGCGACGATCCGCTCGGGGCGACCCGCGATCTGCTGACTCTGCCCGCGTCGGAGCGCCATGGTTTCCTCGACGTGTTGGGGGAATCGACGGCCGCCCCGGTGCCCACGTTTGCCCAGCGGGCGATGAACAGCCCCTTCGTCGCGACGGTGTACGAACGACTGTGGCGGCCGGTGTCGTTCTATGTCGCCAGCGGGATCAGCACCGGCGCCGAGCAGTGCCGCGCGGCCGCGGCGTTGCAGTTGTCTTCGGCGCATAGGCTGCTCGACGTTGCCTGCGGCCCAGGCAATTTCACCGGTGACCTGGCGAGGCGACTGCCCGCCGGTGGCCTTGCCGTGGGTTTCGACATCTCCGAGCCGATGCTGAGCCGCGCGGTCCTCGACAACCACGGTCCGCACACCTGCTATGTCCGCGGCGATGCCCGCGCGTTGCCGTTCGCTGACGAAACATTCGACGCTGTCTGTTGTTTCGGTGCGCTGTACCTGATGCCCGAACCGTTTCGAGTCGCCGAGGAGATGCTGCGAGTGTTGCGGCCGGGCGGACGGGTCGCGATCCTCACCAGCTATGCCGGGCAAGCGGCACCGCTGCGGAATGCCTTGGGGGCCGGGGCCCGCGTGATCGGGGTGCGCATGTTCGACCGCGACGAGTTCGTCGACTTCTTCGCCGCGGCTGGGTTGGTCGACGTCGAGCAGCAGACTCAGCGGGCGCTGCAATTTGTGACCGCTAGCAAACCCGTGTGAAGGAAGCCTTTTTGGTTATGGCGTCACGATGTTGAACCAGAAGGGGAAGGTGTCGAGCAGACCGAGGAACTCGTTGAACGACGCTTCCTGGCCGTCGATGGCGAGTTTGTTTTGAACTCTGGCATCGTCGATTGTGATGTTGCCGAGCTGAATATCGTCGAGTGTCGCCTTGGTCAGGGTGAGCTTTGCGTTGGCGTTGGGTACCGGCTGCGGGGCATAGTGCAGCACTGCGTTTTCCACCGTCAACGCGTATTCCTTGTCGAGATCGGTGAATTCGATATTGAGGGTGATGTTTTTGCCGGCGGCCTTCGGCCCGTCCAGGCGCACGCCGAGGTAATCGAACAGCATCTCCGGCGGCATCGCCTTGATGGTGTCTGGGCTAGCGGTGTCGGTTCCGCCCGCCTTGGGCACGCCGTTGCGTAATTCGTAAGCTCCCTGCAGGTAGACCGAACGCCAGGGCCCGGATTCCGCCTGGTAGCCGAGTTGCTCATAGCTGTCGGCGAGAAGATTTTTGCCGTCGACGCTGTCCGGGTTGGCAAAGACCACCTGCTTGAGCACCATCGCGGTCCAGCGATAGTTCCCGTTGTCGAAATCGTCCTTCGCTTTTTTCAGGATCGCGTCCTCGCCTCCCATGTACTCGACGTACTTCTTGGCTGCCTCGGCCGGCGGCAGATCATCGAGATCTGACGGGTTGCCGTCATACCACCCCATGTAGCGCTGGTAGACCGCTCGGGAATTGTGCTTCAACGTGCCGTAGTAACCGCGGTCCGGCCAGAAGTTGTTCAGCTCTGGCGGAAGCTGGATTTCTTCGGCGATCTCCGAGCCGACCAGACCCTGATTCATCAGCCGCACCGACTGGTCATGCATGTACTTGTACATGTCACGTTGCTTTTTCCAGTAGTCGATGATCCTGGCGTTTCCCCACATCGGCCAGTGATGACTCTGGAACTTCACCTCGGTCTGCGGACCATAGACCTGAATGGTCTCGTCGAGAAATTGCGCCCACTTCAACGCATCACGCACCTGGGCACCGCGAAGAGTGAGCAGATTGTGCATGGTGTTGGTGGTGTTTTCCGCCATCCACATGGCCTTGAACTGCGGAAAATGGGTGTTCATTTCAGTGGGAGCTTCGGTGCCCGGCGTCATCTGGAACACCATGTCAACACCGTCGACGGTCATCTTGGTGCCCGTTGTTGTGATGATGTCGGTCGGAATGATCAACGTGGGCAGACCGGTCGACACCGTCATGCCCAGGCCGCCGTTGACGCCACCTTGCGGATTCCGTGGGAGAAGCGCGCCGTACATGTACACCGCGCGACGACCCATCGCATTCCCCGCGATGACGTTCTCGCTAACCGCGTCCTCGACGAACGCCTGCGGTGCGATGATCTTGACTTTCCCGGAGTCCACGTCCTGTTGCGACACAATGCCCCGCACACCGCCGTAATGGTCGACATGCGAATGGCTGTGCACCACAGCAACAATCGGCTTGTTTCCGAGGTTCTGCGTTACCAGATCGTAGGCAGCCTTCGCAGTCTCCGGTGAGATCAGCGTGTCCATGACGATCCATCCGGTATCGCCCTGCACGAAGGTGATGTTGGACAGGTCGTAGCCGCGCACTTGGTAGATGCGATCGGTCACCTTGTACAGGCCATACTGCATGCACAACTGCGCATTGCGCCACAGGCTGGGATTAACGCTATCCGGAGCCGGCTTGTCCGGGCCGATGTACGTCTTGTACTCCTCCAAGTCCCACACCACGGTGCCGTTGGCATCCTTGATCGTCAGCTTGTCCGGCCGGGCGATCAGATTCCGCGCAGCATCGTCGAAGTCATCATGGTTGTTAAACGGCAGTGAGTTGAGGACCTTTTGGTTGGCTGTCTTGGTTGCTTCTGTGGCTTGCTTTACCGAGTTGTCGGTTGTGACGGCACGGCCGGAAGATGATTTGCGTGAGTCACTTTCGCATCCCGGTATGACTGTCGAGGCAGCTATTGCGCCGACGCCGACGACGGCGAAACGACTCATCGCCGTCCGCCGGGTTATCCGGCCGCGGGCCTGTGCAGGTTGTCCAGTTTCAGATGGCTTTTTCGGTGGCGTCGGATGCATGCATTCGAATTATGCCGAATACAAGCAGTTCTCACCCTGCGAAACGAGAAGTGCCCAAATATGGCTCGACTACTGTCGGTGGTGGGCAGCGTAACAGCAAGTGCGATGACTCGGACCGAGTAAGGAGATCTCATGCCCGGAATCACCGCAATGGCTCTGGCCGGCGCTCCCGTGGTGGGGGGTGCGCTGCTCGGTCTGGTGGCCGGCAACCTGCGCCCACCCGATCTTCGGGCCAGCATTAAGAGCGATCTGGAATTGCTCAAACTCCTGCCGCCGGAGGAGGACGAGCGGCGTGCCGAGTTGCAACGCGTCATCAACATGCGCATTGACGATCTGGTCACCGGGGTCGACCGCAACCGCGAGCTCCGGGATCTGGCAACGTCGTACCAGGGCAATTGGCGCGACATCGTGGTCTTCATCTGCGCCGTGCTGTTCACGTTCGTGTGGTGGAACGTCAGCCACAGTCGCGACAACTGGCTGGTGACGTTTGTCGCGCTCATCGTGCTGTCCGTCTTGGCCGCGATATACGCTGCGCGCGGGATTGTCCGCGGTATCGCCACGTACCTGCACTCACGCAGAAGGCGTGAAAGCGCTTAACAAGGACTTAGACGCAGCGGTGCTGCTGAGGTTAACCAGTGCGTGCCGCACATGAGCCAAGTCCTCGAAGCCGCACGCACCGCTGACATCCGCGTCTTCTATGCGCTTCATCGTCGCACGCGTAGTCGCCGTGGCGCTTTTCTAGCCCTCAATTCATTGACGCCCGTCATTGACGCCCGTCAGCGACGGGTATACGGTGGCCAGATGCGGTCGCTGCACGCCAACCCGTCAGCAGGTTCGTCGGCTGGTGGCGTAAGAGAAGCCCGACGGCTCGAAACCCGGGCGCGTCTCTTCGATGCCGCGCTGGCCGAAATAGGACGCTCGGGCTTGGCGGGCGCCGACGTCACTGCCATCGCAAACGCTGTCGGAGTGGTGCGGGGAACGTTCTACTTCCACTTCCCGACCAAGGAACACGTCCTGGTCGAATTGGAACGAAACGAACAGGCCCAGATCGTCGCCGAACTGCGCGACGAGTTGACCGACGACGACTTGATGTCAGTACTTCTGCAGCTGGTGCGTCACGTCCTGGCAGCAGAACGCCGCTTGGGACCCGTCGTCTTCCGCGACATGTTGGGCTTGCACTTCTCGTCGACGCGGCCCGTGGAAGACGAAGTGGCAGAGCACCCGTTGGCGCAGTTCGTGATTGCGGCGATCACCGCAGCGCAACAAACGGGGCGGGTTGCTTCGGAGGCGCACGCCAATGAACTTGGAGTGTTCTTCCTGGCCGGACTATTCGCGCTACTTGCAACCGGCGTACAGGACTCTGCGACTGCGGATGCCGTGTTGAGCCGTTATGTGACAACGATCGTCAAAGGAATGGAGACACGATGACCACCACAGGTATCGAGGGCTACCGGGACTTCCTCCGCAGGCGCGACGGAGACGCTGACCTGCTCAATAGACGCTTGGAAAACCGCGAACAGTTCTTCAGGCACCTTGAAACCAATCCAGTCCGTTCAGGCCATCCCGCAGACCGCGCGACCTTCCTGCGCAATCTGCGCCGTCGCAAGCCCGAACCAGGCTTGGGCCGCACGATGCTGTTCCTGTTGGCTACTGCCAAACTGAACCAAGCTGAGCGGTTCGGCGTAGGGCTTGGCGAGACCTATGGAATGAACAGCGACGAGGACCTGCCGCCCGAGCGGGTGTATCTCGAACTCGAAGAGCATTATCACACCCGGCTTCTCGCATACGTGCTGGATGTTTTCGACCTGACGTTCCAAGTGGTGCCGCCGCCGTTCGTGATGCGCCAATTCGTCAAGACTGGCGTCTTTCTCCCTGAGCGACTTGGGATCTTGTTCGTCGGCGCGGCGGAGATGGCCGGCTGCGTGATGTTCGACGAACTGCGCCGCGCCGGGCTCGAACTGTTCGCCGACGAGCCGGAAGTCTGCGAACGCGTCGAGCGCCTCTACAGCGAAATCCTCATCGACGAAGTAGGTCACGTCGGCTACTGCGCCTCACGATGCACGGCGGCTGAACGAGCGATCATGCGCCGGGTCTATCCACTGCTCGGGCGCCTGGTTGCACGACAGACCGCTGAAATCAGTCTGCTCATCGATCCCGCGACGCTCCACGCTCGCCTCGACCGACCGTTCAATGTCGACGACCTCACCGCCGGACTGGACAACGAAACGTACCTCGTCACCCATCCCTGACCCGTCGCGGGTGGGTCAGTCATACGCAAGTTGTAGGCGTTCGAGACGTCGCACCAGAAGACTGGGGAGCCACGTCCCGATGTCGGCGGCCGCGATATTCGAGGTCTGTTCCAGGAGCCGCCCAAGCACGATTCTCGCCTCCAGTCTGGCGAGCGCCGCGCCGACGCAGAAGTGGATCCCCTTGCCGAAACTGATATGCCCCTTCCCCGCAGGCCGGTCAAGTCGAAACTGCTGCGGATCGTCGAAGTGCGACGGGTCGCGATTGGCCGCTCCCCACAGCAGGAGCAGTCGCGAGCCCGCGGGCAATTCGACGCCGCACAGTTCGGTGTCGTTGACCACATGCCGGTAGTGACCCCGAAAGGGTGGTTCATAGCGCAGCACTTCTTCGAGAAACGCCCCGAGCCGTTCGGGCTGATCGCGCACCTGCCACTGGATGTCTGGCTGCGTCGCGAGAACCCAAGCGGCAGAACCGATTAAAGAGGCCGTGGATTCGCCGCCTGCACTGAAGAGGATGATCATCATGGCCACAGCTGCCAAGTCGTCTAGTTCGCCAGCGGCGCAGGCGTTGGCGAGGTCGCCCAGCAGATTGTCGTGTGGATTGGCTGCCGCCTGCTGGAACTGTTCGGTGATGTAGCCGCTGAGTTCCATCACGGCGACGGCCGCGGTGTCCATCTGTTCTTGGGAGACCAGGCCTTCGACTACTTGGGTCGCGGAGTAACCCCATTGGATGAGCTTGTCGACGTCGGCGGCGGGGACCCCAATGATTCTGCCAACGATCATCATCGGTAGCCGGTTCGCCATCGCGCTCATCCATTCGATACATCCATGTTCCGCATGGGTATTCCAGATCTCAGCGGCGGTATCGGCGATGAATGGTTCGAAGGCCTGGATGCGCTTCGCCGCGAGTTGCGGCAGCAGTAACTTCCGATGCACCGAGTGGGCAGGTTCGTCAGCAGTGGCCAGCGCTTGGGTGGGTCCGGCGAGTTCCCCGACGTGGAAAGCGGTGACGGCGCTTCCGGGCTGATACATCATCGTCGCGGTCAGGTTTGAGGAGAAGTCGCCGCAGCGCGTAACCGCCTCGTTGACGGCGTCCCAACTACTCACGGCGTAGAAGCCAGACGCTCCGATCCGATGGACATGCCCGGCCTCATGCATCTGCTCGTAGAGCCGGTGCGGATGCTGGATGAATTGGTCGTCAAACAGCGCCAGGCCCAGGTCACCATCACGCGATGTCATTCCTCAACGCTGAGCGACCAAGGCGTGCTGCGTCAATCGGAGTCCACGAAGTTGCGAACCGCGCTGCAGACTTCGCGCTGGGGCTGTCTCATCAGAGTCCAACCACCAGTGGAAATGGGTGAGACATAGTGCCAAGCTCGTCTCAGGCTTGAGAACATATGTATTTGATGACGCACGGAGGTGGACGACCATGGTTCGCGATGACTGGGTGGTCGGCGGCGACCGCCGAGCGGCGGCGGCTGATCGCATCTATGCCGCTGCGACCGATCTCGTAATACGAGAAGGCCTGGATGCCTTCGACATCGACACCTTGGCGAAACGGGTCCACTGTTCACGAGCCACCATCTATCGCTACGCGGGAGGCAAAGCCCAAATCCGTGACGCTGTGCTGATCCGCCTTTCAGCGCGGATCATCGATACCGTTCGACGTGCCGTCGATGGGCTGAGTGGTCCGGAGCGGGTCATGACCGCTGTCACCGTGGCACTCCAGCAGATCAGGTCTGACCCGCTGCGGCGCCTGATGGCAGCTCCAGGCAGTCGCCCGGATCTAGACGAGTTGCATTCGTCGCCGGTGCTCAGTCATCTCGCCGCCGAACTCACCGGAATCACTGACGACGATCCCCAAGCCGCGCAGTGGATCGTACGGGTGGTGCTATCGCTGGCCTACTGGCCCATCGCAAGCCGTCGCGCGGAACAACAGGCGCTGCAGCGTTTCCTGGCTCCCGCCTTCACCCGATGAAGTCATCGCCACCGCAACGGCGCCTGCCGCACGTGATCAACATCGCGGGCAGCCAGCGCGACCGCAGCGCGCGTATATCATGCCGCTTGCCGGACGATTAACGATCAGAACCTAGGCGGAGGCGCGTGGACCGGGCCGTACGTGAAGGTGTGTCCCCTGCCACCCGGCGCCGAACGTCCTACAAGTCACTTCAACCGCCCCCGATGGTGGCGAGTATCGGTTCTGCTACCGCTACCACCGCTGTCGTTACTGCCGCCACCACGAGGAGTCGCCGCTGACGGACTAGTAACAACGAATCATCAGGGAGGCGCTAAGGGCCTGGCCGTTCATCGCGACAGGCGTCATCCCTTAGGTATGCCCATGCGCCGCGGTTGTTTAGTGGGGGACGGATGTCGGCTCATTATCGTGAGAGCATTCCTTCCGTATTCGCGTATTTCTTCGGGAATTAATTGCCACGACCGGTGGCTTGGATCTTTCAGCTCTGCGGCAAGTAGCTGTATTCGACCTCTGTCACTGCCACGTTCGAGCCGTTCAACCTCACGCGACGGATCTTCGACTGTGCATGACAACAATGCGGCATCGTCCAAGTGCCGATCACGGTCACGCGAGTCCTCCTTGTAGGCAGCACTTTTCAAGACCAATGCTCCAAGCGCATCAGGAATACTAAACGTTAGGTTGTTCTCGCCTTCGCGCTCAATCGTACAGTCCACAGTCTTTCGTAGTGCCGAGGTACCGGCCGGAACTTGGAATACCTGGTGCCCGAGCACTTTTGGTACATAATCTGGCGCGAGATGATCCGCAACCATCACGTCTACGCGATCAGCGTGCCCGCGCGCAAATCGATGTATTGGGTTCCCTTTCCCAAGCGGAAGTTGCATTTCGTAGCCGAGACCCTCAAGAGCCTTCCTCGCGTCGGGGAAGGTGATTGCACCGGTCTCGATATGCAGAATCATGTCAATGTCCGTCGTCGTTCTCTGAACGGCAAGGCCCGCATGGGCAACATGCAACTGAACCATGAGGCCGCCAATTAGCGTCCATCGATCGCCTGGAATGACCCCAACCAACTCGACTGCTTGCGGCCACGGAGGCCCCCAACCGCCCGCCGGCATCGGTATCGACCATTGCGGACGGTCAGGGGGAGTCGCCATGGGTGCTATGCCACCACAGCGGCAATCAGAGCGCCTGCTTCTTGCAATCCCGCGACGCTTTCTCGTGTATTAAGAGAGCCTGCCAGATCCAAAAAGACTGCCGCACGGGGAGTGACGCCGTCTTCAAACGCATCCTCGACGCTCACCCCCCGCAAGGTCACGTTTCCCGAAGGATCCTCGACCAGCCCGAATTTTTCCGTCAATGTTTCCAACTCCGACAGCGGTATATAACCGTCGAGATGTCGCGTCGCCCTAGTCAGCCCCAACAGCCCCAGCTGTGCGTCATTCAAAGCTGAGCTACCCGTGGGAATTACGTACGACCCAAGGTCATCCAGCATGGATTCCCGACCGCGAAAACGTTTTACCCAGGCGCGATGCGCCGCAAGGTGGTCAAGGTCTTCGACCGTGACCCTCCGAAGTCGATGCATTAATCGCGTTCGCTCCGGCGACGACAGCCAACCCGCCTCTTTCCCCGACAAAAGGTTGAGAGCTGCCCAAACGACCCTCTCTGACCAGGGCCTTCCCTGGCGCCTACGACGGCGCGCTAGCCGATGCACTTCCGCTGCATCGAGCACCAAAGTCCTGCCCATGTAACGCGAACCCTGAATCCTGCCTTCAGCAGCCAACCGACGCACTTCACGCGTCGACACACCCAGGATCCCGGATGCGACATGCGAGGTTATGTCAGTCATACACATATGCTCCTTTATCGGATGATATGTGTCAATAATACGATGTCAGACTACGTGAAATCGAGCGGACGGTCCCTGGGCCGGCATCCTAAACCGCTCGGGCGTGACGGCTGCGCCGTCTCGAGGCGCTCGGGCCGATGCACCCCCACCTACGATGAGGGCCTCCACCGTGTCCCTTTAAGACCAGTTGCGGCGTCGGACCGTTCCAACAAATCCGGACTGAATATCGCATTGCTCTCTGTGGGGGCCATTAGAGCGTGAGGCACGTTTTAGGAGGACGTGGCCCAAGCGTGCAACCCATTCGTTAAGGGCGCAACTCAATTCCACAGTCCATCACGCTCTGCGGACGATTGAAGTTCCCTAACGGCCCGTATGCGCCCTGAACTGCTGAAACTCGGTGGAGCTAAGGGGAATCGAACCCCTGACCTACTCGATGCGAACGAGTCGCGCTACCAACTGCGCCATAGCCCCTGATCGCTAGCAGGCTACCAGTCGCCAATCGACTGGCCGAATTGTTACTGGCCGACCGCTCGCGGCAGATCGCGGTGCCAGCCGTAATCACGCGCGTAAGGCGCATAGTCGAGATGCTCGAAGATCGGGTCCTCGTCGTCGATCTCCAGCACCACCGCACCCGGGCGTCGTAGCCGCGACGGCACTACGTCGAATTCCCGGTCGTAGGTGTTCTCGACGCCGAGCCGCGACCGCGCCATCCGCTGCGTCCGCCGGCGCTGCACCCGCGCCTCGATGCGGGTCTGGCGGCGCAGATACGCCAAATACAGCATCGTCACTGCGCCGGTCGATCCGCAGACCCACCACGCCGACGGCGTCAACATGAACGCCGCGGCAGCCGAGGCCGCCAGCATCAGCGCCATCGCCACCAGCATCCGCTTACGGAAGGCGTACTTGCGGGCGCTGACCGCAGCGGCCTTCCTCGCGTCGTAGCCGTGTCGCCGCGAGATCGCCGCGGTCGCTCTGGTTTCCGGTTCCTCGGCCACCGGTATTCCGGAGGTGTCGGCGACGTATTCGTACTCGTCGTCCTGGGCGTCCTCGTCTTCGTCGTATTCGGCGGTCGCGTCCGCGACGACGGGCTCGTCTTCCTCGTCGACGACAACGTCGTCCTCGGAGACCTCGGTCTCCACCAGTTCGGGTTCGGCTTCGACAACCACGGCGGCCGGCGCCGCGACAACAATTTCCGCCGTCGGTGACTCGTCCACGTCGTCATCGAGGTCGTCGAACGCGTCTTCCTCGGGCTGCCAATCGGGGTCACTGCGATGGCCCGCCGCCGGTCCGCCGCGCCTGAGCAGACGCGCGGCCGTGCCACTGTTGAGCACACGGGTCGCCAATGCCACATCGCTGGTCCGTCGCACGGCGTCGCGCTTGCTGACCAGCATCGGGACCAGCACGAACAACCAGAGCACTACTAGCGAAATCCACAGCAGAGATTGCGGGATGCTTGGCATGGTGACCTGTCCTTTCCACGCCAGAATGGGCCGGTAGCCGGCGCGGCCCGTAAAGCGCGCCGAGGACAATTACACACCTGTAATTTGGCTGTGACAAGCACCAAACGCCACAAATGTCACATCTGTAACACATTTGGTGGCAAAGTTTGGTGCGGGAACCGAGCGGACTAAGCCCAGCCGGCGTGCCCCCCGCGCACCAGGGTCGACGTCACTGATCCGTACACCTCTTCGGCGGTGAGCGCTACCAGCACATGGTCGCGCCAGGCACCGTCAACCTGGAGATACCGCCGCAGAAGGCCCTCCTCGCGGAAGCCGACCTTGGCCAGCACTGCCCGGCTCGCCACGTTCTCCGGGCGCACGGTGGCCTCCACGCGATGCAGTCCCACCGGGCCGAAGCAGTGATCAAGCCCCAGCGCCAGCGCGCCGGTGGCGACCCCGGCGCCGGTCGCCTTACTGGACACCCAGTAGCCGATCCACGCCGAGCGCAACGCGCCGTGCGTGACGTTGCCGATGGTCAGCTGTCCACAGAACTGCCCGTCCAGCTCGATCACATAGGGCAGCATGCGGCCTTTGCGAGCTTCCGAGCGCAGGCTCGAACACACCGCCGGCCACGACGAAACCCCATGCCGTACAGACCAATCCGCCTCGGTGCTGGGCTCCCAGGGTTCCAGGTGGGCACGGTCGGCCAATCGGATACGGCTCCATTGCGCGGCGTCCCGCATCCGCACCGGACGCAGCCGGATCACCCCGGCCGCCACTCGCAGCGGGCCAACCACCATCGGCCAGCCGGGATGCTGGGAGCCGGAACGCCACAGGTTCACGAGGGTCTGCCGCCGTGTCTCAGCCACGTTGAGCCAGGAACGCAACATCGACGATCTCGCCGGTTCGAATCTGCTCGGCCTCGCCGGGAACCACGACCAGGCAGTTGGCTTCCGCCAGCGTCGCCAACAGGTGCGACGAGGCGCCCGGTGCGCCACCCAGCGCCTGGACCAGGTATTCACCGGTGTCCTGGTCCCGCATCAACTGGCCACGCAGATAGCCTTTGCGCCCCGGCACCGAGGTGATCGGTGACAGCGTGCGGGCCTGTACGACCCGCCGCATCGGCTGCCGCTTGCCCAGCGACAACCGGATCAACGGGCGGACCATCACCTCGAAGACCACCAGCGCACTGACCGGATTGGCCGGCAACAGGAAAGTCGGTATTCCTTCGCGGCCCAACTGACCGAAACCTTGTACAGATCCGGGGTGCATCGCGACCCGGGTGACTTCCATCTCGCCGAGCCGGCACAGCACCGAGCGCACCGCCTCGGCGGCCGCGCCGCCCACCGCGCCGGCGATCACCAAAATCTCAGCGCGGTTGATCTGGCCTTCGACGACATCGCGCAGTTCGCCCGGATCGTTGTTGACGATCCCGACTCGGTTCACCTCCGCGCCCGCGTCGCGACCGGCCGCCGCCAGGGCGTAAGAGTTGACGTCGTAGACCTGCCCGTTGCCCGGAGTGCGCGTGATGTCGACCAGCTCACCGCCGACGGCCATCACCGACAACCGGGGCCGCGGATGCACCAGCACCCGCTCCCGCCCGACCGCGGCCAGCAGCCCGACCTGGGCGGCGCCGATGATCGTCCCGGCCCTGACCGCAACGTCACCTGGTTGCACATCGTCGCCGGTGCGCCGCACGTAGGCCCCCGAGCGCACGCCGCGCAGCACCCGCACCCGCGACTCCCCGCCGTCGGTCCAGCGCAACGGCAACACCGCGTCGGCCAACGTCGGCAACGGGGCACCGGTCTGAACCCGCGCGGCCTGCCGCGGCTGCAGCCGGCTGGGCGTGCGCGCGCCGGCCTCGATGGCGGCCATCACCGGCAGCGTCACGTCGCCGCCGGTGTCCTCGTCGTCACCGTTGTCGGTATCACCGACACCGAGCACGTCGACGCTGCGTACCGCATAACCGTCGATCGCGGCTTGGTCGAAGCCGGGCAGCGGGCGCTCGGTCACCACCTCTTCGGCGCACATCAGTCCCTGCGCCTCGGCGATCGCCACGCGCACCGGTCTGGGTGCCACTGCGGCGGCCGATACCCGGGCCTGCTGCTCTTCCACCGAACGCACAGCGCGCCTTTCTGCCGTCGAGCCTCTGCCAGTCAGGCCCGACCCGATTGCCCGGGGCTATCCCTCGGGCAGGCCCAATCGCGCCACCAACCACCGCCGCAAGTCCGGGCCATAGTCGGCGCGGTCCAACGCAAAGTCAACCGCAGCCTTGAGGTAGCCGCCGGGATTTCCCAGGTCGTGTCGGGAGCCGCGATGCACGACGACGTGGACCGGATGCCCTTCGGTGATCAGCAACGCGATCGCATCGGTGAGCTGCACCTCGCCGCCCGCGCCGCGGTCGATGCGACGCAACGCATCGAACACCGCGCGGTCGAGGACGTAGCGGCCGGCCGCCGCGAACATCGACGGAGCATTCTCGGGCTTGGGCTTTTCCACCATGCCGTTGACCTTGAGGACGTCTTTGTCGGCGCCGGGAACCGACTCGACCTCGAACACCCCATAGGCGCTGATCTCTTCACGGCTGACCTCGATGGCGCACAACACCGTGCCGCCTTGCTCGGCCCGCACCTTGGACATGGTTTCCAGCACGCCCGTCGGTAGCACCAGGTCGTCGGGGAGCAACACGGCCACCGCGTCCTCGTCGTCCGACAGCGTCGACTCCACGCAGGCGATCGCATGCCCCAGTCCCAGCGGCTCGGCCTGCACCACGGACTCGACCTTGATCAGCCCCGGCGCCCGCCGCACCTTGGCCAGCATCGCCTTCTTGCCGCGGGCCTCCAGGGTTCCTTCGAGCACCAGGTCTTCGACGAAATGCGCGACGACGCCGTCCTTGCCCTCCGACGTGATGATTACCAGCCGTTCCGCGCCGGCGTCAGCTGCCTCGGCGGCGACCAGCTCGATGCCCGGAGTATCGACCACGGGCAGCAGCTCCTTGGGCACCGTCTTGGTGGCAGGCAGGAAACGGGTGCCCAGGCCGGCAGCCGGAACAATTGCCGTGCGCGGAACGCGGATCTGTGCGCGTGACATCGTTCACACGATAACCATGTGAGGATGTGGCGCGCCGGAAGGTCGGGCTGTCATCGTTGATGCCATGGGCACCGTCGGCAAAGCCGCATTGCGACAACAGCTGTTGGCCGCCCGGCGCTCGGTTGCCGACGACGTCCGCGCCGACGAGGCGCGGGCGCTGAGCGAGCATTTGAGCGGGCTGAATTCGGACGTGAGCAGCGACAGCACGGTCTGCGCCTATGCCCCGGTCGGCGCTGAACCCGGGTCGATCGACATGCTGGAGGTGTTGCTGTGTCGAGCCGGACGAGTGCTGCTGCCCGTTGCCCGCACTGCCGGCGACGACACGCCGTTGGCATTGCAGTGGGGCGAGTACCAACCGGGGCGACTGGTGGCCGGACGGTTCGGACTGCTCGAACCCGCCGAACCGTGGCTGCCGCCCGCGGCGTTGGCGGAAGCCAGTCTGGTGCTGGTTCCGGCGCTAGCGGTCGATCGCGCGGGAGTGCGGCTGGGCCGTGGCGGCGGCTTCTACGACCGCTCGCTGCAACACCGCGACCCGCAGGCACGTATGGTCGCGGTGGTCCGCGACGACGAACTCCGCGATGAGCTGCCCTGCGAGCCGCACGACGTGCGGATGACCCATGCGCTCACGCCGCAGGGCGGGTTTCTCGCCCTGGACACCAGTCGGGAATCATGCCGCGCCGATGGCGGTTCTAGCACTTGACACGGTAGAGTGCTAACGAATCTGATACCCGGAGGTTTCTGTGCCGACTTACAGCTACGCGTGCACTGAGTGCGGCAACCGCTTCGACGTGGTTCAGGCCTTCACCGACGACGCCCTGACGACCTGCCAGGAGTGCTCCGGCCGGTTGCGCAAGGTGTTCAATTCCGTCGGCGTGGTGTTCAAAGGCAGCGGTTTCTACCGCACCGACAGCCGCGAGTCGACGAAGAGTTCGACCAATGGCTCCAGCAAGTCCGAGTCCTCGTCGAGTTCCAGCGACAAGTCGAGTTCCAGCGACAAGTCCTCCTCGAGCGGTAGCAAAGAGACGTCAACCAGCTCGTCGACCTCAAAGACATCGGACTCCGCGAAGTCTGCCGCGGCCAGCTGACAGTTATCCACAACCGACTTTTTCTCGACCACACTCAACGTCCCGGCCCGCTTAGCGTGGCGCCATGGGCGAATCGCTGAATCCGTCGCTGGCAGACCGCGTCTCGCAGTGGCTACGCCCGGACTGGACGCGAACGGTGGTGGCCCGGCGGATCGCAGCCGGCGGGCTCGTCGTGTTGGCCGGTGTCGCGGCGTTTCGGCCCGATCCCGACGGCGACCGCACCGAGGTGGTGGTGGCGGTGCGCGACCTCAGACCGGGTGCGGAGTTGACTGCCGAGGATGTTCAGCTCGAAAGACGTTTGGCGGCAACGATTCCCGATGGTTCACAAAAAGACCTGGGGGCAGTTGTCGGTGCGACGCTGGCAGGGCCGGCGCGTCGGGGAGAGGTGCTCACCGACGTGCGGGTGCTGAGCAGTTGGCTGGCCGAGTCTACCGCGGGGCCGCAGGCGCGGATGGTGCCGCTGCATCCGGCCGACACCGCGCTGATCGACCTGGTGCGTCCCGGAGACGTCGTCGACATCGTGGCGGCGCCTAACGGCGGCGTCACCGACTCGCACAGCAATCCCCGGCTCATCGCCAGCGACGCCATCGTCGTCCTGGTTTCCGCGAAGCAGAAAGCGCAGTCGGACGACCGGGTGGTGCTGGTGGCGCTACCGGCTGCTGCGGCCAACGCGGTGGCCGGCGCTGCGCTGGTTCAGACCGTGACACTCACCCTGCATTGAGCGCATCGGATGTGTCAGGCGGCCGCCGGCTGCTCGCTGGCGCAGTACTTGCACTTCTGCGCGGCCTCGGGGATGTCCGACATGCACTGCGGACAGGCCTTGGTGGCCGGCTCGTCTCCGAACACGGTGACTCCGCGACGTTTCTGAATGTGCTTGTAAGGCAACACAATCACGAAATACACCACCGCCATGAAAACGATGAAGTAGATGATCGCCGAAATGAAGGCACCGAAGTCGATAAACGTCGCCTTGTTTCCTGCGTCGCCGAGTTGCACACCCAACCCAAGCGTTGCATTGGGCTGCGCGGCAGCGACCAACGGATTGATCACGCTATCGGTGAAGGCCTTGACCAGATTCGAGAACGCCAGAGCCACCACCAAACCGACGGCCACGGTGATCACGTCACCGCGCATCACGAAATCTCTGAAACCTTTGAACACCAGAGCCAACCTCCCGTCACAGGAATCATCGGAGCGACGCGACGCCGCCCGAAAAAAACCGTATGACGCAGAAGGCCCAATTGTGGGCGTTGCGGGCAATTAGTCATCGAGGATTGACCGCGCCGTGACCCGGCACGGCTCAATCGTGGTGCGGCGGCACGTTCTCCCGAAGCCAACGCTCGTGCTCGTCAGCGTCCCGAACATCGTCCGGATCGCGCTCGTCTGACGGTTCGCTCATATCTCCAGGCTCGACAGCTGTCCGATGATCTGCGCCGCCAGCGGGTTCAGCGTCGCCATCCCGTCGCGCACTGCAGAGCGCGAACCGGCGAGGTTGACCACCAACGTGCTGCCCGAGATGCCGGCCAGACCGCGCGACAACCCGGCTTCGACGACGCCGGCCGACAATCCGGAGGCGCGAATCGCTTCGGCGATACCGAGGAGTTCGCGATCGAGGATCTCCCGAGTTGCCTCCGGAGCGACGTCACGGGGGGTCACGCCGGTACCGCCGACCGACACCACCAAATCCACCCCGCCGATCACGGCGGTGTTCAGCGCGTTGCGGATCTCCACTTCATCGGCGGCGACGGCCACCACACCGTCGACGACGAACCCGGCCTCCGTGAGCAGCTCGGTGACCAGCGGTCCGCTGTGGTCCTCTTCATCCCCGTGCGCCGTGCGGTCGTCGACCACGACGACAAGTGCTCGGCCTACCAAGTCCGCACGCTGTTCCATGGCTGCAACCGTATATCCGTGATCTGACCCGGGCGCGGCGACTCTCATCACCGATCCGCCTTGCCCAAAGTAACCTGCACCGTCCGGGTGTCACCCGACGGATCCAAATACGTCAGGGTCACCTTGTCCCCCGGCGCTCTGGACCGCACCGCGGCCACCAGACCGTCGGCACTGTTGATCGTGCGGTCGTTGACCTTGGTGACCACCACCCCGCTGGGCAGCCCCGCGGCTGCCGCCGCACCGCCCGGCACCACATCGACAACCTTGGCGCCAGGAGCGCCCTTGTCGTTCATGACCTGGACACCCAGCGAAGCGTGGGACGCCGTGCCGCTGCGGATCAGCTCGTCGGCTATCCGCTTGGCCTGGTCGATCGGAATCGCGAAGCCGAGACCGATCGAACCGCTCTGCGCATCGGCGGAGTCCCCGCCGAGGGTGGCGATCGCCGAGTTCACGCCGATCAGATCACCATTCATGTTGACCAGCGCGCCGCCCGAGTTACCGGGGTTGATCGCGGCGTCGGTCTGGATGGCGTCCAGCACCGTGTTCTGGTTGCCGGTGTCCCCGGTAGTCGACACCGGCCGGTTCAGCGCGCTGACGATCCCGGTGGTGACCGTGCCCTCCAGGCCCAGCGGTGACCCGACCGCGATCACCGGCTGACCGACGCGCAGGTCAGCCGACGAGCCGATGCTGATCGGGGCCAACCCGGAAACGTCTTGTACCCGAACCACTGCGATATCGGTGGTGGGATCCGCCCCGACCACGGTAAACGGAGCGGTGCGCCCGTCGGAAAAGGTCACTGTCGTTTTCGGCGCCTCGCCGGGGGGCGCCTCGCCACGGGCGCCCTTGCCGGCAGCGGCGACGACGTGATTATTGGTCAAGATCAGCCCGTCAGCCGACAGGATGATGCCCGACCCCTCTTCGGACTGGCGCCCGAGATCCGTCTCCAGCATCACCACGCTGGGCACAACCTTGGTGGCAACCTGCTCCACGCTGCCTGCCGGCAAGTTAGCGGCCGGCACGCTGGGCGCGGGCCCGCCCCGGATGGTCGTGGTGCTGTGCGCGCCGCCCTGTCCGCTGTGCTCGACCACCGACGCCGCGGCACCACCGATGCCCGCCGACACCACTGCAATAGCCAGCGCGCCGGCAGCTAATAGCCCTGCGCGCGAACGTTTTTGGGATGGAACGATCGGCGGCGGGGGGCTGGCCGGGCCGGGCTGGCCGGCACCGAACGGCGGGTAGGGCTGCCGGTAGCCCTGCTGCTGGGCGTAACGCCAGTCGTATTGCTGGGCATACGTTTGCTGCTGGCCCGGAACGGAATAGGCTGGCGCCGCATGCTGATCGGACACCGGGCGGTATCCGGGCTGCGGCGGTGGCGAATACCTCGGGTGATTCGTCATGCGCTAGGTCGCTCTTCCTCTAAAGATCAGTTCGGGCTCAACGGTAACGGCAACTACCTTGCCTGCGTGGACTGAGATTCCACTGAGACAACGTTCGCTGGGCCTTCAGAGTTTCCCCCATTTTGCCCCGCGCTAACATCCGGCTCCGGATAGGGCATAACCGGCAGCGGACGTCCGGGCAGCAACACGTATATCGAGGTCCCCGGCGGCTGGCCGCCGGGCACGGTGTCCTCCACGCGCAGCGCTCCACCGTGTTTGAGCACCACTTGCTTGACGATCGCCAGCCCCAGACCGGAACCGGGCATCGCCCGCGCGGCCGCGGAACGGAAGAACCGTTCGAACACCAATTGGCGTTCCTCCGGCGGAATGCCCGGGCCGTTGTCGGCGACCACCAGTTCGGCATGCGCGGGATCCAGTTGGGTCATCCGGACGCTGACCCGCCCGCCCGACGGACTCCACTTGGCCGCGTTGTCCATCAGATTCAGTACCGCGCGGGACAGGCCGGCGAGGTCACCGTAGACCTGCCATCCGATCACCTGTACCTCGAAGTCGATGTCGTTGCGCCGCCGCCGGACCCGCTCCAGGCTGCGGTCGATGACCTCACCCATGTCAACCGGCTCGTGCACGACCTCACCGGCGTCGTCTCTGGTCAAGTCCACCAAATCGCCTATCAGCGTGGACAATTCCTCGATCTGGGCGATCACGTCGGCACGCAGGTCGATCATTTCCTGCTCCGGTAGCCGCGGCGCGCCGGGCTGCATCGACGCCATCAGCAACTCGACGTTGGTCCGCAGCGACGTCAGCGGGGTCCGCAGTTCATGACCGGCATCGGTGACCAGCTGGGCCTGCCGCTCCCGCGACTCGGCCAGTGCCCGCAGCATCAGGTTGAATGCCTCGGTCAGCCTGGCCAACTCGTCACTGCCGAATACCGGGATGGGTCGTAGGTCGTCGGTGCGGGCCACGCGCTCGGCGGCCTCGGTGAGCCGGCCCACCGGGCGCAGCCCAGCGCGGGTGACCATGCCCCCGGCTACCGCGGCCACCACGACGCCCACGCCGCCGACAATCAGCAGCACCCAGCGCAGTTTCAGCATGACCGCATCGGTGGGCGCCAGGCTCTTGGAGATCAGGAGCGACGCGCCGTTTGGCAGGTGAATGGCCAGCACCCGCTGATCGGCCGCCGTGCGCCGGGACATGAACAAGTCACCGCGGATGACTGCTTTTTCCGGGTTGCCGACCGGCAGCGTCTGACCTTGCTGGTTAGCGGTGTAGATCGATCGGCCCGGGTTGACCAGCATCGCGTTGACATCCGAATATGCAGTGCCCTCAATGGCTTTGCCGGGGTCGGCGGATAGCGATCCGCTTGCGATCAGCAGTTGCGCCCTGCTCTGCAGTTGGTCGTCGATGTCCTTGTAGAGCGCCGCCGAGATCACCGCGTACACCGCGACGGCCATCAACACGACGACCATCGCCACCATCGACATCGCCAGGAGCATCACCCGCCATCGCAACGACAACGAGGGGGTCGCTCGCAGCGGAGCGCGCCGGCCGAACATGGACATCAGGGAGGCGTTTCACGGAGCACGTAACCCACTCCGCGAACGGTGTGGATCAACCGCGGCTCGCCGTCGGCTTCGGTCTTGCGGCGCAGATACCCGACGTAGACCTCCAGCGCGTTGCCCGAGGTGGGAAAGTCGAAGCCCCATACTTCCTCGAGAATGCGACTGCGGGTGAGCACTCGCCGCGGGTTGGCGATCAGCATCTCCAACAGCGCGAATTCGGTGCGCGTCAGGCTGATCTGGCGTTGCCCGCGAGTGACGTCACGGGTCATCGGGTCGAGCGTCAGATCCGAGAACGTCATAGCCACCGACTCGGCGGAATCCTCGGGCTGGGTGCGGCGCAACAGCGCCCGCATCCGGGCCAGCAGCTCTTCAAGTGCGAACGGCTTCGGTAGATAGTCGTCGGCGCCGGCATCCAGGCCGGCGACCCGTTCGGAGATCGCGTCGCGGGCGGTCAACACCAGGATGGGCAGATCATCGCCGGTGCTGCGCAACTGACGGCAAACTTCCAGACCATCCAGCCGCGGCATCATGACGTCCAGCACCACGGCGTCGGGCCGGTCGGTAGTGATCATGTCGAGGGCCTCGACACCGTCTTGAGCCAGCGTCACCGAGTAGCCGTTGAACGACAGCGAGCGCCGCAGCGACTCACGCACCGCACGATCGTCGTCGACAACAAGAATCCGCACGGCCACCAGTTTTAACCAATCGCCTGAGAGCGACCTAAGAGGTCCGCGGCCCTACTGCAGTGCGCGCAGTCGCGTCACACTCGACGGGCGAAGTCAGCGCCGGTCGAGGTCGATGAGACCGAGCCGGGCGGCTTTGAGCAGCCGACGCGGCACCTTATGCTGTTGACCGGCCACCGTCACACCGACGAGTTCGGGCTTGGCGGCCTTCCACTGGGCGCGCCGGCTTCGGGTGTTCGCACGCGACATCCTGCGCTTGGGCACAGCCATAATCGAGCCTTACTCCTGGTAGGGGGTCGCCGCGCAAACAGATCGACAGCGACGATTGCTCCCCAGAATAGTCGGTGACCTGTTGGGCACCCAAATCGGGTGATCGGCCGGGCATCCTTGACCTAACACCTGCCGCACCGGCTAACC
Source organism: Mycobacterium sp. NGS51 (assembly GCF_059812525.1). NCBI lineage: Bacteria > Bacillati > Actinomycetota > Actinomycetes > Mycobacteriales > Mycobacteriaceae > Mycobacterium > Mycobacterium sp. NGS51. The sequence goes on from NZ_JCALCV010000002.1 coordinate 270,167, forward strand.
TACCGGTTGGTTGGTACGTTGGCTGCTCAGTCGCCGGGGAGGGAGGACACCCATGAGCCGCGCCAGCGACGATGCAGCGGGGGCACCCCCAGCCGCGCAGCGGCGAGGGGGACGAAGCGATGAGGAGGAGCGGCGCCCATGAGCACTGCGGTCCGAATCGGGAACTGCTCGGGGTTCTACGGCGACCGGCTTTCGGCGATGCGCGAGATGCTCACCGGCGGCGACCTGGACTATCTGACCGGTGACTATCTGGCCGAGCTGACCATGCTGATCCTGGGTCGGGACCGGATGAAGCACCCCGAGCGCGGCTACGCCAAGACCTTCCTCACCCAACTCGAGGAGTGTCTGGGGCTGGCCCACGACCGCGGCGTACGGATCGTGGCCAACGCCGGCGGCCTCAACCCTGCCGGCCTGGCCGACGCGGTGCGAGAACTGGCCGGGCGGCTGGGCATCCCGACACGGGTGGCACACGTCGAGGGCGACGACCTGCAGCCGCGCGCCGACGAGCTCGGGCTGGGCACGCCGCTGACCGCCAACGCCTACCTGGGCGCCTGGGGCATCGTCGACTGCCTGCACAGCGGCGCCGACGTGGTCGTCACCGGGCGGGTCACCGACGCCTCGGTGATCGTGGGTCCAGCGGCTGCGCATTTCGGCTGGACGCGCAGCGACTACAACCAGTTGGCCGGAGCGGTGGTGGCCGGCCACGTCATCGAATGCGGCATCCAGGCCACCGGCGGCAACTATTCGTTCTTCACCGAGGTGCCCGACCTGACCTATGCCGGCTTCCCGCTGGCCGAGATTTTCCCCGACGGCTCCTCGGTGATCACCAAACATCCCGGCACCGGAGGTCTGGTCAGCGTCGACACGGTGACCGCCCAACTGCTCTACGAAGTCACCGGCGCCCGCTACGCCAACCCGGACGTCACCGCCCGGATGGACACCGTCGCGCTGTCCGACGACGGCCCGGACCGGGTGCGGATCAGCGATGTGGCCGGCGAGCCGCCACCGCCGACGCTGAAGGTGTCGCTGAACAGCATCGGCGGATTCCGCAACGCGATGACGTTCGTCCTGACCGGGCTGGACATCGAGGCCAAAGCCAAGCTGGTGCGACGGCAGCTGGACGCCGGGCTCCCGGTCAAGCCCGCGGAGCTGGAGTGGACGCTGGCCCGCACCGACCACGCCGATGCCGACACCGAGGAAGCGGCCAGCGCGCTACTGCGCTGCGTGGTCCGCGATCCCGACCCGGCGAACGTCGGACGCCAATTCTCCTCGGCCGCAGTTGAACTCGCGCTGGCCAGCTATCCCGGGTTCACGGTGACCGCCCCGCCCGGCGAAGGTCAGGTCTACGGCGTGTTCACCCCCGGCTACGTAGAAGCGGCCAAGGTGCCGCACGTCGCAGTGCACACCGATGGCAGCCGGATCGAGATTCCCTGCGCCACTGAAACTCTCGAGCTGGGCCCGGCCGATCCGCCTGAGTTGCCCGAGCCACTGCCGGCCGGACCGACCCGGCGGCTGCCGCTGGGAGTCGTGGCGGGCGCCCGCAGCGGCGACAAGGGCGGGTCGGCCAACGTCGGGGTGTGGGTGCGCACCGACGAGCAGTGGCGCTGGCTGGCCCACACGCTAACCGTCGAGAAGCTCGCGGACCTGCTGCCCGAAACCGCCGGCCTGCCGGTCACCCGCCATGTGCTGCCCAACCTGCGCGCGGTGAACTTCGTCATCGACGACATCCTCGGTCAGGGCGTCGCCTACCAGGCTCGCTTCGACCCGCAGGCCAAAGGGCTGGGCGAATGGTTGCGCAGCCGCCATGTCGAGATCCCGGAAAGGCTGCTGTGAACATCTGGACCACACCCGAGCGTGACCAGCTCCGCAAGACCGTCCGCTCGTTCGCCGAGCGGGAGATCCTGCCGCACGCCGACGAGTGGGAACGGATCGGCGAGCTGCCGCGCGACCTGCACCGCCGCGCCGGAGAAGCCGGGCTACTGGGAGCGGGGTTCCCCGAAGCGGTCGGCGGTGGCGGCGGCGACGGCGCCGACTCACTGATCATCTGCGAAGAACTGCACGAGGCCGGCGTGCCCGGCGGGGTGTTCGCGTCGCTGTTCACCTGTGGGATCGCGGTACCGCACATGATCGCGTCGGGCGATCAGCGGCTCATCGACACATTCGTGCGGCCCACGCTGCGCGGTGAGAAGATCGGCGCGCTGGCCATCACCGAGCCGGGCGGCGGTTCTGACGTCGGGCACCTACGGACCGCCGCGATCCGGGACGGCGATGACTACATCGCCAACGGCGCCAAGACCTACATCACCTCCGGGGTTCGGGCCGACTACGTGGTGTCCGCGGTGCGCACCGGCGGTCCGGGCGCCGCCGGAGTATCGCTGTTGGTGGTGGAAAAAGGCACGCCCGGCTTTGAGGTCACCCGCAAGCTGGAAAAAATGGGCTGGCGCTCCTCGGACACCGCGGAGCTGTCCTACGTCGACGCACGCGTGCCGGCAGCCAACCTGGTGGGCGCCGAGAACAGCGGCTTCGCCCAGATCGCCCTGGCATTCGTGTCCGAACGCGTTGGGCTTGCCGCGCAAGCCTATTCGAGTGCACAGCGCTGCCTAGAGCTGACGGTTCAATGGTGTCGCGACCGGGAAACCTTCGGCCGGCCGCTGATCTCGCGGCAGACCGTGCAGAACACGCTCGCCGAGATGGCCCGTCGCATCGACGTGGCCCGCGTCTATACCCGCAATGTGGTGGAACGTCAGCTCGCCGGAGAGACCAACCTGATCGCGCAGGTGTGCTTCGCCAAGAACACCGCGGTGGAAGCCGGCGAATGGGTTGTCCACCAAGCCGTCCAACTGTTCGGGGGGATGGGCTACATGGCCGAGTCCGAAATCGAACGCCAGTATCGCGACATGCGGATCATCGGCATCGGCGGCGGAACCACCGAAATCCTGACCGCATTGGCCGCCAAGACCCTTGGATACCAATCATGATCATTCCGCCTCCTCGCCCCCTCGCCGCTCCGCGGCTGGGGGTGCCTCCTCATCGCTACGCTCTGCATCGTCGGCGGTGGCTATGACGGTGTTGCAATCCACGCTCGATCCCTCCGCACCCACATACACCGAGGCGGCGGCGTCGTTGTCCACCAAGCTGGACGAGATCGACGCTGAACTCGCCAAAGCGCTGGGCGGCGGTGGGTCTAAATACGTCGAGCGCCACCATGCCCGGGGCAAGCTCACCGCCCGGGAACGCATCGAGCTGCTGGTCGACCCGGATTCGCCGTTTCTCGAGTTGAGCCCGCTGGCGGCGTGGGGCAGCAACTTCCAGATCGGCGCCAGCCTGGTAGTCGGCATCGGCGCGGTCTCCGGGGTGGAGTGCATGATCGTCGCCAACGACCCCACCGTCAAAGGTGGCACCAGCAACCCGTGGACACTGCGAAAGATACTCCGCGCCAACCAGATCGCGTTCCAGAACCGACTGCCGGTGATCTCGCTGGTGGAATCCGGCGGTGCGGACCTGCCCACCCAGAAGGAGATCTTCATCCCGGGCGGGCAGATGTTCCGCGACCTGACCCGCCTCTCGGCCGCCGGAATACCGACGATCGCCTTGGTTTTCGGCAACTCCACCGCGGGTGGGGCCTACATCCCCGGTATGTCCGATCACGTGGTGATGATCAAAGAGCGCTCGAAGGTCTTTCTGGCCGGCCCGCCGCTGGTCAAGATGGCCACCGGCGAGGAATCCGACGACGAGTCACTCGGTGGCGCCGAAATGCATGCCCGCATTTCGGGATTGGCAGACTACTTCGCCGTCGACGAGCTCGACGCGATCCGGCTCGGTCGCCGCATCGTGGCGCGGCTGAACTGGGTCAAGCAGGGTCCCGCGCCGAAACCGGTGACCGAGCCGTTGTTCGACCCCGACGAGCTGATCGGCATCGTCCCGTCGGACCTGCGCATCCCGTTCGATCCGCGGGAAGTGATCGCCCGCATTGTCGACGGCTCCGAATTCGACGAGTTCAAGCCGATGTACGGCTCGTCGCTGGTGACGGGCTGGGCGCAACTCCACGGGTATCCGCTGGGCATCCTGGCCAACGCCCGAGGCGTGTTGTTTTCCGAGGAGTCGCAGAAGGCCACCCAGTTCATCCAGCTGGCCAACCGCTCCGACACGCCATTGCTGTTCTTGCACAACACCACCGGCTACATGGTGGGCAAGGACTATGAAGAGGGCGGAATGATCAAACACGGCTCGATGATGATCAATGCCGTGTCGAACTCGACGGTGCCGCACATTTCGCTGCTGATCGGCGCGTCGTACGGCGCCGGGCACTACGGGATGTGTGGTCGGGCCTACGACCCGAGATTCCTGTTCGCTTGGCCCAGTGCTAAATCGGCGGTGATGGGCGGTGCCCAGCTGGCCGGGGTGCTGTCGATCGTGAGCCGGGCCGCCGCCGAAGCCCGCGGCCAGCAGGTCGACGAGCAGGCCGACGCCGCAATGCGGGCCGCCGTCGAGGGCCAGATCGAAGCCGAATCGCTGCCGATGGTGCTATCCGGGATGCTGTACGACGACGGGGTGATCGACCCACGCGACACCCGCACGGTGTTGGGAATATGTTTGTCCGCCATCGCCAATGGCCCGGTAAAGGGGACGTCGAACTTCGGCGTCTTCCGGATGTGATGCCCATGATTACCCGAGTATTGGTGGCCAACCGCGGCGAGATCGCGCGGCGGGTGTTCGCCACCTGCCGTCGACTGGGCCTGAGCACCGTCGCCGTCTACACCGACCCCGACGCCAACGCACCGCACGTCTGGCAGGCCGACGCAAAGGTGCGGCTGCCGAAAACCAACGACTACCTGTCCATCGATGCGCTGATCGCGGCGGCCCGCGCGGCCGGCGCCGATGCAGTCCATCCTGGCTACGGGTTCCTCTCGGAGAACGCGGATTTCGCGACGGCTGTGCAGAACGCCGGCCTGACGTGGATCGGGCCGCCGGTGGCCGCGGTGCAGGCGATGGGATCCAAAATCGAGGCCAAGAAGATGATGGCCGCCGCCGGAGTGCCGGTCCTCGACCAGCTCGATCCGGACACCGTGACGCCGCAGCAGCTGCCGGTGCTGGTCAAAGCATCGGCAGGTGGCGGCGGACGCGGTATGCGGGTGGTCAACGACCTGGCAGACCTCCGAGACCAGGTCGCAGCCGCCAGCCGGGAAGCGCAATCGGCGTTCGGCGACCCCACGGTGTTCTGCGAGCGCTACCTGCCCACCGGCCACCACGTCGAGGTCCAGGTGCTCGCCGACGCCCACGGCACCGTATGGGCAGTGGGTGAACGCGAATGCTCGATCCAGCGCCGGCATCAGAAGATCATCGAGGAGGCACCCTCACCGCTCGTCGAGCGCACGCCGGGTATGCGTGCCAAGCTCTTCGATGCCGCGCGGCTGGCTGCCGAGGCGATCGGCTACACCGGCGCCGGAACCGTCGAGTTCTTGGCTGACGACGACGGCGAGTTCTACTTCCTGGAAATGAACACCCGACTACAGGTCGAACACCCGGTCACCGAGGAGACGACCGGCCTCGACCTGGTCGGACTTCAGCTCGCCGTGGCCGACGGGGTCCGCCTGGACGCGGACCCCCCTGCCGCGCAAGGGCATTCGATTGAAGCGCGGCTCTACGCCGAAGACCCGGCCCGGGGCTGGCAGCCGCAGGCCGGTGAGGTGCAGCGCATCGACGTGGCCGGCACCCGGACCGAGTTCGAGACGCTCGGCTCGCGCACCGGGATCCGGCTGGATTCCGGGATTGTCGACGGGTCGGTGGTGTCCATCCACTACGACCCGATGCTGGCCAAGGTCATCTCCTACGCTCCGACCCGCCGCCAGGCCGCGTTGGTGCTCGCACACGCACTGGCCCGCGCCCACCTGCACGGGGTACGCACCAACCGCGATCTGCTGGTCAACGTGCTGCGCCACCCGGCGTTCCTCGATGGTGCCACCGACACAGCGTTTTTCGACACTCACGGCCTGGACGAGCTGTCGGCACCACTGGCCGATGCGACGGGCATCCGGCTGTCCGCCGTGGCGGCCGCTCTTGCCGACGCTGCGCACAACCGCTCGACGGCGGTCGTGCTCGGCTCGATTCCCAGCGGCTGGCGCAACCTGGCGTCGGGCCACCAGGCCAAGTCCTACCTCGATGACAGCGGCGAAGAACATCGAATTGAATACCGGTTCAGCAGAACCGGCTTGGAGCTCGCGGACGAGGTGCATCTGATCTCGTCCACCCCGCATGAGGTCGTGCTGGCTGACAGCGCAGGGGTGGCGCACAGCTTCGCTGTCGCCCGCTACGCCGATGACGTCTACGTCGACTCGCCCTACGGGCCGGTGCACCTGATCGCGCTGCCGCGCTTCCCGGAGCCGGGATCGGCCCTCGAACAGGGCTCGTTGGTTGCACCGATGCCCGGCAACGTCATTCGGGTCGGCGCTCAAGTCGGCGATACCGTGACCGAAGGACAGCCACTGATCTGGCTGGAAGCCATGAAGATGGAACACACCATCACCTCGCCCACCGACGGCGTGCTCGCCGAACTCGATGTCCAGCCCGGCCAGCAGGTCGAGGTGGGTGCCGTCTTGGCGCGCGTCGACGCAACCGAAAACCCAGAAGGAGACCCGCAATCGTGACCGACACCAGCTTCATCGAGAGCGAGGAACGCCAGGCCCTACGCAAGGCGGTGGCGGCGATGACCGCCAACTACGGCCAGGACTACTACCTGGAGAAGGCCCGCGCCCAGCAGCACACCGACGAATTGTGGAGCGAGGCAGGCAAACTCGGCTTTCTCGGGGTCAACCTGCCCGAGCAGTACGGCGGCGGCGGCGCCGGGATGTACGAGCTGTCCCTGGTGATGGAAGAGATGGCGACCCACGGCTGCGCGCTGCTGATGATGGTGGTGTCGCCGGCGATCAACGGCACCATCATCGCCAAGTTCGGTACCGACGAGCAGAAGCAGCGGTGGCTGCCGGGCATCGCCGACGGGTCGATCACGATGGCGTTCGCCATCACCGAGCCGGACGCCGGATCCAACTCGCACAAGATCACCACCACCGCGCGTCGTGACGGCGGCGACTGGATTCTTTCCGGGCAGAAGGTTTTCATCTCCGGCGTCGACCAGGCCCAGCTGGTGCTGGTCGTCGGGCGCACCGAGGAAACCAAAACCGGCAAGCTGCGTCCGGCACTGTTCGTGGTGCCCACCGACGCACCCGGCTTCAGCTACACCCCGATCGAGATGGAACTGATCAGCCCCGAACGCCAATTCCAGGTGTTCATCGACGAGGTGCGGTTGCCGTCCGATGCGTTGGTGGGATCCGAAGACGCCGCGATCGCCCAACTGTTCGCCGGCCTGAACCCGGAGCGGATCATGGGTGCGGCCAGCGCAGTGGGCATGGGCCGATTCGCGATCAACAAGGCCGCTGACTACGTCAAGACCCGTAAGGTGTGGGGCACCCCGATCGGGGCGCACCAAGGGCTCTCACATCCGTTGGCGCAGAACCATATTGAGATCGAGCTGGCCAAGCTGATGATGCAGAAGGCCGCGTCCCTCTACGACAGCGGCGACGACATCGGCGCCGCCGAGTCGGCCAACATGGCCAAATACGCCGCCGGCGAGGCGTCGACACGAGCAGTCGACCAGGCCGTCCAGTCGCTGGGCGGCAACGGGCTGACCAAGGAATACGGCATCGCCGCAGCGCTGACCGCATCGCGGTTATCGCGGATCGCGCCGGTGAGCCGGGAAATGGTGCTCAACTTCGTCGCGCAGACGTCGCTGGGCCTGCCGCGCTCCTACTGATGGACAGGCTGGTCGAGTATGTCGCCGACGGGCACGTCGCGCGGCTGACGCTGAACTCTCCACACAACCGCAACGCGTTGTCGACGGCACTGGTCAGCCAGTTGCACGAGGGCCTTCGCGAGGCCGACGCCGATCCCGCAATACGGGCGGTGGTGTTGGGCCACACCGGCGGGACGTTCTGCGCCGGCGCGGATCTGAGCCAAGCGTCCGGCGGCGATCCGCGTGGCGATCGCGAGCGCGGCGAAGCCGCGCGAAGCGGGTCGCCACCATCGGCATTCGACATGGCCGCCGATCGGGCCCGCGAGCTCACCGCGCTACTGCGCGCGATCGTGGAGTCACCGCTGCCGGTGATCGGGGCGATCGACGGCCACGTCCGGGCCGGCGGCTTCGGCTTGGTAGGCGCTTGCGACATCGCGGTGGCCGGGCCGCGCAGCACGTTCGCGCTGACCGAGGCCCGGATCGGGGTCGCGCCGGCGATCATCTCGCTGACGTTGCTGCCGAAAATGTCGCCGCGCGCCGCCGCGCGCTACTACCTGACCGGCGAGAAGTTCGACGCCGGCGAAGCTGCTGCGATCGGGTTGGTCACGATGGCCGTCGACGACGTCGAGGCCGCGGTGGCGTCGCTCGTCGCTAATGTGGCGCTGGGGTCTCCGCAGGGCCTGGCCGCATCAAAGGCGCTGACCACAGCTGGTGTTCTGGCGGGCTTCGACCGCGACGCCGAGCGGCTTACGACGGACTCCGCGCAACTGTTCGTCTCCGAGGAAGCCCGCGAAGGCATGCTCGCCTTCCTGCAGAAACGCCCGCCCCGGTGGGCGACCGACGACGATGCGGGCCGCTGAGCAGCCCGCGACCGCGCCAAGCCACTTCGGCGAAGTTGCCTTGCAGCAAAAATTCTTCGTCGTAGGCTCATAAGTGATGAGCAATTCAGCGCAGCCAGGCGCGCGCGGCGAGCGGAGCGGTCTGCCGCGCGCCGCCGAAACCGACCGCATCCAGGTGGCCCAGTTGCTCACCGAAGCCGCTGCTCAGGGTCGGCTGCAGATGAGCGACTACGAAGATCGGCTCACCAAGGCATACGCGGCCAAGACCTATGCAGAATTGGACCGCCTGCACTCCGACTTAGTCGGATCGTCGGTGAACCCCTGCCGGGGCGGCGACTGCCAACCCGCGCCGTCCACGCTGCTGCTGGCGATCATGAGCGCGTTCGAGCGACGCGGCCGCTGGAATGTGCCCAAGAAGCTGACGACGTTCGCGCTGTGGGGCGGTGGAGTGGTCGATCTCCGCTACGCCGACTTCACGTCCACCGAGGTGGAGATCCGCGCCTACTCGATCATGGGCGGGCAAACAATCCTGTTGCCGCCGGAAGTCAACGTCGATATCCACGGCCACGGCGTGATGGGCGGATTCGATCATAAGGTCAGCGGCGAAGGATCACCCGGTGCCCCGACGGTCAAAGTTCGCGGCTTCTCGCTGTGGGGCGGTGTGGGCATCAAGCGGAAGAATCGCAAAGGTCAGCGCTAGTGCTGGGCAAGGTTACCGCCGTCGCCTGGACCGGAGGTAATCACCCACCACCGCGGCGCCCAGCCCGTCGAGGTCGGGCACCACGACCCGGCCCTCCACCCGTCGCGCCACCTGGTCGATGAACCGGGCCAGGCCAGGATCGCTGCCCAGCCGGAAAATCGTCACCTGCGCGCCCAGCCTGGCCATGTCGTCGAATCCGCGCACGGTGTGGGCGATGGTCCGCGGGTGGGGCGGATAGTCGAAAAACACTGCCGCGCCGTCGCCGTCGGTTCCTTCCAGATGGGCGGTCGGCTCACCGTCGGTGACCACCAGGACGACCGGCTGCGCGTTGGGGTGGCGGCGTAGATGCTGACCGGCCAGCGCCAATGCGTGGTGCAGATTGGTGCCCTGCTCATAGACTCCCTCCAGGCCCATCAGCTCGGCTGGCGTCATCGTTCGCGCGTAGCGGCCAAATGCGATGATCTGCAGCGCATCCGAGCGGAACCGAGTGCTGACCAGATGGTTGAGCGCCAGCGCCGTTCGCTTCATCGGCAACCAGCGGTTCTCCATCACCATTGAAAACGAGGTGTCGACCAGCAGCGCGACCGCGGCCTGCGTGCGGGTTTCGGTCTCGGAGACCTCGACGTCGTCCACGGTGATCCGGATCGGCCCATCGACGGTTGGGGTGCCGGCCTGCCGTAGTACCGCGTTGGTCAGCGTGCGGGTGACATTCCACGGCTCGGTGTCACCGAACTGCCACGGCCGGGTCGCGCCGGTCAGCTCGCCGGCCGCGCCGGCACGCCGGTGATCACGCTCGCCGCGCCGGCTGGAAAGCTGTTCTGCCACATCGCGTAACGCCGTCTCACCCAGTCGCCGCATCGCCTTGGGTGAGAGCCGCCACTGGCCGTCCGAACCGCGGTCGAAGAAGCCCTGGTTGACCAGCGCGCGCTCCAGCTCGGCGAGCGTTTGCGCGTCGATGGCCGACTGGTCGCCGAGCTGGCGGGCCAGCGCATCGAGGTCGACGTCATCCATGGTCGCGCCCGGGTAGCTCTGCGACAGCTGCTCGGCCAGTTGTTCCAGCTCGGCAATGTCGGCCAACGCCTGCGCGCCCTCCCCCATGCCCAGTGGGTTGTCGCCGGAGAACTCCGACGACCCGGTCCAGTCCTCGCCCGGACGGGCTGCCTGCAGGTGCATGTCCAGCCGGTCCAGCGCCTGCATCAATGCCGGAGATCCGAATGCTTGCTGCGCCAACGCATCCAACTCGGCACGCTGCTCTGCGCTCAAACTGTTGCGGAACCGCTGCGCTGCGGCGGCCCGCTTGGCCAGCGAGTCGAGCAACTCGTCGACGTTGCGCGGGTTCTCCGGGAAGAACTCGCCGTGCTTATTCATGAAGTCTTGAAAATCCTGCTGCGTGTCCGCACCCCGGGAGTGCTTGTCCAGCAGGCTGTTCAGGTCGTCGAGCATCTCGGTGACGCGCTGACGGTCCTCGTCGGTAGCGCCCTCCAATGCCTGCTTCATCCCCGCGAAGCGTTGGTCGAGCATCTCGCGGCCCAGCAGATCCTTGATCTGCTCGTACTTTTCGCGGGCTTCACCGCTGCGCCAGTTGTACTCGGAGAGCTCTTGGACGGCTTTGGCCGGCGAGGCCGAAAGCGCCTCGAGCTGCAACTCGCCGAAGCGGGCATCGTCGTCGAGCGCGCGGGCCAATGCTTTGCGCTCGGCCAGCACCGCCTCGTCGAGAAGCTTCTTGATCTCCTGCAACGTGCCGTCTAAATTGTTCTGGCGCAACAAGTCCCGTCGACGTCGGTTGGCTTCGGCAGCCAGCCGGTCGGCACCAGGCAGATTCGTGGTGCCCCGCCGCAGCAGCTCGGACAACGCCCGGCGCGGCGAGGTGCCCGCCATCACGTCTTGCCCGATCTGCTCCAGCGCCTCGCGCAGGTCCACCGGCGGAGCCAGCGGGTCGGGTCCGCCGGTATACGCCGAGTACCGCGACGAGTGCCCTCGTGACGATCGCGAGCGCGGCGAAGCCGGGCCCTGCGGGTCGTCACCGTCGAACCTAGCCATAGACGGTTTCGCCCTCACCGGACATTTTGTCGACCCGCTTGGCCAAATACAGCGCCTCCAGCGCCAACTCCAGCGCGGCGGCGCGCTCGCCCTCGGATTCCGCACCCAGCCGCTTGGCGACCGCGTCGATCACCGGCAAATCGGGCAGCGCCGCCAACACGTTCTTGGCCGACACCCGCTCACCCGTCGTCACCGCCGAACCACCCTCGACCGCGGCCACCAACGGGCCGACATCGAGCCCGCCGAGCACCCGCGACGCGGTGTCGGCGGTGGCGCGGCGCAACAGGTGTTCCAGCACGGCCTGTTCGCGGCCTTCCTCGCCGGACTCGAACTCCAATTTGCCGCGCAGCACGTCGATGACGGTGCCGAGATCCACCACCCGGGCCACCGGGTCCGTCTCACCCAGCACCGCGCCGCGATGGCGCGCGGCGGCAGCCACCGTCTCAGCCGCCGCGATCGCGAACCGGGCCGAGACGCCGGAGCGCTGATCGACCGAGTGGGATTCACGCAGGTAGCGAGCAAACCGCGCGATCACCTGCGTCAGATGGTCGGGCACCTGGGCACTCAGGTGCGCCTCCTGCACGATGACGCCCACTTCGGCGTCGAGCTCCAGCGGGTAGTGCGTGCGGATCTCGGCGCCGAACCGGTCCTTGAGCGGGGTGATGATCCGACCGCGGTTGGTGTAGTCCTCCGGGTTGGCGCTGGCCACCACCAGCACATCCAGCGGCAGGCGCAGCGTGTAGCCGCGGACCTGGATGTCGCGCTCCTCCATCACGTTGAGCATCGACACCTGGATGCGCTCGGCCAGGTCGGGCAGCTCGTTGACCGCGACAATGCCCCGGTGCGCCCGGGGGATCAGGCCGTAGGCGATGGTCTCGGGGTCACCGAGGCTGCGTCCCTCGGCGACCTTGATCGGATCGATGTCGCCGACCAGGTCGGCCACGCTGGTGTCGGGTGTGGCCAGCTTCTCGGTGTAGCGCTCGCTGCGGTGTCGCCACTCCACCGGCAGGTCGTCGCCCAGGGTGGCGGCGCGCCGGATCGACTCCGGGGTGATCGGCGAGTACGGATGCTCACCGAGTTCGGCGCCCCCGATCACCGGTGTCCACTCGTCGAGCAATCCCACCAGCGCCCGCAGCAGTCGCGTCTTGCCCTGGCCACGTTCACCGAGCAGGACGAAGTCATGGCCGGCGATCAGCGCGCGTTCCAGCTGCGGCAACACGGTGTCGTCGAAGCCCAGGATCCCCGGCCAGATGTCGTCACCCTCGGCCAGCGCGGTGAGCAGGTTTTCCCGGATTTCCTGTTTGACTCCCCGCTCGCGGTGCCCGCCGGCGCGCAGTTCGCCGACGGTGCGGGGCAGATGGGTCGGTGCAGTCACCACTCCACGCTACGACGGCGCCGCGACGGGCGTCATGCCACGTCGAATCCCGCCATTTGTCGGGCCTCCCCAGCTACCCGATACCCTTGGTCCCGTGAACCTGGTGGATTGGCGCGATCGTCCCGCGACCGCGCACTTCGGGCCGGCCTGCTGGCAGCAGAGCCTGCTCGCGTTGTTGACGGCGATCTTCGTGCGGCCAGTGCTGGCGACGCTGACCGTCGTCGGCATGATCGTCAACCACTTCCGCCCGGATGCACTGCAGCGCGCCCGCCTCGACGTCATCGACAAGCCGCTGCGGGTGATTCCGCCGCTGCCCGACACCGAAATCACGACTGCGCGGCTGCCGCACTGCTCGGCCGAGTGGGTGGTCGCTGACTCGGCACGAGGCTCTGATCGGGTCATCGTCTACTTCCACGGCTCGGCGCTGGTCACCTTGGGCCTGAATTCACACCGCCGCTTCGTCAGCAAGCTGTCGGCTGTCACCGGCGCCCAGGTGTTCAATGTGGGCTATCGGCTGGCCCCGCAGGTTGGCATTGAAGACGCGGTGTCCGACGGGCTCGACGCCTACCGGTACGTGTTATCCCGCGGCTTTTCCCCGGAACACGTTGTGGTGGCCGGAGATTCGGCGGGCGGATTGATGGCCGCCCAGGCCGCGCTGGCCGCCAGGGACGCCGGGCTACCGGTGCCGGCCGGGCAGGCGCTGCTGTCGCCGCTGACGTCGTCGGACATGGAGTTGAAATACCGCGCCCTCAAGAACCACCGCGACGTGATGTTTCCGTTCATGACGGTCAAGTTCATCTACGACGTGTTCGCCACCGTCAACGGCACCCGCCCGCTGCCGGTGATGCCGCCCGAAGCAGACCTGCGCGGGCTCGGTCCGTTCCTGCTGCAAGTCGGCACCCACGAGATGCTGCTCAACGACGCCCGGACGCTGGCCGAGCGGTTGCGGGCAGCCGAGGTACCGGTATGGCTGCAAGAGTGGCACAAGTCCATGCACATGTTCCAGCTCAGCTTCGACGTCAACCCCGACGCCCGCCGCGCGGTCGAGGAGGTCGCCGGATTTATCCGCTACGTGACGACCGCCCCGGACGAAGCCAGCGCCTAAGCCTTTCGCGAAAGTGGGGTTAGCGACGCGTTTCTCGAGTAGACGCGTCGGTAGTTGCACTCTCGCGGAGAGCTTAGTGTGCGAAGTGCCGCGCGCCGGTCAGATACAACGTCACTCCGGCTTTGGCCGCGGCGGCGGTCACCTCGTCGTCGCGAACCGAGCCACCAGGATGGACGATCGCCCTGACCCCTGCGGCGGCCAGCGTCTCCAGCCCGTCCGGGAACGGGAAGAACGCGTCGGAAGCCGCGACCGCACCCTGCACCCGCTCCCCGCCACGCTCGACAGCCAACCGGGCCGCGTCGACGCGGTTGACCTGACCCATACCGACACCGATCGTGGCCCCGTCGGCGGCGACCACGATCGCATTGGACTTCACCGCGCGACAGGTACGCCACGCAAACACTAAGTCTTCCAACGTTGCTGGGCCGGCCGGCGAGCCGGCTGCCAGCGTCCAGTTGGCCGGGTTGTCCCCCGGCGCGTCGAGGCGGTCACGCTGCTGCATCAGCAGTCCGCCGCTGACCTGCCGCACCTCGGTGCCGCCGCCGAGCGGCTCGGAAGCTACCAGCACCCGGATGTTCTTCTTGCGCGCCAGCACGTCGACGGCCCCGGGCGCATACGCCGGCGCCACGATCACTTCGGTGAAAATGGTGCTGACGTATTCGGCCATCTCGACACTGACTTCGGTGTTGGCCGCGATCACTCCACCGAACGCGCTGAGCGGGTCGCACTCATGGGCTTTGCGATGCGCGTCGGCGACCGAAACCGAGGAGATCGCGATCCCGCACGGATTGGCGTGTTTGATGATCGCCACACAGGTCTGCTCATGGTCGAACGCCGCCCGCCAGGCGGCATCAGCATCGGTGAAATTGTTGTAGGACATCTCTTTTCCGTGCAGCTGGTCAGACTGCGCCAGTCCGGGCCAACCGCCGTCGTCGGTGTAGAGCGCCGCCTGCTGATGCGGATTCTCGCCGTACCGCAGCAGTGCCGAGCGCCGCCACGACCCGGCGAACCACTCCGGGAAAGACGTCTGTGGCCGCTCAGGCGCCAGCGTCGACTCCATCCAGCCGGCGACCGCGATGTCGTAGTCAGCGGTATGCCGGAATGCCAAGGACGCCAACTTCTTCCGCTCGGCGAGAGTGAAACCGCCGTTGGTCACTGCGGCGAGCACGCCGTCATAGCCGAGGGGGTCGACCACCACTGCGACGCTGGGATGGTTCTTGGCTGCGGCCCGCACCATCGACGGTCCGCCGATATCGATCTGTTCGACGCATTCGTCGACGCCGGCGCCGGAGTCCACCGTCTCGCCGAACGGATACAGATTCACCACCACCAGCTCGAACGCGGCGATCCCAAGCTGCTCGAGGGCCGCAGCGTGCTCCGGCTTGCGCAGGTCGGCGAGCAACCCGGCATGCACATGCGGATGCAGGGTCTTGACCCGGCCGTCCAACACCTCCGGAAAGCCGGTGACATCCTCCACCGGAGTGACCGGAATGTCCTCTCCTGCAATCGTTTTCGCTGTTGAGCCGGTCGAGACGATATCGACGCCGGCGGCATGCAGGCCGCGGGCCAGGTCGATCAATCCTGTCTTGTCGTAGACGCTGATCAATGCGCGACGGACCGGCCGTCTCCCGTCGTTGCTCACCCGATAATCGCCTTTCGTCCGCTCCACGTCACGCCGCCGGTTGCCACCGCGGCCACCACGTCCACCAACAGCTGCCGCTCGGTGACCTTGATTCTCTCGTGCAGGGTCTGCTCGTCGTCGCCCTCGAGCACCGCAACGGCTTGCTGAGCCAGTATCGGCCCGGTGTCGGTACCGGCGTCGACCAGGTGCACCGTACAGCCGGTGATCTTCACCCCGTAGTCCAGCGCGTCGGCGACCCCGTGCGCACCGGGAAACGCCGGCAGCAGGGTCGGATGCGAGTTGACGATGCGGCCCGAAAAACGTGAAAGAAACTGCGGTCCAAGGATCTTCATGAATCCGGCGGAGATGATCAGGTCGGGCGAATGCGCTGTGGTGGCTTCGGTGAGCGCGGCGTCCCAAGCGTCACGATCCGGGTAGTCCTTGAGCCGGGCGGTGAAGATCGGCAGCGCCGCTGCGGTGGCGACCTCGGCGGCCCGGCAAGCACGATCCACCCCGACAGCGACCACTCGGGCGGGGTAATTTCCGACGGCGGCGCCGAGCAGTGACTCGAGCAGCGAACCGGTACCCGACGCCAGAACCACCAGCCGTGCCGGCGCGCTGGGAGGCACACGGAGCGGTTGCTGCACAGGCTGAGCGTAGCTGGACAACCGAGCCTCAGTCCGGGTCTGGCGGCAGGTCGCCCGTGTCGGTCGGTGTTTCGGGCTCGTCGGCGGCGGATTCGACGACGGAATCAACCTGCGCCTGGTCCGGCAAGTCTGGTCGGTCGTCGGGCTCGGCGGCAGGCGGTACGGTTTTGGGCCTCCGAGGCCGGTCGTCGGGCTCGGCGGTAGACGGTACGGTTTTGTGCTTCCGGGGCCGGCGGCTGACCCCGCCGGCCATCACGACCGTGATCAATCCCACGATCGCGAACCAGAGGAATACCGCGACGGCGAAGGTGCCCTGGTCGACGCCGACAGCGCCGAAGTTGCCCAACTGCCCACTGCCCGCGTAACCCAGCAGTGCCATCGTCAGCGCTGCGAACACAGCTGCAACCAACAACTTGGCCACTGCCGCCCACGCCGGAAGCGGGCGGCGTGCGCATTGCTGGCCGACCGCCACGCCGGAGGATGCACCGATGATCAGCAGCGCGACCCACGCCGGCCCCAACGGCGGGGTGGGAGCCGCAGCCAGAACAGGCAGGGCGGGAATGTCGCCACCGAACACGGTGAACGAGCTGAACGTCGCGAATCCCAGATGGACACTGGATCCGACCGCGACTGCGGCGGTCCCGACGATGACGTTGGGCACATACAACACCGACAGCGCGGTCAGACTGAACTGGCCGAATATCGAATCGGTGATCGCATAAAGGTCGTGCATCGTTCCCCAGTGCACGATCAGCGAGCCGGCCGTCACCACCCCGGATAGACCCAGCAACGCCAGCATGCCCGCGACCGCGCCGCGCAGTGAATCAAACAGCCAGTGGGGCAACGACGAAACCGCCAAGGCCCGGCGGCCCACCCGGGAACAGACCCCGATCGTCGCGCCGATGCCGTGCACCACCAGCACGCTTACGAACGCCCGCAGCGCACTCGGCGTTTGCAGTTCGGTGATCACCGAGGCGGCATCATGGATGACGGCCAACGAGATTGCCGCGATCAGCAGCGGCCCGCCCAGCGCTGACGCCACTATCCAGCGGATAACGAACCACGACGCCGTGGTGGCCGTGGCTTGCGCCGTGGTGCGGGCAGCGCCCCACACCATCAGCAGCACCGGCAACAACGGCATCACACCGAGTTCACGGCCGCCGATCGAGATCGGGACCTGGTGAACGCCCAGCCACATGCTCGCGATGGCGCCCAACGCGCCGGTCATGTCGCTGTTGGCCATCAGCAACTGCAGCAACGTCACCGCGGCGATGATGACCAGTGCCATCACAGCCGGGCCGAAAGCCACCCGCAACAGGTCACGGGCCTGACGGGCGCCCGCCGCTGGATTGTCAGCCACCCACGTCACTCTTCGCGCACGTTGCTAACCAGCTGCGCTCGTCGTCGTCGCGCTGTCGATCACCACATACTCCCGGTGGCGATCCGCTGCGCCCGTCAGGACTGAGACGGGCCTGATGACGGAGACTGCGGTTGCTGTCCCTGACCGTACGACTGCTGGCTCTGTCCCGAACCGCTTTGACTGCCGGAGCTCCCCTGACCTGAACTCTGGGACCCCGAACCGCTCGACGGCGGTTGGCCGTAGCTGGGGAAGCCCGTGGGCGGCGTGGCCGGCCCGTGTTGGGAGCCCTGCTGCGAAGACTGCTGCTGCTGTTGCGGGCCGGTCTGCTGGCCAACTGTGCTGAAACCGCCGGTCGACGGCGAAGACGGGTAGCCGCCATACTGCGATCCGTAGCCCTGGGGCGACTGCGGGCTGTGCTGCTGCTGGTAGTGGCCCTGCTGCTGGCCGTAGTAACCGGACTGTCCGCCGTACTGGCCGTAGTGACCGCCGTACTGGTCGTACTTGGGTCGCGGCGCAGGCGGGGTGATGACGCCCGCTTCCAGCAGGAGCGCAACGACCGCGACGATCGCCTGGATCACGCCGCAGGCCAGGATGAACCACAGCGCCCAGGCGGCCGACACACCGCTCGGCGTGCTGAGCGTCTCTTTGATCGCCGTCAGCGCGCCCAACACCGCAATCGCCGCGACCACCGCCGCGTACTTCTTGGCCTTGGGCACCAAACTGACGGCGGCGAGCAGCGCGGCCACCAGCGCCGCGAGGATCCCGATTCCGATGTCGCCGGAAACCGGTACGGCCGGACCGACGTCGGAGTCGACATTGAACATGGTGCCGAAGCTCGCCAAGTAGCTCGCCAAGCCGAGGGCCGCCACCGCGATGGTCAGGTAAAGGCCCAAACTGCTCGCGTGGTCATCGGATTTCGCGAACGACGGTGTGGATGCCCCGTAGGAGCCCTGCGACTGAGCGGGCGGATATCCGGGACTGCCGGGCGAGTAGGTCATGGCTTCTCCTGTGCTTCCAGTGCTGTTCCGGCCCCACTGTCGTGCGGCGCTTGTAACTGCCACGCGCCGCTCCCCGCGGCGCTACGTCGGACCGCTCCATGAACGCCGTGACGGCTGGCGCGGCGTTGCGACGCGATTCGATCATCCACGCTAGCGCACCGACTGGTGAAGGCGCTGCGCCCCTCGCGTGTCAATCTGTCACCCCCGCGGTTGCCCGTTGGATTGGAACACGTTCTAATTCAGGGCATGGATTACGGGCTTGTGCTGTTCACCAGTGACCGTGGTATCTCCCCGGCCGCGGCCGCCACCCTCGCTGAAAACCATGGCTTCCACACCTTCTACGTCCCGGAACACACGCACATCCCGATCAAGCGCGAGGCGGCACACCCGACCACCGGCGACGAGTCGTTGCCCGACGACCGCTATATGCGCACGTTGGATCCGTGGGTGAGTTTGGGCGCGGCGTGCGCGGTCACTTCACGGGTCCGGTTGTCCACAGCGGTGGCGCTGCCGGTGGAACACGATCCGATCACGCTGGCCAAATCTATTGCCACGCTGGACCATCTGTCCGGCGGCCGGGTAAGCCTCGGCGTGGGATTCGGCTGGAACACCGACGAACTCGCCGACCATGGTGTGCCGCCCGGCCGGCGCCGCACGATGCTGCGCGAGTACCTCGAGGCGATGCGGGCGTTGTGGACCGAGGAGGAAGCCGCCTATCAGGGTGAGTTCGTCAACTTCGGGCCCAGTTGGGCCTGGCCCAAGCCGGTGCAGTCGCATATCCCGGTGCTGGTGGGTGCGGCCGGTACTGAGAAGAACTTCAAGTGGATCGCGCGCAGCGCCGACGGCTGGATCACGACCCCACGGGACTTCGACATCGACGAGCCGGTGAAGCTGTTGCAGGACACCTGGGCGGCCGCGGGCCGCGACGGGGCGCCGCAGATTGTGGCGCTGGACTTCAAGCCGGTGCCCGAGAAGTTGGCCCACTGGGCCGAACTGGGCGTCACCGAGGTGCTGTTCGGCTTGCCGGACCGTTCCGAAGACGAGGTGGCCGCCTACGTGGAGCGGTTGGCCGGGAAGCTGGCCGCTTCCGTTTAGTGCGAGCGTGCGTGTCCCCGGTCGACACGCCGCGGCGAATCCCGGGAACATGCACGCTCGCGGAAAAGAGTTAGGCGAGTGTGCAGCGATTGCCGTAATCGAACGCGCGCACCGAAACCGACTGTCCGAGCGGATCGCCGTCGGTGAGCAGCGCGATCAAGTCATCGTCCTCGGTGGTGGCCAAAAACCGGCTGTCGTCGGCGGTTAAGCGGCCGATGACGATCCCGGTCAACCGGCCCTTGTCGCGCCGGACCGTGTAGGTCTCGACGGTGCCGGCCCCCTCGGCCTGCTCGGTCACCGCCACCGTGGGCGCTTCAGCGATCTGTGCCTGCAGCTGCGCGCTGCCATCGGTCTTCCATCCCACCGGGGTGGTCGAGTAGACCCCGACCGAGTACTTGCTCATGATGCCGCCATTTGCTCCGACGACACCGAATTGCCCTGGCCTACTGCGCATCTGCGCGACGGTCTCGGCCACACCGTGCATCGAGTAGTTATTGCCGGCCCCGCCGAAGAACGGCAGGCCACCGGTCAGGGTCAGCCCGCGCGGATCGTCGGGTGCAATGCCTATCCCGTCGCAGATGTTGAACACCGGCACCGGGAAACAGCTGTACAAATCGAACGTGGCGATGTCGTCGATCCCGATGCCGGCAACTGCCAGCGCTTCGCGCACCGCCATCACCGCCGACGGGGCATGCCCGAGATCGGGCCGATCCAGCAGGCTCTGTTCTTCCATATCGGCATGGCCGTGCAGGTAGACCCAGTTCTCTTCGGGCACACCGAGTTTGCGCGCGGCCTCCACCGACATCAACAGTGCGGCCGCACCCTGGTTGACCTGATCGCGGGCGACGAGCAGCCGCGGGTACGGCTCGGAGATCATCCGGTTGCTCTCTGTGACGGTGATCAGTTCCTCGACATCGCGCTGCACCGGCGCAGCGGCGAACGGATTGTCAGCGGCGACAGTCGAAAACGGCGCGAACAACTCACCCATTCGCCGCAGATAGTCGGCCGGTCCCAGCCCGGTCTTGGCCCGTCGCGCATTCTCCAGCAACGCATATTGCGTGGGCGCATCCACCAAGCCGTGCACCACCGTGTAGCGGCTGATGAGTCCCTCGATGCCGTAGCCGCGGTCTTCCAGCGAGCCCTCGACCGTCTCGGTGAAGTCCGGCCGGTTGTCGGCCGTGGCGAAGTAGCGCGTCGTCGACGTCGCGTCCGACCCGAAGATCAACACGACCTCGGCCTGGCCGGCGGCGATCCCACCGGCCAACTCGGTGATCAGGTGCTGCGGGCCTTGTCCGCCCACCACCTCCAGAATCGCCCGGGCCGGGTCGGCGCCGATCCGGTTGGCCACCGAGCGTGGGTAGTTGTTCGACTTGCCCAACACCGGCTGGGCCGGTCCGGAGATCTCGAACTGGCGCACGCCCGCGACGGTGTCGATCGCCGCGGCCACCTTGGCGACGTCGGCGCCGCAATCGTCCAGCGCGGCGCGGGCCCCGGCGGCGGCCAGCTCCACGGCTGACATCGCGCGGTAGTACGGGTCATCGATCCGTTCGGCGGCCTGCCCGACACCGACGACGACGGGAGTGCGGGGGTCGATGGCGCCGCTCCTCCTCATCGCTGCGCTCTGCATCGTCGCCGGCGCGGATCGACAGTCACAAGTCCTGCAGGAGCTTCCGCGCCAGCGCCGCGGTCTCGGATGGCGTTTTTCCGACCTTGACGCCGGCCGCCTCCAGGGCTTCCTTCTTGGCGGCCGCGGTGCCCGACGAACCGGACACGATGGCTCCGGCGTGCCCCATCGTCTTGCCCTCGGGTGCGGTGAACCCGGCGACGTAGCCGACGACGGGCTTGGAGACGTTGGCCTTGATGTAGTCGGCGGCGCGTTCCTCGGCGTCGCCGCCGATCTCGCCGATCATCACGATGACCTTGGTCTCCGGATCCTTCTCGAACGCCTCGATGGCGTCGATGTGAGTGGTGCCGATCACCGGGTCGCCGCCGATACCGATCGCAGTGGAGAACCCGAAGTCACGCAGCTCGAACATCATCTGATAGGTCAACGTGCCCGACTTCGACACCAGGCCGATCGGACCCGGCCCACTGATGTTGGCCGGCGTGATCCCGACCAGCGCCTGGCCGGGGGTGATGATCCCGGGACAGTTCGGGCCGATGATCCGGGTCTTGTTGCCCTTGCTGACGTTATAGGCCCACGCATACGCGCTGTCCTGCACCGGGATTCCCTCGGTGATGACAACCAGCAGCGGGATCTCGGCGTCGACGGCCTCGATGATGGCGTCCTTGGCGAACTTGGGCGGCACGAAGATGATCGAGACGTCGGCGCCGGTCTCTTTCATGGCCTCCGCGACACTGCCGAAGACCGGCAGCTTGATGACCCGGCCGCCTTTGTCCTCATGGGTGACGGTGGTGCCGGCCTTACGGGCGTTCACACCGCCGACGATCTGGGTGCCGGCCCGCAGCATCCGGGCGGTGTGCACGGTGGCCTCACTGCCGGTGATGCCCTGAACGATGACCTTGTTGTCTGCGGTCAAAAAGATAGCCATATCGAGGGGTCCTTTCTCAGGCGCTCGCCAGCTCGGCGGCTTTGTCGGCGGCCTCATCCATCGTGGCCACCAGCGTCACCAGCGGGTGGTTGGCCTCGGCCAGGATGCGCCGGCCCTCCTCGACGTTGTTGCCGTCGAGCCGAACCACCAGCGGCTTGGTCGCGGTATCGCCAAGCATCTGCAGCGCCGACACGATGCCACTGGCCACTGCGTCGCACGCGGTGATACCGCCGAACACATTGACAAACACGCTCTTGACCTGCGGGTCACCCAGGATGACGTCCAGGCCGGCCGCCATCACCTCAGCGGACGCGCCGCCGCCGATGTCGAGGAAGTTGGCCGGTTTCACGCCGCCGTGCTTCTCGCCGGCATACGCGGCCACGTCCAGCGTCGACATCACCAAGCCGGCGCCGTTGCCGATGATCCCAATCTGTCCGTCCAGCTTGACGTAGTTGAGGTCGTGTTCTTTGGCCTTCAGCTCCAGCGGGTCGGTGGCGTCGCGATCCTCGAACTCGGCATGCCCGGGCTGGCGGAAGTCGGCGTTGCCGTCGAGCGTCACCTTGCCGTCCAGCGCCAGGATCTGATCGTCGGGGGTGCGCACCAGCGGGTTGACCTCGACCAGGGTGGCGTCCTCGGCGACGAAACACTCCCAGAGCTTCTGGATGGTGACTGCCGCGGCATCAAGCACCTCGGCCGGCAGATGACCCTGTTCGGCGATGGACCGCGCAAACGCCAGATCGACGCCCTTGACCGCGTCGACGGGGACCTTGGCCAGCCGCTCGGGCTTGGTGGCGGCGACCTCCTCGATCTCCATGCCGCCCTCCACCGAGCACATCGCCAGGTAGGTGCGGTTGGCCCGGTCGAGTAGGAAGGAGATGTAGTACTCCTCGGCGATGTCGCTGGCCTCCGAGACGAGCAACTTCTTCACGATGTGGCCCTTGATGTCCAGACCGAGGATGTTGTTGGCGTGGGTGTAGGCGTCTTCGGGTGTCGCGGCGTACTTCACCCCGCCGGCCTTGCCCCGGCCGCCGGTCTTGACTTGGGCTTTGACCATTACCGGACGACCGATTTCCTGGGCTACTGCCTTCGCGTCGTCGGCGTCGGCGGTCACCCGGCCGGGCGTGGTGGGCACGTTGTGCTTGGCGAACAATTCCTTCGCCTGGTACTCGAAAAGATCCATGGGCTCACTTCTATGTGTCGGCCTTTGTGTCCGCGGGTCGGTTTCCCGAACCCCGCTTGCGGGAACTGTATCGACACGGCCGGAAGGTTCCATCGTCGGCATCCGCCGATGTGGTAGATCTCACCGCGCGGGTTGCGTGATTCAAGTCACATTCCCGGGCGGATCTTTGGCGCGGGATTGCCAGCTCCGCCGGTCTGCGGTTAACGTCTCAGGGTCCAGATAACGTTATGGTTACGACCCGAGGGACATTCCAGGTTGACCCAGCACCTTTCCGCCCGGTCTCCTGCCTTAGGAGATTCCCGCGGATCAAGCGACCGCTGGTCAGATTTCGACCGCAACGAAGTCACCGACATCATCCCGTTCAACGAGTTCGGGGAACTCGACAACCTCGATGACCTGGACTTCTGCGACAACAGCGTCTTCGACACCGAAGCAGCGGTGCTGCGGGCACCCGAGTTGGACGACCTCGACGACACCGACGATCTGACCCCGCTACAACTGGCCCGCCCCAGCAGGCACCGGTCGACGCCGGACGAGGCCCGCACCGACCGCCACCGGTTCGACCTGCGCAGTCATCCCAATGGTGTCGACGGCACCGACCCGCCCTGGCGTCGCGGGCAGCACCGCAAGCAGCCGAGCAGTGCGGTGCGCGGCCGGGTGTTGATCACCGCGATGGCGGCCGGGGCCGCTGCTGCGGCCGCGCACTCTGCGACGCATCCGTCCGACACTGCCAACGCCGAAACCGTCCTGGCCGCCGACGCCTCAGCGATCAACGGCGGGCCGATCACCACCTCTCCGCGGGGCATGCAGATGGTCACCGTGCAACCGGCTGCCAGCGCCGCGGTGCACAACGCGGAATTGGCCAAGGGCGTCGCGTTTGCGGCCGAACGCGCACAGCGCGAGGCCCGACTGCAGCAGCCGCTGTACGTCATGCCGACCAAGGGCCTATTCACCTCCAATTTCGGCTACCGGTGGGGAGTGCTGCACGCCGGTATCGACATCGCGAACTCGATCGGGACCCCGATCGTGGCGGTGTCCGACGGGGTCGTCATCGACGCCGGCCCGACTGCCGGCTACGGACAGTGGGTCAAACTGCGCCACGCCGACGGGACGGTGACGCTCTACGGTCACGTCAACACCACCACCGTCAGTGTCGGTGAGCGGGTGATGGCCGGCGATCAGATTGCCACGATGGGCAACCGCGGCAATTCCACCGGACCGCACCTGCATTTCGAGGTGTTGCTCAACGGCTCGGACCGGGTGGATCCGGTGCCGTGGCTGGCCAAGCGGGGCCTCAGCCTCGGCAGCTTCGCCGGTTGATCGGCGCCCCAGCCGACCCGGCGATAGTGCGCCTACCATCGATCTGATGGTCCTGTTCGCGACGGCGACGCTGCGGACGCCGCCACGGCCACACCGCCACCCGAGGACACCACAGGAAGGCCTGAGGTGACAACATCCCACGACGAAGCGCCCCGGACTCGCATCATCCGCCGAGCGCCCACCACGCCGCTCCCGGCGGTAGCAGACGATGCCCGCACCACCCACATCCCGCGCCAGCCCCCGACCCCCAGCGGCTACCCCGCCCAGCGCCCCGGCGCCGGCACCCAGACTGCGGAGGTACCGGCCAGCCGGGTAGCCATCGCAGCCGCCGCTGTCAGCATCGTCAGCGGCTGGGCCACGTCGGTGGTGGCCACCGAATTGATCGCGGGCTGGTGGCAATCCGATCGGTTGTTTTGCGTCGCGGTCGCGTTTCTCGCCTTGGTGTTCGCGCTGGCCACCGTGTCGGGCGTGATCATGCTGTTGCGGCGGCGGACGCTGGGCCGCTACCTCATCGTGGCCGGCGCCGTGGTCGCGGTGCTGACTTATCTCGGCATCTTCATCGCCGGCGCGCACGTCGCGTGGATTGTGCACACGCTGTGGGTGCTGCCGGTCGCCAGCGCGGTGCTGGCAATGCACCCGGAAACCAAACGCTGGCTGCCTCAGCGTTAGCCCGCGGGCTAAAGCTTGGTGACCGGGGCGTGGTTGTGCATCAGCTTGACTCGCCCCGAGCTGCCGAAGTCGATCAGCGACATCGCCGATTCCCCGACCCCGGAAACTTCCTCCACCCGGCCCAATCCGTACTTGTCGTGCGATACCCGGTCACCGGGCTGCAACACCAGCAGCGGGCGTTTGCTCGACGACGTGCGGGCCGGTGACGGCCTCGCCGACCCAAACCGGCCGGCGCCGCTCACCGGTGCGCTGAACGTCGGCGCGGGGTCGGTGCGCCGCCAGTCGATGAGGTCCTCCGGGATCTCGCGCAAGAACCGCGACTCGGGGTTGAGCATCGGCTGTCCCCACGACGAGCGGACCTTTGCCCGGCTCAGATAAAGCCGCTGCCGTGCCCGGGTGATACCGACATAAGCCAGCCGCCGCTCCTCGCAGAGCTCGGTCGGATCGCCCAATGCCCGCATATGCGGGAACATGCCGTCCTCCCACCCGGTCACGAACACGACCGGAAACTCCAGCCCTTTGGCGGTATGCAGCGTCATCAACGTCACCACACCGGCAGTATGTTCGGGGATCTCGTCGGCATCGGCGACCAGCGAAACCCGTTCCAGAAACTGTGCCAGCACACCGGTGTCGGGGACGTCTTCGTCGTCGGGAGCATCCTCGAGTGCGGCCGCGTTGGCCAAATCGGTGGCGAATTCGTGTGCGACGCTGACGAGTTCGTTGAGGTTGTCCAGTCGGGCAAGATCTTGCGGGTCGCTGGAGGATTCCAGCTCCGTGCGGTAGCCGGTGCGGTCCAGCACCGCCTCGACCAGCTCGCCCAGGTCGCCGTCAAGGTGGCCCCGCAGCTCATCGAGCATGTCGACAAAACCCTTGATCGCATTGACCGCACGGGAATTCAGCATCGGGACTTTGCCGTCCGCGGCGGCCTGCAGCGCGTCGGCGAAAGTCGCCCCGGTGTTCTCGGCGTAGACAGCCACACAGGCCTCGGCCCGGTCACCGATCCCCCGCCGCGGTGTGTTGAGAATGCGGCGCAGGCTCACCGCGTCGCCCGGGTTGTCCAGCACCCGCAGGTAGGCGACGATGTCGCGGATCTCCCTGCGCTCGTAAAACCGCACTCCGCCAACGACTTTGTACGGGATACCGGCCCGGATGAACACCTCTTCCAGCGACCGCGAGGAGTTGTTGGTCCGGTAGAAAACCGCCACGTCGTTGTAGGTGATCTCACCGTTCTGCGCCAGTGCGTCGATCTCCTCGGCGACAAAGCGCGCCTCGTCGTGCTCGTTGTCGGCGACATAGCCGACGATCAGCTCGCCCTCGCCGGCATCGGTCCACAGCCGCTTCTCCCGGCGCCCGGAGTTTCGGGCGATCACCGAGTTCGCCGCCGACAGGATGTTCTGCGTCGACCGGTAATTCTGTTCCAGCAGAATCGTTGTGGCGTTCGGGTAGTCGCGTTCGAAATCTTCGATATTGCGGATCGTGGCACCGCGGAAGGCGTAGATCGACTGGTCGGCATCGCCGACCACGCAGAGCTCAGCGGGCGGCACGTCGTCCTCGGTGCCGTGCCCGGCGAGTTCACGCACCAGCACGTATTGCGCGTGGTTGGTGTCCTGGTATTCGTCGACCAGGATGTGCCGGAACCGCCGGCGGTAATGCTGAGCGATCTGCGGGAAGGCTTGCAGCACTGCGACGGTCTCGCCGATCAGGTCGTCAAAGTCCAGCGCGTTGGCCGCCCGCAGCCGGTGCTGGTATTCGGAGTAGACGGCGGCCACGGTGCGGGCCAGGTCATCGGATTCCTCGGACAGATTCGACAGCGCCCGTTGCGGGTCGACTAGCTCGTTTTTCAGGTTGGAGATGGCGTTGGCCAGCAGCCGCGGCGAATACCGCTTGATGTCCAGCCCCATGTCCTTGCCGATCATCTGCAGCAGCCGCCGCGAATCGTCGGCGTCGTAGATCGAGAAGTTGGAATTCAGGCCGGGGACCAGCGCGGCCTGGTTGCGCAGGATCCGCACACAGGTCGAATGGAACGTCGACACCCACATAGAGAACCCGGCGCGTGCTCCTGTCAGCTGGATCACCCGCTCGCGCATCTCGGCGGCGGCCTTGTTGGTGAAGGTGATGGCCAGAACCTGACCAGGGCCGACGCCGCGGGCAGCCATCAGGTAGGCGATCCGTCGCGTCAAGACGGCGGTCTTGCCCGATCCCGCGCCCGCGACGATCAGCAGCGGCGAACCTTCGTGCAGCACGGCCTGGCGCTGCTGCGGGTTGAGCCCGTCGAGGAGTTGGTCTGCTTCGGCGTCGGCAACGTGCGCGGTCATATGCGTCCAAACTTACCGCCGTTCGGTGACACCTTTTGCGCTGGCACGACCGTTAGTGGCACACTTCAATTCGTGCTCTACACGCAGCATCGATTTTTCTACGGGTACCGGACAGCGGTGCCCGTGGTCTAGCTGCTTCCCAGAGCCCCGCGGTCCGCATCTGCGATCCGGGGCTCGTCTGTTGTGTGAGGCCCGGACACGGATGAGATCAGAAGCCACCAACAGCGAGAATGCGGAGTCACAACCCATGACTACAGACACCGAACAGCTTTCCGATATCGATGAGCTGCGGCATGAGATCGACCGCCTCGATGCCGAGATCCTGGCCGCGGTCAAGCGTCGCACCGAGGTCTCTCAGGCGATCGGCAAAGTCCGGATGGCCTCCGGCGGGACGCGCTTGGTGCACAGTCGCGAGATGAAAGTCATCGACCGGTACAGCGAGCTCGGTCCCGACGGCAAGGACCTGGCCATGCTGCTGCTGCGGATGGGCCGCGGACGGCTCGGCCACTAGAGGCTTTAGTCATCTCCTGGCTGTGGGTCATGTCACCGATCGGACCCCTAAGAATTAATGCCGGCAAATCCTAAGCTTTTTGGTGCGACCCGAGCGAAGGAAGTTCCGATGGCCAGCTACACCTCCGACACCATCCTTGGCGACATCGTGACCGCGGATCCCTCCCGCACTCGGATTCTGGAACGCTTCGGTATCGATTACTGCTGTAATGGCCAACGGCCGCTGGGTGACGCGTGTACCGCAGCACAGATCGATACAGGCGAGCTCCTCGCCGCGTTGAACGCCGAAGAGCCCGGACCGCGGGCCGGTTGGGCAGATCTCGATGATCCGGCATTGATCGAGCACATACTCGCCAGCCACCATCGGTTCCTCTGGGAAGAATTTCCGCGGATGTCGGCACTGGTGGACAAGGTGGCAACGGTCCATGGCCCAAACCACGCCGAGTTGGCCCGGGTGCGAGAAGCATTCGACGAGCTACGCCATAAGGTCGAGCCGCACCTGCGCACCGAGGAGACGGCATTGTTCCCGGAAATCCTTGCGCGCAACGGCGCCGGCGGTCCCATCTCGCAGGAGCTGCACGCCGCGTTGGACGAGAACATGAAGCAACATGACCGCGCCGGTGAACTGCTCGCCGAGTTGCGGCAACTTACCGGCGGTTACACCGTTCCGCCTGACGCCTGTCCCACCTACACGGCCATGCTGGCCGGCCTGGAAGAAATCGAATCCGACTTACACATGCACGTTCACAAGGAGAACAACGTGCTGTTTGCCCGCGTGCTCGCCAACAATTGACCGAGTCACGCCTTGACCGGCCCGACTAGGGTCGAAAATATGATTGCCGCTATCCCTGACATCACCGTCACCCCGGCCTGGAAAGCGCTGCGCGGACATCACGACCAGATCAAAGACCGCCACCTGCGCGAGCTCTTCGCCGACGACCCAGACCGTGGCCGCGAATTGACGGTCACCGTCGGTGACCTCTATATCGACTACAGCAAGCACCGCGTCACCCGCGAGACGCTCACGCTGCTGGCCGACCTGGCCCGAGCGGCCGGACTCGAGCAGCGCCGCGACGAGATGTTCGCCGGCAAGCACATCAACACATCGGAAAACCGGGCGGTGCTGCACACCGCGCTGCGGCTGCCGCGTGACGCCACACTGACCGTCGACGGGCAGAACGTCGTCGAGGACGTGCACGCCGTGCTCGACGCGATGGGTGATTTCACCGACCGGCTGCGCAGCGGCGAGTGGACCGGTGCGACCGGTAAGCGGATCAGCACGGTGGTCAACATCGGTATCGGCGGCTCGGACCTCGGGCCGGTGATGGTGTACCAGGCGCTGCGCCACTACGCCGACGCGGGCATCTCGGCGCGGTTCGTCTCCAACGTCGATCCGGCCGACCTCGTCGCGACGTTGGCTGATTTAGAACCGGCCACAACACTTTTCATCGTCGCCTCCAAGACGTTTTCCACCCTGGAGACACTGACTAACGCGACCGCGGCGCGGCGCTGGCTGACCGATGCGCTGGGCGACGACGCGGTGGCACAGCATTTCGTCGCGGTGTCCACCAATAAGGAACGCGTGTCGGACTTCGGCATCGACACCGAGAACATGTTCGGCTTCTGGGACTGGGTCGGCGGACGGTATTCGGTCGATTCGGCGATCGGGCTGTCGGTGATGGCCGCAATCGGCCGAGAAGCCTTTGCCGACTTCCTGTCCGGATTCCACATCGTCGACGAGCATTTCAAGACCGCTCCACTGGAATCCAACGCGCCGGCGCTGCTCGGCTTGATCGAGCTGTGGTACTCCAACTTCTTCGATGCGCAGTCGCGGGCAGTGTTGCCGTATTCCAATGACCTGGCGCGCTTCGCGGCCTATCTGCAGCAGCTGACCATGGAGTCCAACGGCAAGTCGACCCGCGCCGACGGTACGCCCGTCGTCACCGACACCGGCGAAATCTATTGGGGCGAGCCGGGAACCAACGGGCAACACGCCTTCTACCAGTTGTTACACCAGGGCACCCGGTTGGTGCCCGCGGATTTCATCGGGTTTTCCCAACCGCTCGACGATTTGCCGACCGCCGACGGCGACGGCAGCATGCACGACTTGTTGATGAGCAACTTCTTCGCCCAAACGCAGGTGCTGGCGTTCGGCAAGACCGCCGACGAGATCGCCGCCGAGGGAACATCGCCGGAGGTGGTGCCGCACAAGGTCATGCCCGGCAACCGGCCGACCACGTCGATTCTCGCGAGCCGGCTCACCCCGTCGGTGCTCGGGCAGTTGATCGCGCTCTACGAGCACCAGGTGTTCACCGAGGGCGTGGTGTGGGGCATCGACTCGTTCGACCAGTGGGGTGTGGAGTTGGGCAAGACTCAGGCCAAGGAGCTGTTGCCGGTGCTTGCCGACGACGCCTCGCCGGATAAACAGTCGGACAGCTCGACCGACGCGCTGGTGCGTCGCTATCGCTCCGAAAGAGGCCGTACGGCCTGATATTTCGTCACCGCGACGGGACCACCAGCTCGGAACCGAATCGCCGCACAAAGGTGCGAAGCCGTTCCACCGTCGCGGTGTGCGGATCGCTGAGGTGCAGCTGCAACAGCTCGCGACCGGAAGCATGCAGGATCCGGGCGGTGTATTCGGGATCATGCAGATTGGGGTTGATGCGCAGCAATTCCTTGACAAAGAACTCACGTACGACGGCCTCGGATTGAGCCAGCCGGGCATATAACTCCGGCGGCGCGCCCTGCGGTGGGAACAAAAACAGCCGCCACGTCGCCGGGTGGGCATCCACGGCGGCCAGCACACCATCGAACGCGAGCACCAGCGACTGATCTTCGCCGGCAACATCCAATCCGGAGATCGCTTCGGCGAACTGCGCGCCGGCGCGTGCTGCCTCACGGTCGATCAACTCGACGAACAGCCCCGCCAGGTCGCCGAACTTCTGATAGATCAACGACCGATTGATGCCGGCCTGCTCCGCGATGCGGTTCGGCGTTGCCGCGTGAAACCCTTCGGCGTCGACGATCGCGTGGGCGACGTCGAGGATCTGCGCGCGCCGCCCCTCGGCGGTCATGCGCCGCTTCGGGCTGGCCACAGTCACACTTGACAGCATAACTAACAACTTGTGAGTATTACTCACTAAGTGTTAGTTAGCCGGAGGCAGTGATGGTCACGTATTACCCCGAACTCGCTCAGCGAGTCCGAAGCCAGCGCGATTTGCAGCCCGACCTCTATGGAGACTTCGACTTCGAGCAGCCGCCGGATCGCCTGGCGACCGAGCCGGACGTCGACTCGGCCCTGCCCACCTGGGTCGCCGACCGTGCGCCGATCCTGGAAGACGACCGCGTTCTGGAACTGATCAGCACGGCCACCCTGCTCGGCGACGTCGTCGCCGATCCCTACGCGGCGCTGATGGCCACGCACAGCGTCACGCAGCTGATCGACATGCTCAAAAGGGCGTGCCGCGAGGGCATCGACGCGGTGCCCGAGGCGCCGCCCGAGCTCGCATCGTTCATCGCCGCGATGGAGGCCACCCCGGAGTGGATCGACTTCGACCGGGTACGCGAAGGCGCCCGGCAGGAGCGCATCCCCGCGGCGCTGCTGGCCCCCTTCATCACGCGCGGGGCCTTCATCGCGACCTTCACCAACACCTACGCCGCGCTGCCGATGGCCCTGACCGGTGCGCTCTCGGGCAAGCGGGCCGCCCGGCGAGTCAACGAGACGGCCAGTTTCTTCGCCGTCACCACCCTGCCCGGCGCGCTGGACCGTTATGGCCCGGGCTTCGAAGCCGCCGCGATGGTCCGGTTGATGCACTCGATGGTCCGCTACAACGCGCTGAAGAAATCTGGAAAAGCGGGCCTCAAATGGGATAAAGCCGTCTACGGCATGCCGATACCGCAGGTCGACCAGATGCCCGCCGGAATGATCGGCCAATACCTGTTGGCCCGCAAGGCGCGTCAGCAGGGTCGGACGAAATTCACCAAAGAAGAACGCGCCGCCGTCGAATTCGCCAGGTATCGCTGCTTTCTGCTCGGCCTGCCGCCCGAACTCCTGCCCTCCGAACCCGCCGACATCATGCACGTCATGCACGCGCGCTCGGCGCTGCTGCGCGACGGATTCGACGACCTCTGCCGCGAACTGGTCAGCGGCACGATGGCGGCCTATCTGCGCCCCGACACCACGCTGTTCGACCGGTGCGCCGAGGCGGTCGAGAAGAGCTTTTCCAAGCTCACGTTCGTCCGCACGTTCTGCGGTGGTGACCGCGACATCGCCGAAGCCATGGGCGTATCGATGGGGCCGACCGACCTCATGCGCGTCGCCCTCACCGCGCCCTTCATCATCGGGCGTTTCACCGCCGTGAGTCAGGCCAGCCGCATCCCCGTGCTTCGAGAAATCACCGACGCATATGTCATCGGCCTGCTCAAGCTTCGGCTGGCGACCTACGGCAAGCCCGAATTCACCACCGACGCAGGGCATTACACGCCAGTCCCGTAGTGGAGTCTGCTCGCCAGCTAAGCGAAACGCTTCGTCAGCTGCGGCGGCAGCACTCGCATCAATCGAACCAGCGGTGCCCACGGCCAGGCCGGGACGACGGCGCGGCCAGACTCGCGTTCGATCGCGGCGACCATCGCCTTCACCCCGGTCTCGTTGTCCACCATCAGCATGGTGCTCGCCGACTTAGCCGTCATCTCCGACTCGATGTAGCCGGGCTCCAGCACGGTGACCCTGATCGGGCCCTTGGCGTACTCGGCGCGCAGTGATTCGCCCAGCGACGTCACACCGGCCTTGCTGGCCGCATAGGCCGCCTTGACGCCCGGCACCCCCTTGTTGCCCAGCACCGACGAGATCAGCACCAGGTGCCCCGAGCCGGTTTGCTTGAACATCTCCAGCGCGGTTTCGATCTGCACGAGCGCCGCCACCAGGTTGGTCTCGATGGTCGCCTTGTTGGCCCACAGCTTGCCCGAGCCCAGCGGCGCGCCCTTGCCGATGCCGGCGTTGACGATGATGCGGTCGATGCCGCCGAGCTCGTCGGACAGCTCGCCGAATACTTTGGGGACCTGCTCGTGGTCGTTGACGTCCAGCGCGGCGACAGCTACCGCGATGCCCGGATGTTGTTGGGTCAGTTCGGCTTTGAGCTCGTCCAACCGGTCGGTGCGACGGGCGCACAGCGCCAGGTCGCGGCCCTTGGCGGCAAAAGCGCGGGCCATCCCGGCGCCCAGGCCCGAGCTTGCGCCGGTGATGAGGATCTTCTGTCGAGGCATTGCAACACCCTAATGGGTGCCCCTCGAACGTCGAGTTGTTGGGCCAAATCACTGGTGGGCCACACAACAAGTCGACGCTCGCGCAGCGCAATTATTTCAAGAGCCGCGACATCCGCCGGTCGGCCAACACCTTGCCGCCGGTCTGGCAGGTCGGGCAGTACTGAAACGACTTGTCGGCGAACGACACTTCGCGCACGGTGTCCCCGCACACCGGGCACGGCATCCCGGTGCGCGCATGCACCCGCAGCCCGGAACGCTTCTCGCCCTTCAACGTCGCGGCCTGTTGGCCGACCGAGCGGGACACCGCGTCGGTGAGCACCGACACCATCGCCTCGTGCAGTGCAGCCAGTTGACCGTCCGAGAGTTTGCCGCCGGTCGCGAACGGCGAGATCTTGGCGACGTGCAGGATCTCGTCGCTGTAGGCGTTACCGATGCCGGCGATCACCTTCTGATCGGTGATGACGGTCTTGATCCGGCCGGTGTTGCCCGCCAGCAACTCGGCCAGCTCCTCGACGCCGACCTGCAGTGCGTCCGGCCCGAGCACGCTGATCCCCGGCACTGCCATCGGGTCCTCGACGAGCCACACCGCCAACCGTTTCTGAGTGCCGGCCTCGGTGAGGTCGAACCCGGGCGCTTCGCCGGGCACACCGAGATGAACCCGCAGCGCGATCGGGCCCTTGCCCGGCCGCAGCGGCGCGCCGGCCAACTTGTCGGACCACCGCAACCAGCCCGCCCGGGACAGGTGCGCGATCAGGAACAGGTCGCCGACCTGCAGGCCCAGATACTTGCCCCAGCGGTGCGCCCCGGTGACGGGTTGGCCGGGCAGCGCGCCCACCGGCGGGTCGAAGGTCTTGAGCACCGAAAACGCCACAACATCGACCCGGCCGATCGTCAAGCCGACGGCGTGTTGGCGCAGGTAGTCCGCGAGCGCTTCGACCTCGGGAAGTTCGGGCATGCGTCCAGTGTGCCGGTCACACCCGAGTGATGCGCCGGGCGTCGCGCACCACGAGGGACAGCAGCCAGCTCACGATCGACAACACGATCGCAGCCCAGATGGCGGTCCACCAGAAGTGGTCGATTTGCAAGCCCCAGTGCGTGGTGTGCTCGGTGATTCCGGCGGTGATCCACAGCATCAACGCATTGATCGCGATGTGGATCAACCCAAGCGTCAGAATGTACAGCGGAATCGACAGGATCTGCACGATCGGTTTGATGATCGCGTTGACCAGGCCGAAGATCACCGCGACGATGAAGACGATCCCGATCCTCTGCATCGGTGTTCCGCCACCGACAAACCTGATCCCGTCAACAACAAGTGTGACTACCCACAACGCGAAGCCGGTCACCGCAGCACGAAACAGAAATGGACCCATGGCGGGGAACCTACTCCGCCGTGCGCAATAAATAGGTATCCATAATCCAGCCGTGGCGGGCCCGGGCCTCGGCGCGCAGCGACGCGATCCGCTCGCCGTCCTCGCCGATCGTGCCCGATACCAACAGCTCATCTTCCGTGCCCAGATAGGCGCCCCACCAGATCCGGGTGGCTGGCGGACAGCCGAGAAATGAGCAATCGCCGTCGAGCATGACGACCGCCGACCCGGACAGCCCATGAGCGCGAAGCTGTCGGCCGGTGGTGATCAGCACGGGTTCGCCGACGTCGTTGAGCGGAATGCGGTGTCGTGCCGTCAGCGCCTGCACGGCGGTGATGCCCGGGATGACGTCGTAGGTGATGTCGACCTCGGCAGCGACCATGTCCAGGATGCGCAGCGTGCTGTCGTAGAGCGACGGGTCACCCCAGGCCAGAAACGCACCCACGTCGCCGGGACCGAGTTCGGCGGCGATCGCGGCCGACCAGAGCCGCGCGCGAGCCGCGTGCCAGTCCGACACCGCGCCTCGATAATCACCGTCCGCAGAACGTGTGGGGTCGGGTAACTCGACGAATCGATATCCCGGCTCGCGGATGAACCATTCGCAGATCTCTCGACGCAACCCCACCAGATCGCTTTTGGCAGAACCCTTGTCCATTGCGAAGAACACCTGAGTGTCGTTGAGTGCCTCGATCGCCTGCATCGTCAGATAACCGGGATCTCCCGCGCCGATCCCGATGACGTGGATGTGCCGTCCGCTCATTGCCGAGACAGCCTAGTCGCAAATGAATAGCCGGGACCGCAAGTATCCGGTACCGTAGGTATTGACATCTTGGCCCGGCTTTTCCTACCTTTGGAGCAGCTGATGAAGGGACGTCGACGATGACTCGCGCCGGCGACGATGCAGAGCGCACCGATGAGGAGGAGCGGCGCCATGACTAGTGCCGTCAAGGGCCCCGGTCGCGAGGAATTCTCCGAGCGGTTGCTCAAAGGCTCGGTCAAGAGGTCTTATGCGCCGGTCGTCGACATCGACTGGGACGCCCCGCTTGACCCGGACAAGTTCTTTCTTCCGCCGAAAATCGTGTCGCTCTACGGCACGCCGATGTGGGAGGAGATGACGCGCGCCCAGCG
The DNA here is from genome assembly GCF_059812525.1 of Mycobacterium sp. NGS51. Lineage (NCBI taxonomy): Bacteria > Bacillati > Actinomycetota > Actinomycetes > Mycobacteriales > Mycobacteriaceae > Mycobacterium > Mycobacterium sp. NGS51. Next base: position 306,039 of record NZ_JCALCV010000002.1, read on the forward strand.
CATCGAGCTGTCTCGCCAGGAACTGGTCAACACGCTGTCGGCGGGCATCTGGTTCGAAAACATGCTCAACCAGGCCCTGCTGCGCAAGCTCATTCACGCGGATCCGACCACCCGGTCGTCGCACTACGCGCTCACCGAACTCGGTGACGAAACCCGCCACATGGTGATGTTCGGCATGGCCATCGAGCGGGTGGGCGCCAAGCCGGTGCGCCCTCGGCCCTACCAGCGGATGGTGATCAACATCCTGCCGCTGTTCTTCCGCGGACCGGTGCTGTGGGTGGCAGCGCTGATCGGCGAAGAGATTTTCGACTCACTGCAGCGGCAGATGATGGACGACCCCGAGTTGCAGCCGATGATCCAGCGGCTGATGCGGATTCACGTCACCGAAGAAGCCCGCCACATCCAGTTCGCGCGCGACGGCCTGCGCAAGCGGGTGCCGCACATGGGACGGCTCAACCGGTGGCTGGTTGCCAACGTCAACGGCCTGGGCGGCTGGTTCTTCCGTTACCTGTTCACCAACCCGGTGCCCTACGCGCGGGCAGGGCTGGATGCGCGACGGGCGCAGATCACCGCGCGAAACAGCCCGCACCGTCACGAGATTCAGATCGCCGGCTTCGCCCCGCTGGCGGCGTTTCTGACCGAAGTGGGCCTGATGGGCCGGATCGCCCGGCGTGGATGGACGCGCAGCAAGTTCCTGTGATCAGTAATGCGCAAGCGGTCGTCGTCGTCGGCGACGCAACGGCCGCCGCGGAACTGCGCAAGGCCGGTATCACTGATTTCACGCTCGTAGACGATGAAGTCGTCAGTTCGGTATTCGACGACGACACCGCCAGCTGGGCGCTGACGACCAGTGGCGGCGAAACATACCGTGGCCGGGTTGTCGTCGCGTGCACGTCGCCGCTTATCCCGTGGATCCCGGACCTGCCCGGGTGCAACGACTTTCGCGGACCGGCATTCGCGGCCGCTGCAGGAGATAGCCAATTCGAACCGGCCGGAAAAACGGTGGCGATAATCGGCGCCGACTCCGCCGCCGGACAGTGGATCGACCGGCTGACCACATCAGCGGCGTCGGTCGAGGTCTTCCCCCATCCACCGCGGCGGATCATCCGCACGACCCGCGGGCGATGGCGGCGTCGCCGCACAACGGTCGAGCCGGTGCGTTCGCCCATCGACGTCATCACTCCGTCAGGCATCCGGACCCGCGACGGTGCTCACCATGGCGTGGACGCGATCATCTACGGCACCGGTTTCACGATTCCTGCACACCTCCCGCAAGACACGCTGGTCGGCGCCGACGGACTGGGCATCCAACAGGCATGGCGGGACGGCATGGAGCCCTACCTCGGCGCAGCTATCCACGGCTTTCCCAACTATTTTCTGGCCACCTCGCCGGACACCGAGCGCTACGTCGCTGAATGCCTGCAGTTGATGAGCCGCAGTGGCAGTACCCGCATCGAGGTGCGCCGCAGCAGTGCGCAGACGTTCAACGAACAGGCTCACCTGCGCTGCGCCCGCCGTCGTCTCAGGGCCTCGGCATTCGAGCTGTCGGCCGGCAGTGAACTTCACGACGAGACCTATGCCGGCCCGGCGACGCTGACCGTTGCCGGCGCCGGCCGCGAGGTACGCGTCCACCTGTCCGGCCACGTCGACCCGATTGACGGCCGATACCATTGGCAGGGAACAATTTTCGACGAATTGCCACCGGGTCTTCTCAAACAGGCACGAGCGGCGACCCTGGCGGTGGGCGGTCGTCGTGCGCCGGCGCGGATCACTGAAGAAACATCGCAGGGTACGTACTCGATCATCGGCCTGGGCACGCCGCCATTCGCACTGACGGACATCGAACTCGCTGGGCCGCAGCACTAGGATTCGCGCTCGTCCGATCGCCCGCAGACGCGGAGTCTGGTCAGGTGTCTCGGTAACAGGGTTGCATTCGTGTGTCTATGGGTAACCCGGGGACGATGAGAAGCGCTATGGCAGCCGAAAACACCGCAATCGCCGACGAAGCAGAACACGCAACGTCCATGCTCGGCAGCCGGCTGCCGGACTCCTACACCAAACTCCGGCAGACCGGTGGCTAGGCACGCCAGTGAGCTGGCGTTTTCCACGGAGACCGCCGGGACGGCTTGCGTGCTCACCGTCGACGGCGTCCTCGACAGCGCTACCTACCTCGAATTGAGGGGCGCCATCATTAAGGCGGCTCTCGACCAACCGCGGGGGGTCCTCGTCGATGTCGATGCGCTCGACGTTCCGGCATCCAGTGCCTGGTCGGTGTTCACCAGCGCGCGCTGGCATGTGAACACTTGGCCCGATGTTCCGATCGTGCTGGTGTGCGCGCACAGCGCCCGGCGAAGCACCATCTCCCAGACCGGTGTGACGCGCTATGTGCAAGTACACGCAACTGTCGACGCAGCGTTGAACGCGCTGCCCGTCATGGTGCGGCGGACGCGGCAACAGGCTCGGGTGGAGCTGCCCGCGTCACTCGCCAGCCTGCGTCGGGCGCGCGGGCTGGTCGGCGAGTATTTGGCGGCCTGGTCGCAGACCGAACTGATTCCGGTGGCAACCGTAGTCGTGAATGTGCTCATTGAGAACGTGCTGCAACACACCGCCAGCGCACCCGTGCTGGCGCTGGAAACCAACGGGACGGCGGTCATGCTGTCCGTGCAGGACCGCAACTGCGCTCCGGCGGTCCGTCGGGAAGATCCGTATCGTGGCGGCGGGCAAGTGTCAGGCTTGGCAATCATCGCTGCGGTGTCCCGAGCCTGGGGCACCACACCGACTGCCTCGGGAAAGACGGTGTGGGCGGTCGTGGGTCCGGAGAACCAGCTTTAGACCAACTTTGCGACATCCACGACACGATTCGAAGGTCCGCTGGCCAGCACCGACCCATTGCCTGTTGTAACAGGTTCTAGTATTCGGTTGGCGTCTTGCCATTCCCAGGACTGGAGGCGATGTGCGGTTCAACTATGCCGAGGCGATGACCGATCCGACGTTTTACCTCCCGCTGGCACAGGCGGCCGAGGCAGCAGGGTACGCCGGCATGACTATTCCCGACAGCATCGCCTATCCGTACGAATCCGACTCGACGTACCCGTATACGCCCGACGGCAACCGCGAGTTCCTGGACGGCAAGGCGTTCATCGAGACGTTCGTCCTGACCGCCGCTCTGGGTGCGGTGACGACCACGCTGAGGTTCAACTTCTTCGTGCTCAAGCTGCCCATCCGGCCGCCGGCTCTGGTGGCCAAACAGGCCGGCTCGCTGGCGGCGCTGATCGGCAACCGGGTAGGCCTGGGTGTCGGCACCAGCCCGTGGCCCGAGGATTACGAGTTGCTCGGCGTCCCGTTCGCCAAGCGCGGCAAACGGATTGACGAATGCATCGAGATCGTGCGCGGTCTCACCACCGGCGACTACTTCGAGTTCCACGGCGAGTTCTACGACATCCCCAAGACCAAAATGACCCCGGCGCCCACCAAGCCGATCCCGATCCTGGTCGGCGGGCACGCCGACGCGGCGCTACGGCGGGCGGCACGCGCAGACGGCTGGATGCACGGCGGCGGTGACGCCGCCGACCTCGACGAGTTGATCCTGCGGCTCAAGCGGTTTCGCGCCGAAGAAGGCAACGAGGACCCGTTTGAGATCCATGTGATTTCGGCCGACGCCTTCACTGTCGACGGTATCAAGCGGTTGGAAGACAAAGGCGTGACCGACGTCATCGTCGGCTTCCGCGTCCCCTACATCAAGGGACCCGACACCGAGCCGCTCGATACCAAGATCGGTAACCTGGAGAAGTTCGCCGAGAAAGTGATAGCGAAAGTCTGACCGTTACAGCGGATCCCATTGCGCGGTCCGTTTTTCACGATGCGCCTTGGCCGCCTCGACCGGGTTGTTGGTGAAGCCACTGATGATCTGGGTGCGGTTCTCGATCTCCTTAGCGTGCCGCAGGCTGGGCGCATCCAGCGCCGCGTTGAGCCCGATCTTGGTCTGCCATACCCCGTACGCATTATTGGCGGCAATCGAGCGGGCCATCCCCAGCGCTGCATCGATCAGCTCGTCCGGTGCCACCACCTCGTGGACCAGGGTGACCCGATGGGCCTCGGCCGCGTCGATGATCCGACCGGTCAACATCAGTTCCCGGGCCACGCCCGCTCCGACGACCTTGGGCAGCAGGTAACTGGTGCCCATGTCCATCGAGGAGAATCCAGCTTTGATGAATACCGACCCGAACCGGGCCGCCTCGGACGCGATTCGGATGTCGCAATGCAGGGCATAGGCCAGTCCGCCGCCGACGGCCACCCCGTTGACCGCGGCGATCACCGGGATGGGTAACTCGTAAAGCCGGGTCAGTTGATCGGCCAGCCGGACCTGGCCGTCGTAGCTGGTCTTGAACTCGGCCGCGGCGGGTGTTGTCCAGGGCGCACCGGTGCCGCTGAGGTCGGCGCCGGCGCAAAAGCCGCGTCCGGCGCCGGTCAGGATCGCCACCCGGTACTCGCCTGCGCTGAGTTGGTCCAGCGCGTCGTCGACGCCGTCGAGCAGTGACCCGTCGATCGCGTTGAGGCGTTCCGGCCGGTTCAGTGTGATACAGGCGATGTTGTCCTCGAGGCGTTCCATTTCCACAGCAGCCATACCGGAACCGTAGGCGACTGACGCCCTACGGTGGCGTCAAGGGTGTGAGCGACCTATGAAGGGCGGCCAATGACTGAGAACATCCTCTCGGATGCTGTGATCGCGGCGATGGGCATCGCTGCTGACCGCGACGCGATTCTGGCGGCTGCCATTGTTGCCGTGACTGTCAGCTGTGCTTGGCGAACCACTCGGCCTGCATGGCAAGTAGTGCCATCGGCTCCAATTGCGGTGTGCCCGGGTCGAGTTCGCGATAGCGTTGGTAGACGTTGACGACGAGGCGTTCGGCGTCCAGCCAAGTCGCATACTCACCGAGGTCGATGGCGTCAGCGGCCTCGGCGAACGATAAACCGTTGCGCCAAGCCGCCTCGGCCTGCTCGTTGACGTGAACAAGATATCCGCGAACTGCACGGATACCGTCCACGTCGGTGACCGGGCCGTGGCCCGGGACCACAGTCACCGGGTCTAGCGCGATCATCGCGTCGCAGGCCGCCACCCAATTGGTGATCGGACCGGCCCACACGATCGGCGTGCAGCCGATGAACAGCAGATCACCTGCGAACAGGACACCGGCGTCGGGCACGTGCACAACCGAGTCGGCTGCGGTGTGGGCGGGTCCCAGGTTCAGCAACCGCACTTCGCGTCCGCCGATCTCGACGGTGAGTTCGTTGTCGAAGGTCTGGTCGGCGTTTCGCAGCCGGATGCCGCTGAAGTCGAAGGGCCCGAAGCGGTCTCGCAGATATCGCGTTGCGATTGGGCCCAGGTCGGCGGTTTGGGTCATCGCCAGCATTTCGGGGGCCATCCCGTGTGCGATCTCCTCGGCGGTGCCCTTGGCGGCGATGATCCGCACCGAGGGGTCCAGCAGTTGGTTGCCGTGGGTGTGGTCACCGTTGGAATGGGTGATCAGCGCGTCGGTGATCGGCGCCTCATCGGTGACCGGCTTAATCGCGGACAGCATCTCGCGGGTCAGCGCCAGGTCGAAGAGCGTGTCGACGAGCAGCGACGCACCGCTGCCCGCGACCAATCCGGCGTTGCTCCAGCCGTATCCGCCGTCCGGCAGCGTCCATGCCCACACCCGCGGCGCGACCTCGTGCAGTCCGCGGGTATACGGGATTTTCGCCGGCGCCCGGTTGACGCGGGTGCTGGAAGCGGCCTGCGGGTTGGGCCGTGGCGGCAGACGGTGCGGTGCGGGTGTGTGGCGAACAGTTTGGCGGGTTTCGCCGAGCCCGTGGACTTTCAGCGTGACGACATCGCCGTCGTGCAGCCAGCCGGGGAACGATTCTGGGTTCGCCGGGTCGAGGTGCTCGACAAGAGTACACGTCGGAACGGTGCCGGAGCCGAAAACGTCACCGGGAGTCAGGGTTACGCCCCGCGAGGCGTAGGAGATCACTTCACCGAAGCTCCAGTCCATCGAGCCTGTGGAGCCCGACCCGATCACCGTGTCGTTGATCATTGCGGTGACATCGAGGCTGAGTTTGCCGTCGCGGCGGTAGGGCTGCAGTTCGTCGGGTGTGACCAGGTAGGGGCCTAGCGTCACGCCGCTGTCCTTGCCCTTGGCCTGCCCGATGCCCAGTTGGCCTTCCAACTGCTGCAGGTCGCGCGCTGACCAGTCGTTGAAGATCGTGTAGCCGATGATCGCCTGCTCCGCCTCCTCGACCGACAAATCTTTGCCAGCACTGCCGATTACTGCCGCGATTTCCAATTCGAAGTCTTGCCAGGCACTTCCGGGCGCCGTCGGAGCGTCTTCATACGGTCCGAGAATGGTCGACGGACAGGCGAAGTAGAACGCCGGGATGCGGTACCAGGTGTCGTTGAGCACCCGGCCGCCACCCATCGCCGCCTGGCAGTTGCGCATGTGGTCCAAAAAGCACAGCGAATCCCGGATCGACGGCGGGCGCGGGATCGGCGCGAGCAGTGTCACTTCGTTCAGCCGCACCACGGTGTGCGGCGACCGCAACACCGCCTGGCCCGCCTCGTGCAACCCGGCGGCGCCCCGCCCGATCAGCTCGAGCAACGTCACACCCGGCGGCGTCACATGGATCGCATCACCGGAGAGCACCCCGGTGCGCTCGTCGTCGTCGCCGTCTCGGTATGTCACCCACCGCATGTCGATTCGCCCGCTATTGCGCCGTGGCGCGGGAGTTGAGCCAATCCGGCAGGAAGGAGTCAAGCTTCCCGTGCTTCTGCGCGTCGACCATATTGAGCGCTACTTCCCGCAGTTTGATATTCCGGTCCTGAGATATTCGACGCAACTGCCCGAATGCCGTGTTGGCGTCGCAGGAGAATCGCCGCATCAATATGCCCTGCGCCTGGCCGATGGCTTCGCGGGTCGCCAGCGCACTGTGCAGGTGATCGATCAGCTGGCGGGCGTCGTTGTACAACGATGCATTGTCAAACGCGGTGCCGGCGTGCAGCGTGAACAGCAACACCAAGTCCAGTGCCTGATCGGTGAACTGGTGCGCGTGGCGCGAAAACAAGGTGAACCCGACCAGCGGCTGGCGTCGCACGGGCATCGGCAGCGCCAGGCAGCTGTGGAACCCGGCTTCGCGCATCCGGTCGGAAAAGCCCGGCCAACGCTGCTCGGTGTCCGCGTCGTCGACCCGGCGCGGCTCGCGGTAGCGCACCGCATCGAGGATCGGTCCAGGCCACGGCGTTCCTTCGGACAGCGAGTGGCACAGCGAGGTGACCTCGGCACCGGCAACCGTCTCCAGCTTTTCCTCGACGCCTACGGTGATCGTCACGTGGTCACACCCCGGGATGGTGCGCGCCGCACGCCCGACCAGCCGCTCGAGCACCATGGGCACATTCTCGTCCTCGCTTAGCCGGCCGACCTCAGCCAGCTCGTGTGCCAGCGAATACACCTGATCGTCCACGCTGCACCTCCTGCTGACACGCTGCTCTTAGACAGACCACCGCGTTCGTGCTAAAAATGCAAGATCAGCGTGCCTTCGACAGTGCAGGGCAGCGCCAAATCACACCAGAGCATTCTGGAGATATCGCATGTGCACTGTCATCGAAGAACTATCGGATACTGCCGCCCGGTTGCAGGTTGACCTCGCACACCACGGTTCTGCCGTGATCATCCATGCCAGCGGTGAAGTAGACGCCCACACGTTGCCGATCTGGCGGCAGGCGACGCTTGGGGCGGCCGCCCATATTCGCTCACCGGGGCCGCTGATCGTCGACATCAGCGGGTTGGGTTTCATCTCCTGGGGCGGACTGCGGACTCTGGCGGACGAGGCAGTCGAGTGTCGGCAGCGCGGGACCCGTCTGGTTGTGGTGAGCCAGGCAGCGATCGTGCACCGCATGATCGCGGCGGCCAAACTGCAGGACGTTCTTCCGGTCCGCTCGAGCGTCGAGGCTGCTCTGCGCACCACCGGGTAGTCATTCCCGCACCACCTCGCCCGGTGACTTGTCGGGCCGCAGACCGCGCCAGCTGGGTTGGCGCAGCCGGCCGTCCGAGGTCCATTCGCTGTAGCGGACCTCCCCGACCAGCGTTGGCTCGACGAACGTCACTCCCTTGGCGTCGCGAGTGGGAAGCCGTGCGCTGAACGGAGATTCGTCGGTGCGCAGCGGCGCCAACGTCTTCTTCAGATTGGTCAGGGCGTGTTCGGTGAAACCGGTGCCCACCTTCCCGGCGAAGTGCAGCTCACCGTCGGCGGGTATGCCCATCAGCAAGGAACCGATGCCGCTAGATCGTCCGCCCTCGCCGGCGCGCCAACCGCCGATGACAACTTCCTGGGTATTCCAGTGCTTGTCTTTGATCCACGACGACGAGCGACGGCCCGGCTGGTAGGTGGAATCGCGCTTCTTGGCGACGACGCCTTCCCAGCGATGTTTGCGCGAGTATTCCAGCGCTTCATTACCATCGCCGGGCAGTAAGTCCGGAACGATGAGATTGGTGCCGGTGGCCAGCGTTTCCAGCAGGCGGCGGCGATCGCGGTATTTGGCGCGCAGCAGCGACCGACCGTCCAGGTACAACAAGTCGAATGCCCAATATTGCATGCGGGTGGCCCGGACCCGGTTCTGCATCTCGGAGAAACTCGGCACGCCGTCTTCGTCAAGCGCGACAACTTCCCCGTCCAGGACCATCCGATGGTCTGTGAAATCGTCTGCCAGTGAACGTAATTGAGGATATTCCTTGGTGACTTCGCGTCCACGGCGTGATCGCAGCCGAACGGTGCCGTGGTCAGCGTCGACAATTAACCGGTAGCCGTCCCACTTGCCTTCGAACGCCCACTGCGACGCCTTCAGATTGGCCACCGAGCCCTCGGTGGCGAGCATCGGGCTCAGCCCCTCGAGTTCAAAGACCTTCTGGTCTTTCATCCGGTGCGCCAGCCACTGATCGCCCTTGGTCTGAATCAGTGCATAGCGACCGGAGATTCGGCTGCCGTGCAGCGTGACGATGACTTCGTCATCATTGAACTTCTCGGTCTCGTAGGTGCCGGCGTCCCAGATGATCACCTTGCCGCCGCCGTACTCCCCTTTGGGAATCGTGCCCTCGAATGTGGCGTATTCCAGCGGATGGTCCTCGGTGTGCACTGCCAGATGATTGACCGACGGGGTATCAGGCAAATTCTTGGGTACCGCCCAGGACACCAGCACACCGTCGCGCTCCAACCGAAAGTCGTAATGCAGCCGTCGGGCGTGGTGCTCCTGGATGACAAAGGTATTGCCCTGTCCGACAGCTGGCTTCTCGCTGGGTACCGGCTCCGGTGTTTTCGACGCGTCGCGCATACTGCGGTATTTGGTCAGTCGGTCCGGGGTTATGTCGGCGTCCAGCGCCGCCAGCAGATCACCGTCGCGCTCGACCCGTGCCAGCACCTCGTCGTAGCTCAACTGGCGAAGCCGCTTGTCGTCGAGTTCCGCCCAGCTGCGCGGCGCAGCGACCGTCGGATGATCGCGGCCGCGCAGTGAATACGGCGCGATCGTGGTCTTGGACCCGTTGTTCTGGCTCCAGTCCAGGAACACCTTGCCGGCCCGCACGCTTTTGGTCATCGTCGAGGTGACCAACTTTGGCATCACCTTTTCCAGTTGCTGGGCAACACGTTTGGCCAGCACCACGGCACCGCGGCTGGTTACCGGCTTGTCCAATGGGGCGTAGAGATGAATTCCTTTGCTGCCGCTGGTGAGCGGGAACGTCGTGAGCCCGATATCGGCGATCACGTCGCGCACCGCGCGGGCCACCTCGGCGAGTTGTGCCATGGTCACGCCTTCACCGGGGTCGAGGTCGAACACCAATCGCGTTGCAGGCCCGGGCTTGAGCTCTTCCCCGCTGCGCGTCCACTCCGCGGCGAAGCGCCACTGCGGCACGTGGACTTCCAGCGCAGCCTGTTGTGCGATCCAGGCCAATCCGGTCGAGCTGTCGATGATCGGATAGGTCGTCGTTCCCGACTTGTGCACCACACTTCCGCGAGGCAGCCATTCGGGCGCCGACGACGCCAGCTGCTTTTCAAAGAATGATGGCTCGTCGACACCATTGGGCCAGCGCTTGCGGGTGGCCGCGCGACCGGCGATGTGCGGCACCATCACCTCGGCGATGCCGGTGTAATAGTCGAACACTTCGGCTTTAGTGGTGCCGGTGGCGGGATAAAGCACCTTGTCGGGATTGGTCAGCTTCACCCGCGGCGCCATAGCAGCAAACCTACGCTGTGTGGCCTATTTCACCATGCCAGTTAATCGGCTGCTGAAGGCAGCAATGTCGGGTACGACGATGCCTTGCTCGCTTAACCATTTCCGTCCCGACGGGTACGTTCGACGACCTATGCGTTACGCAAACTCTCTTACGGAAGTCGTCACCCAGGGCCACACCACTGGGGTTCCGCTGAGTGACGCCACATTGCCACTGCATTCGTCACGGATCGACGTGCCGACCTACGACAGGTCGGCCCTTCAGCCGGGCGTCGTTCATATCGGAGCAGGCAATTTTCATCGTGCGCACCAGGCCGTCTACTTCGACGACCTGGCCCGCTCGGGTATTTCCGATGAATGGGGCGTCACCGGCGTCAGTCTTCGCTCGCGCGACGTCAAGGACTTGCTGTCCGCTCAGGACGGCCTCTACACCGTCGTGCAGCGCGGCCATGACCACCAAACGGCCCGCGTGGTCGGCTCGATCGCCGCCTACCACTACGCACCGAATGACGGCGATGCCGTCCGTGCCGCGCTCACTGATCCTCAAACCCGCATCGTCAGCCTGACGATTACCGGCAACGGGTACTTCCTGGATCCGGTGACCGGCGAATTCGATGCTGCCAACCCCGACGTGCGTGCCGACCTGGTCGCCGGCTCGGATTGCTATGCCACCGCGTGGGGCTACCTGGCCGAGGCCCTTGACCGGCGTCGCCGCGCCGGTACCGCCCCGTTCACGGTGCTCTGCTGTGACAACATTCCCGACAACACCCGGGCGGCGCGAACCGCGCTGGTCTCGTTCGCCGCGTTGAAGGACCCCGAGCTTGCCCGCTGGATCGACAGGAATGTCGCATTCCCGTCGACCATGGTCGACCGCATCACCCCTGCGACGTCCAACTCGGAGCGCCAATTCGTTGAGCAGACCTTTGGCATCGCCGACAAGTGGCCGGTGGTGACCGAACCGCATAGCCAATGGGTCATCGAGGACAGTTTCAGCTACGGCCGCCCGCCGCTCGATGCGGTCGGCGCCCAGTTCGTGACCGATGTCAGCGACCACAAGCTGGTCAAGACCCGCCTGCTCAACGGAACTCATATTGCGATCGGGTGTTTGGCCACGCTGGCCGGCTACCAGCGCACCGACGCGGCGATGCGCAACCCCGTCATCGTCGATTACGTCGAGCAGCTCTTGCGCAACGAGATTCAGCCGCTGTTACCGGCGGTCCCCGGGATGAACACCCCCGGCTATCGGGCCACGTTGCTCACTCGGCTTAGTAATCCCCGGATGAGCGACCAGTTGTCGCGACTCGCGCGCCGGGGATCAGAGAAGATCGCGTCGTTCCTGTTGCCGTCGCTGCAGGAGGCGATGGAGCAGGGCAGACCGCACACTCTGCTGCTGTTGGCCGTCGCCGGGTGGGCCCGGTATGTGCGCGGCTACGACCTCACGGGCCGCACAATCCGCATCGAGGATCCGCAGGCAGAACTGCTGACCAATTTGGCGACCTGCGGCAGGAACAACCCTGATCCGCTGCTGGGGCACGAGATCTTCGCAGAATTACGGGTGATTCCTGGCTTTGCGGAGCGCCTCGGCGAGATGATTACGGACATCGATGAGCGTGGTGTGATTCCTACACTGCGCCGGGCGTTACGGGACAATGCGCGGGAGTTGGTGTTGCAATGAACCAGCCGCTGACGTTCGTCCGCCAATTCGACCCGGCACCGATCACCACCTTGCTCTGCGACGCCGATGACAACCTTTTCCCTTCGGAGAAACCGGCATTCGCGGCCTCGGTTGGGGTGATCAATCGGTTCCTGGCCAGGTTCGACGTGCCGGCTCCCTTCACCGCAGAACAGCTGCGCAAGCAGGCCGTCGGAAAGAACTTCCGCAGCACCGCTCTCGACCTGGCCGTGCAGTCCGGAGTGTCCGTCGACGCCGACGAACTCGAACAATGGGTGCGGCAAGAACGCGAGCAGGTCACCGCGCACTTGGCCACCACGCTCAAGCCAGATCCGCAGGTGCTGGCTCCATTGCAGGCGCTGGCATCGCGGTATGCACTGGTCGCGGTAAGTTCCAGTGCGACCAAGCGCCTGGATGCCTGCTTCGCCGCCACTGACCTTGATCCGCTCATCCCGGCGGCGTTGCGCTTCAGTGCGGAAGATTCCCTTCCGATGCCGACCAGCAAGCCCGACCCTGCGGTGTATCTGCACACCGGCCAGGTGATGGACGTCGAGGCCCACGAGGGCTTGGCGATCGAAGATTCCGTGGCCGGTGTCACCTCCGCGGTCGCAGCCGGCTACCTCACCGTCGGTAATCTGATGTTCGTTGCCGACGACGAACGGCCTTGCCGCAGTGCAGAATTGATCGAAGCCGGTGCGGTCGCGATAACCGACTCCTGGCAGGCTCTCGCTGATGTTCTCATGTTGTCGCCCGTGACAGGTGGAAGTTTCACCGCTTAGGAGTTGGGCAATCATGCCTAACGTGACGAACCTCAACAATGCAGCGCTGACAAAGCTGCCGATCGCAACGCCGAGCTATGACCGCAGCAGCCTGGGCGTCGGTATCGCGCACATCGGGGCCGGTCACTTTCACCGCGCGCACCAGGCCTTCTACATCGACCGGTTGCTGCAACAAGGTCTGGCGCGTGAGTGGGGCATCTGCGGAGTGGGCGTACTGCCGTCCGACTGGCCGATGCGCGACGTCCTGCGTGACCAGGACGGGCTCTACACGCTGGTGCAAGAAAGCCCCGACGGCCATCGGGACGCACAGGTGATCGGCTCGATCATCGACTATCGCTACGCTCCGGACGATCCGGAGGAAGCGCTCGAAGTGCTGGCCGCAGCATCGACCCGGATCATCTCACTGACCATCACCGAGGGTGGTTACCGCGATCCCGAAGGTCCTGCGTTCGCCTTGATCACCGAGGCTCTGGCCAGGCGCCGTGCCCGCGGGATTGACGCACCGACAATCCTGTCGTGCGACAACATTGAGAGCAATGGTCTGGTGGCGCGGCGGGTCGTGCTCGCGAATGCCGAGCGGCGGGATCAGGAGCTGGCCGAGTGGGTGGCAGAGAACGTCCGGTTCCCAAGCTCGATGGTGGACCGGATCACCCCTTACACCACGCCGGAGATGACCGCGGCGATCCAGCGTGACCTTGGAGTCGCCGACCGGTGGCCGGTGCTGACCGAGGAGTTCGCCGCCTGGGTCATCGAAGATTGCTTCGGTGACGGCAGGCCGCCGTTGGAAGAGGCGGGCGTCTTGATGGTCGACGACGTCGTCCCCTACGAAATGATGAAGCTGCGCCTGCTCAACGCGGGGCATCAGAGCCTGTGCTACTTCGCGCATCTCTGCGGCTTCGAGTTCGTTCACGACGCGGCGCGTGATCCGTTGTTCAGCGAATTTCTGCGCCGCTACTTCGACTCCGAGGCCATCCCGACATTGGCGCCGGTGCCCGGCATCGATCTGCACGACTACAGCCGCACACTGATCGAGCGGTTCGCCAACTCGGGCGTGAGCGACACTGTTGCCCGGCTGTGCGCCTACTCGTCGGATCGCATCCCGAAATGGCTGTTTCCCGTCATCTGTGACAACTTGGCCAACGACGGGCCAGTGCGGCTGGCGGCGGCAACGGTGGCCAGCTGGGCCCGATATGCCGAAGGTGTCGACGAGCGTGGTGAGCCGATCGACGTGGTGGACCAGCTGGCGGACTCACTGGTGCCGATTGCCCAGTCGCAACACGAGAATCCCACTGCGTTCATCGACACCGTCTTGTTCGGGGATCTGGTCTGCCAGCCACGCTTCGTCGAGGCATACCGCTGGGCGCTGGATTCGTTGCATCGCAAGGGAGCTCGGGCGACGCTGGAGGAGCTGCTGCAGTGAACCGCGCGCTGGTGATCGGCGAGTCCTTGATCGACATCGTCGGGCCTGGTGAGCACGTCGGCGGCAGCCCGCTCAATGTCGCCGTCGGACTGGGCCGGCTGGGCCGCAGCGTCGATCTGCTGACTCATATCGGTGACGACGCATACGGACGGCGCATCGCGGAGCACGTGAATATGGCTGGGACGCAACTGGTCCCAGGAAGCGCTACCGCCGCGCGAACACCGACCGCGCGGGTCACGGTGGACGAGAAGGGGTCGGCCGACTACGTATTCGATCTGGCGTGGGAGCTGTCCGGTACACCGGAAGTGGCTCCCCCACTCGTCGTCCACACCGGATCGATCGCCGCGGTGCACGAGCCGGGTTGCCTGGCGGTCGCGGCGCTAGTCGACACATATCGCGTGTCGGCCACGGTAACCTTCGATCCCAATGTGCGGCCGGCGTTGATCGTCGACCGCGACCTGGCCCGGGAACGCATCGAGCGTCTCGTTGAGCGCAGTGACGTCGTCAAGGTCAGCGAGGAGGATCTGCGCTGGATTGACCCCGACCGCCCGCCCGAGCTGGTTGCTCGGAGCTGGCTGGCCTCGGGGCCTTCGATCGTCGCGATGACGATGGCCGAGAGCGGCGCTGCAGGGTTCTGTGCAGGTGGCGAGGTGCGCGTCCCGGCCAAGGCCGTGCAGGTGGTCGACACCGTCGGCGCCGGCGACGCATTCATGGTCGGCCTCATTGACGCGCTTTGGACGATGGGTCTGCTGGGCGCGGATCGCCGCGACGAATTGCGCCGAATCGGGTCTGATGCGCTGACCACCGCGCTTGACGCGGCGGCCCAAGCGGCGGCGGAAGCGGTGGCACGCCTGGGTGCGTAGAACGCTTATCCAGGTGACAGTACGGGCATACTGTCGCTATGCGTTCCATCTGGAAGGGCTCCATCGCCTTCGGCCTGGTGAACGTCCCGGTCAAGGTGTACAGCGCCACCGAAGACCACGACATCAAGTTCCATCAGGTACATGCCAAGGACAATGGCCGCATCCGCTACAAGCGGGTGTGCGAGGTGTGCGGCGAAGTCGTCGAGTACCGCGATATCGCACGGGCATATGAATCCGACGACGGCCAGATGGTGGTGATCACCGACGACGACATTGCGACGCTGCCCGAAGAGCGCAGCCGCGAGATCGAGGTGTTGGAGTTCGTTCCGGCCAGCGAACTGGATCCGATGATGTATGACCGCAGCTACTTTTTGGAGCCGGATTCCAAGTCGGCGAAGTCCTATGTGCTGTTGGCCAAGACGCTGGCCGAGACTGATCGGGTCGCGATCGTGCATTTCGCGCTGCGCAACAAGACCAGGCTTGCGGCGTTGCGGGTCAAGGATTTCAGCAAGCGAGACGTGATGGTGATCCACACACTGTTGTGGCCGGACGAGATTCGTGACCCCGATTTCCCGGTGCTGGACAAGAAGGTCGACATCAAGCCTGCCGAACTGAAAATGGCCGGGCAGGTGGTGGAGTCGATGGCCGATGAGTTCAATCCCGACCGCTACCACGACGACTACCAGGGGCAGTTGCACGAGCTGGTCCAAGCCAAACTCGAAGGCGGCGAAGCGTTTACCACCGAGGAACAGCCCAAGGAACTGGACGAGACCGAGGACGTCTCCGATCTGCTGGCCAAGCTGGAGGCCAGCGTGAAGGCCCGCTCCGGCAACGGCAAGGCGCCGGCCAAGAAGAGCACCGCGAAAAAGTCGCCGGCGAAGAAGACGCCCGCCAAGAAGGCACCGGCTAAGAAGGCGCCGGCCAAGAAAGCGAAATCAAGCTCCAAATCCTAACCGAAGAAACGCATTAGAAGGGCGGTGGCTCGTCGGGGTCACCCAGTTGCGGGGCCCGGGCGTGGGTGTAGGCGCGTTGCCGGGCGAGCCGGTCGTTACGATTTTGGTTGCGTTCGGCGGCGATCCGGCGTGATCGCTCCTGAGCCCGGGTGCGCTGCCTGGTGGGCATCATTGCGGTGCGCTCACCGCATCGGTCGTAGGACCTCGGCACCCGTTCGGGCAGTTCGCCGGTGGGCACGGTCAACGACGGAAACAGAAGTGCGCTGCCGGGGCTGGTGACGTATGTGTGCCCGGACGGCAGCGTCCAGATGACAGTGCCGTCGGGCAGCTGCTTATCGCGCCAGCCCCAAAATGTCTTGAGCAGATGGTGCTTTCGGCACAGGCACTTCAAGTTGGATGGGTGGGTGGCACCGCCCTCGGCATACGGGATGGTGTGGTCGACATCGCAATACACCGCAGGCTGGTCGCAGCCGGGGGCCCGGCACGTCAGATCCCGGCACCGTACGAACTCGGCCAGTTTGGCCGACGGGAGGTAGTGCGGTTCGCCGCCTGCGGGGACGAGGAGCGGCTGCAGTGTTGCCGACTTCGCCAACTCGGCGACAACCTCGGCCGGGATCAGCTGGTCCGCACCGGCCATATAGCCGGGTGAGGTCCCCTTGCCGTCGACACTGGCCTGCTCGGCGATGACATGGATCACCACGTTGCGATTCCGTACCCGGCCCCGCGCATCCGAACACTCCGAATCTCCACAGGTGCACAGCAGCCGGTCGGCGCCGGCGACCAGCGCGTCCAGGGCATCGGCGCGCCGTTGCGCCTTCGTCCGTGGATCGGCCTCGCACACGGTGCCGGCAAGTTCATCTAAGCGGCGATCCAATGCCCGACCGGTGCTGGCGAACACATTCCCGTAGACCTCGGCGATCCCCGGTACCGATTCCGACACATTCAAGTAGCGGTCTTTGACCTCTTTGTTGGTTCGCCGGATCGCATCAGGATCGACTCGAGCAACGATGGCATCGACTCGCCTTGCCAGGTTTCCCCGGGTAAGCGACGGCCAGCGCGGCGCGCGGATCGCCAGCTGCGCGTCGATGGCCGCCAGCGCCTTGTCATCGGTGACCAGCGCCGTGCGATCTGCGATCACCCGGAACATCGCGTAGTTGATGTCCCCCGTCGCCAGACACTCACCCACTTTGGGCAATCGCTCACGCATTATTTCGGCGTCGCTCATGTAGCTCGATGCCAGCGCGCGGCTGACCCGTAACGCCGCCGCCAACTCTGCCGCGATTGCGTCCCACAAGTCGGCCGTCCACTCCGCGCAATCGCCGTATTGCCGGTCCCGCAGTTGCATGAGATCGGCAATCGCGGTCAGCCGCCGCGCAATAGCCTGCGCTTCACCGCGTGCCGCCGCGCAGGCTTGCTCGAGTAACTCAGCCGACTCACCGGTGGTCGACAACTCCGAAGACTCGAACATAGGTTCGATACTACCACAGAATCAAGTCATAGCGCGCGGGAACTAGAACGTGTTTCAAAAATGCGGTTCCGCGAGGACCCGTGCCTTGTTACGGTGGCGGCCGTGATACTCGACAAATTCCGGCTTGACGACAAAGTCGCCGTGGTGACCGGCGCCGGCCGCGGTCTTGGCGCGGCAATCGCCCTCGCTTTCGCCGATGTCGGCGCCGACGTTGTGATTGCCTCGCGGACTCAATCTGAACTAGAGGCCGTCGCAGAACAGGTCCGCGCCGCCGGCCGACGCGCTCACGTCGTCACCGGGGATCTGGCCCATCCGGAGGTGACCGCGGAACTGGCCGGCCAGGCCGTCGAGGCCTTCGGTCGGCTGGATGTCGTCGTCAACAACGTCGGGGGCACGATGCCCAACGCGCTGTTGAGCACCTCGACCAAAGACCTCAAAGACGCATTCACGTTCAACGTCGGCACCGCTCATGCATTGACTGCTGCAGCGGTGCCCTTGATGCTCGAGCACTCCGGCGGCAGCATCATCAACATCACCTCGACGATGGGACGGGTGGCCGGACGCGGCTTCGCCGCCTACGGCACCGCTAAAGCCGCCCTCGCCCACTACACCCGGCTGGCTGCGCTGGATTTGTGCCCGCGGATCCGGGTCAACGCCATCGCCCCCGGCTCGATCGCCACCTCGGCGCTGGACATCGTCGCTTCCAACGACGAGCTGCGCGCACCGATGGAAAAGGCGACACCGCTGCGACGCCTCGGCGAACCGGACGAGATCGCTGCCGCAGCAGTATATTTGGCCTCTCCCGCCGGCGCCTATCTGACCGGCAAGGTACTCGAAGTCGACGGCGGAATCACCTTCCCCAACCTCGACCTACCGATCCCGGACCTGTGACATGACCATTCGCGTCGCTCAGATCGGCACCGGCAATGTCGGGATCCACGCCTTGCGGGCATTGATCACCAATCCACAGTTCGACCTCACCGGCGTGTGGGTGTCGTCGGAGGCAAAAGCCGGTAAGGACGCCGGCGAGCTTGCCGGCCTTGATGTCTCGACCGGCGTCGCCGCCACCACCGACTTGGACGAGGTGCTGGCCACCAAGCCGGAGTGCGCGGTTTACACCGCGATGGCCGACAACCGGCTCCCCGAAGCGCTCGAGGACTACCGACGAATCCTGGCCGCCGGCATCAACGTCGTCGGCAGCAGCGCAGTGTTCCTGCAGTATCCATGGCAGGTTCTTCCCCAAGAGATGCTCACACCGTTGGAAGATGCTGCACGGGAGGGCAATTCGAGCCTGTACGTCAACGGCATCGATCCCGGCTTCGCCAATGACCTGCTGCCGCTGGCACTGGCCGGCACCTGCCAGAACATCCAACAGGTGCGGTGCATGGAAATCGTCGACTACGCCACCTATGACAGTGCGACCGTGATGGTCGACGTAATGGGGTTCGGCAAGCCGATCGGCGAGACCCCGATGCTCCTGCAGCCTGGTGTGCTCAGCCTGGCCTGGGGATCGGTGGTGCGTCAGCTTGCCGCGGGGCTGGGCGTCGAACTCGACGAGGTCACCGAGCGATACGAGCGGCAACCCGCGCCGGAGGACTTCGAGATCGCCGCGGGGCACATCGCCAAGGGCAGCGCGGCGGCGCTGCGGTTCGAGGTGCTCGGGATGGTCGACGGCTCGCCCGCGGTCGTCCTCGAACACGTCACCCGGCTCCGCGAGGACCTGTGCCCCGACTGGCCGCAGCCCGCGCAGCCGGGCGGCTGCTACCGCATCAAGATCACCGGCGAGCCGTCGTACGCCGTGGATGTCTGCTTGAGCAGCCGCAACGGCGATCACAACCACGCCGGCCTAGTCGCCACCGCGATGCGAGTCGTCAATGCGATCCCCGCGGTGGTGGCCGCCCCGCCCGGTATCCGGACCACCCTGGATCTGCCGCTGGTCACGGGACGGGGCCTCTACGCGACTGGCTGAATGTTTCGGCTACCCTAACTTTCTTATTCGCATGCCGAAAGTGAGTTAGGTGGCGCACGACACCCAGACCCCGGACAAAACGGGCTGGTATCTGCTCGGACCGGCGTTCGTCGCCGCCATCGCCTATGTCGATCCGGGCAACGTGGCGGCCAACGTCAGCGCCGGAGCGCAGTTCGGTTTCCTGCTGCTGTGGGTCATCGTCGCCGCGAACGTGATGGCGGGGCTGGTGCAGTACTTGTCCGCCAAGCTTGGCCTGGTCACCGGGCGCACGCTGCCGGAGGCCGTCGGGGGGCAGCTGAACCGCCCGGGCCGGCTGGCCTACTGGGTGCAGGCCGAAGTCGTGGCGATGGCCACCGACGTCGCCGAAGTGATCGGTGGCGCCGTCGCGCTGCACATCCTGTTTCGTCTGCCGATGCTGCTCGGCGGGCTGATCACCGGCGTGGTGTCGTTGCTGCTGTTGGGAATCCAAGATCGGCGCGGTCAACGCCTCTTCGAGCATGTCATCACCGGGATGCTGGTGGTCATCGCGATCGGCTTCACGGCCAGCTTCTTCGTCGCCACGCCGCCGCCCGACGAAGTGATCGGCGGCCTGCTGCCACAGTTCCGCGGCACCGAAAGCGTACTGCTGGCCGCGGCGATGCTGGGTGCCACGGTCATGCCGCACGCTGTCTATCTGCATTCCGGTCTGACCCGCGACCGCCACGGGCATCCCGACCCCGGACCTCGCCGACGCCGACTGCTGCGCGTGACCCGCTGGGACGTCGGGCTGGCGATGGTTGTCGCCGGCGGGGTGAACGGGGCGATGCTGCTCGTGGCGGCGCTCAACATGCAGGGCCGCCATACCGGTTCCATCGAGGACGCCTACGCCGCCGTCCGCGACACCGTCAACCCGACGATCGCGGTGTTCTTCGCGATCGGGCTGCTGGCCTCCGGATTGGCCTCGTCATCGGTGGGCGCCTATGCCGGCGCGATGATCATGCAGGGTTTGCTGCACCGCTCGGTGCCGATGCTGGCCCGCCGACTGGTCACGCTGACGCCGGCACTGGTGATTCTGGCGTTCGGCTTGGAGCCCACCCGCACGCTGGTGTTGTCGCAGGTCGTGCTGTCGTTCGGCATCCCGTTCGCGCTCCTTCCGCTGGTCCGGCTGACCAGCAACCGCACGATCATGGGTGTCGACGTCAACCACCGCCTCACCACGGCTGTTGGCTGGGTGGTCGGCGTGCTGATTAGTCTGCTCAATGTGGTGCTGATTTATCTGACCGTGAAGGGCTAATGGCCGATCGCCGTCATGCCTACTTCGCGTACGGGTCAAACCTGTGCGTTGAGCAGATGTCGTCGCGGTGTCCCGACGCGGCAGACCCACGCCCAGCGGTACTGCATGGCCACGACTGGCTGATCAATCAGCGCGGCGTGGCCACCGTCGAGCCGTTTGCCGAGACTGTGGTGCACGGCGTCATCTGGCAGATCTCCGATCATGACCTGGCCACCCTGGACAGTGCCGAAGGCGTGCCCGTGCGCTACCGGCGCGACCGGCTGGCCGTTCACACCGACGAGGGGCTGTCGCCCGCCTGGGTCTACATCGACCACCGCGTCAACCCGGGTGCGCCGCGGCCGGGTTACCTCGAGCGCATCATCGACGGCGCGCTGCACCACAAGCTGCCACAACGCTGGATCGACTTCCTGCGCCGCTGGGATCCCGCCCACTGGCACCGACCGCTAACCGCTCCCGATTCACCTGCACCGCAAACGCTTTCAGAGTTGCTGGCGGATACCGGGGTGATCGAGGCGAGTCGGCTGCGATCACGTTTCGGCTTTCTCGCCATTCATGGCGGCGGGCTGGAAGAGATGACCGACGTGATCGCCGAACGTGCCGCCGAGGCCGCCGACGCATCGGTGTATCTGGTGCGCCATCCCGACCACTACCCGCACCACCTGTCGTCGGCTCGGTTCCACGCCCGCGAGTCGGCTCGTCTCGCGGAGTTCCTCGATCACGTCGACGTCGCGGTGTCGCTGCACGGCTATGGGCGTATCGGGCGCAGCACGCACCTGTTGGCAGGTGGCCGTAACCGCGCGCTGGCCGCCCACCTGGCCGAGCACATCGATCTACCCGGCTACCAGGTGATCACCGACCTCGACAAGATTCCCCTCGAATTGCGTGGCCTGCATCCGAACAACCCGGTCAACCGCACCCGTCGGGCTGGGGCGCAGCTGGAATTGCCGCCGCGGGTCAGAGGTATCAGCCCGCGCAGCCCGATGCCGGCTGAGGATGGGTTGTCACCGGTGACGTCGGCGCTGGTGCAGGGGCTGGTGGCGGCGGCTCACTCCTGGAAATAGAACGGAGATACTGGTGGGCTTGGAGAAGGAATGTGCCTTTCGTTTTTCGATCGGCATCCACGCAGTCAAGTCGCGCACCGCACTCGTCGATAAAGCGCGACGGCTGGAGGGTTACGGGTTCGATGTGCTGCATCTGCCCGATCACCTCGGTGCGCCGGCGCCGTTTCCTGCGCTGACCGCGATCGCTCAGGCCACCACGACGGTCCGGCTGGGCACCTACGTGCTCAATGCGTGCTTTTACAAGCCGGCCCTGCTGGCCCGCGACGTCGGCGCGGTCGATCTGCTCAGCGATGGACGGTTCGAGGCCGGTCTCGGTGCCGGTTATGCGCGTGAGGAATTCGAAGCTGCCGAGCTGCCTTACCCCAGCGCCGGGCGTCGTGTCGACTACCTCGAGCACGTCACGACGTACCTGAAGAAGCACCTCCCGAGCGTGCCGATCCTGATCGCCGGCAACGGTGATCGATTGCTGACAGTGGCGGCCCGCTACGCCGACATTATCGGGCTGACCGGGGCGAACCCGGGTGCGGTCGACGATCCGCTGGCTGAGCGCATCGACTTCGTTCGCGCCGCTGCCGGTGACCGATTCGGGCGGCTCGAGTTGAACCTGGCGATCACCGCGGTGCCGACGGATAACTCGGGGATGCCCGATCTGTCCTTGACCCGTAGGTATGCGCCGACACTGTCGGACGAGGAGATATTGGCGTTACCCGCCGTGCTGAGCGGATCATCGCGCGACATGGCCGACAAGTTGCGCGGATTCCGCGACACCTACGGGCTGACGTCGTTCACCGTGCAGGAGAACCACGCCGACGGCTTCGCCAAGGTGATTGCGGAGCTGCGGTAATCCTGGTGAGCGTTCCGGCGCACACCGCGAAATCACCCAAACCGCTTGACCGGCTACGACCCTGAAATGTCTACGGTTGGATCTATGACACGAACCATGACGGTCTCGGACACCGTCGACATCAATGCCGACGCAGAAGAGCTCTACTCGTTAATCAGTGATCCGACCCGGATGGGGCAGTGGAGCCCGGAGAACCGCGGAGCGATTGTCTTGAATTCAGCGGAAGACGGAACCGCGTTTGTCGGCATGATGTTCGAAGGACGCAACAAGCGCGGTCCGGCTCGTTGGACTACCCGATGCACCGTCACCGCTGCTGACCCCGGGCGTCGGTTCGCCTTTCAGGTTCACACGATCGGTGTGAAAAAGCCTCGACTGCGAGCGGCGAATGCATCTTGGGAGTACCGGTTCGAGCCGATCGGCGACGGCAGGACCCGGGTCACCGAGACGTGGACTGACGACAGGACGTCGTGGCCAGGGCCCGTGGTAGCGGTGTTCGACCGAGTTGTGACGTCCGGCAAAAGCTTTGCGGAATTTCAGCGGACCAACATCCGCACGACGTTGGATGCGCTCAAGCGGGCGGCAGAAGGCGCGCCGGCGTGACGTGGAACTGGATCAACCATCTGTATCTTCCATCCCGGCGTTAAGGTACCAATTCGCCATATTCGCAATGTGTTTCACCTTCGTGACGTCTCGGCGCAGTGTTTCGCAGTCGCGGGTCTGCGATCGACATCGCGAAGTGCCGAGGGCACCGTTTCCGCTATAGATCCCAGCACTGGCGCGCCTCGAAAGCACACCGAGGTACATGTTTGTCGATCTCCGGTCGTGGGCATCCCAGCCAATGCCCCAATTGAGGTTCGAAGGGTAAGAATTTCATGCCGATCGCCACTATCAATCCCGCCGACAATTCCACGGTCAAGCAGTTCGACGAGTTCACCGACCAACAAGTCGACGACGCCATCGAGGCCGCGGACTCCGCATACTCATCGTGGCGCGCCACCGACAAGGCCGAGCGCGCGGCGATTCTCGCACGAGCCGCGCAGCTTCTGACGGACCGGACGGGCGAGTTTGCACCACTGCTCACGTTGGAAATGGGCAAGCTGATCGGTGAAAGCAAAGGTGAAGTCGCGCTGGCGTCGGCGATCTTGAAGTATTACGCGGACAACGGCGAACAGATGACTGCCGATGAAAGCATCGACGTCGACGATGGTTCGGCCATCGTGCGCACCTGCCCGATCGGTGCTCTGCTCGGCGTGATGCCGTGGAACTTCCCGCTATATCAGGTGGTCCGCTTCGCCGGGCCGAATCTGTTGCTGGGCAACACGGTTCTGATCAAGCATGCGAGCAGTTGTCCGCAGTCGGCGTTGGCGCTGGAGAAGCTGTTCGCCGACGCGGGCGCCCCACAGGGCGTGTACACGAACCTCTTCGTCTCCGCATCAAAGGTCGCCCGCATTATCGATAACCCCAAGATCAAGGGCGTGTCCTTGACCGGCAGCGAGGACGCGGGGGCCAGTGTGGGCGCGCAAGCCGGCAGGAACCTCAAGAAGTCGGTGCTCGAACTCGGCGGCAGCGACCCGTTCATCGTTCTCGACGACGGCGGCGACTTTGGCCGCCTCATCGAGGGCGCCGCAAACGGACGCATGGCCAACACCGGACAGAGCTGTGTAGCGTCCAAGCGTTTCTTCGTGCACAAAGACCTCTACGACGGTTTTGTCGAGGGGCTTGCCGAGGCGTTCGCAAGCCTGCAGTTGGGGGATCCACGGGACGAATCGACCACGCTGGGGCCATTGTCGTCCGAGCAGGCGGCGAAAGATCTCGACGAACTCGTTGCCGACGCGCTCCACAAGGGTGCAACAGCAGTAGTCGGTGGTCACCGCGCCGGGCGCCCCGGCGCCTACTTCGAGGCAACGGTGCTCACCGGTGTCACCGAGG
The DNA here is from genome assembly GCF_059812525.1 of Mycobacterium sp. NGS51. NCBI lineage: Bacteria > Bacillati > Actinomycetota > Actinomycetes > Mycobacteriales > Mycobacteriaceae > Mycobacterium > Mycobacterium sp. NGS51. Next base: position 330,522 of record NZ_JCALCV010000002.1, read on the forward strand.
ACATGCGCGCGTTCAGCGAAGAGTTGTTCGGCCCGGTAGCCGTCGTGTACGCCATAGACGATGACGACGACGCCGTGGAGAAAGCCAATGCGTCGAGCTTCGGACTGGGAGCCACCGTCTTCTCCGGTGACGTCGAAGCCGCGCAGTCGGTCGCCGACCGACTCGACAGCGGCATGGTGTGGATCAACCATCCCACGTGGACATCGCCCGAACTTCCCTTTGGAGGGGTCAAGCGCTCCGGGTTTGGGCGCGAGCTCTCGCACTACGGAATCGGCGAGTTCGCCAATCACAAGCTCATTCGTACCGTTCCGAAGGAGTCGAAGATCGGCGGTGCCGGCGGCTAGCTTGCGCGCGCCGAGCCGCTAGCCTATCGGGTGAAACATACTGCGCCGATTCGGCAAAACAACCTGCCCTTTGCGGGCGGTAACGCTGCCGTCAGTCCACGAACCGGTACTCGACGTCGAGCGAGCGGTAAGTTCGCTCGGCCCGACGGTCACGGGTAAGTAGGGTGCGTTGATTGGTGACGGCGGCCTGTCCGACGAGGGCGTCATAGACCGATCCGCCCACGATACCGAGGTCGGCGAGTCGCTCGCGAAGATCGCGGGTTCCGGTTGCGTCGAGCCAACAGTCTTCCGGGAAAGCCGCAGCCAGTACCGAAGCTGCTTGGCCGGCACTCAAGCGCAGCGGAAGCGGGAGCCGTGTCAGCACCGAATACGTCTCGAACGTAGCGTGTCCCGCAAGCGCAGGACGATAGTCGACAAGAGCTCGGCGGCAGGCGGGGTGCGCTTCGTGGGCCGGATCGAGAGCGGCGACCGCAATGCTTGTGTCGCACGCCCAAAGGTCACCGTTGAATGTCATCGCGCAGTCGACGCACGTCGTCATCCGTCAGCACAGCACCTTCGACGTCGCCGAGTATCGGCAGCCCGTCGCTGGTACCGATTGCACGTTCGCGGCGCCGAACGGGCTCTATCCGCAGACCCGACCCGTCTGGAATCAGTTCGAGCGGTGTGTCCGGTGTGATTCCCAGCGCGACGCGCAGCGACTTGGGAATGACAACCCGCCCCACTCGGTCGACCGTCACGTACACCAGCATGATATTACCACTGCATTGCCAAATTGGTAGACTTCGCCCGTCAACGCGGTCCGCGCCGTTGCGCTGGGTCCTGCGGATTTAGAAGACGTGCATTTTTGATGTAGATGTAAAATCAATGTATGATTCGTACGCAAGTCCAGCTTCCGGATGAGCTGTACCGCGACGCCAAGCGTGTCGCGCATGAGCACGAAATGACGCTTGCCGAGGTCGTTCGTCGCGGGCTTGAGCACATGGTGCAGATTTATCCGAGGCGCGACGTAGCGCCCGAGGCCTGGCAGCCGCCCACGCCCCGTCGACTCGGTCCGTTTCTTGCGTCCGAAGAAGCGTGGCGCGACCTTGCGAACGAGACGTGAGTCACCCCGTGCTCTCCATCGATACGAATGTCCTGCTGTATGCCCAAAATCAGGATTGCCCCGAACATGACGACGCCGCTGCCTTCCTCGTCGAGTGCGGTGGTCGGAGCGACGTCGCAATCTGTGAGCTCGTGCTTATGGAGCTGTATCAATTGCTGCGAAACCCTGCGGTGGTGCCGCGACCGCTCGATGGCCCCGAGGCGGCGGAGGTCTGTCAGACGTTCCGTCGTAACCGACGCTGGGCGCTCATTGAGAACGCCCCAGTGATGAACGAGGTGTGGGCGTTGGCGGCCGCGGCCGGAATTGGTCGCCGACGCCTATTCGATGCCCGGCTGGCGCTGACATTGCGGCACCACGGTGTCGACGAGTTCGCTACCCGAAATATCAACGATTTCACCGACTTCGGCTTCTCACGCGTATGGGATCCGATAACGGCGGACCGCTGACCACTTAGCTTTACGCCTGCCGAAACCGACATGGGCGATGAGCGAACAGCCCCGCACGATCAGCCATAAGCGAATCACTGGCGTGCCGGCAGCCTCGAACCAGGATGTATGCGCCAGATTGAGCGCTGGCTCGACGACTTCCTGCACCACTCGCAGTGACGAGCTGATCTGCACCCGGGCGGACGAATGATGGCCTGCAACAAGGCTCACCCGCGCCCGCCACGCACGTCCAAGCGTCGCGTGGCCTTCGCCGTGCCCGCTACACTCACACCCGCCGCACCCCGACAACCATGCCTACCGTCGGGAACGGCATCAGGACGCCCAGAAGACCGTCGAAATCCGGCCAGCGCCGCGACCGGCTAGGTTTTGGTCAGGTATTCAGAGACGTCCCCGGCCCTCGGGGACCTGACGAAAACTCTTGGAGGCCTGGTCTCTGGCGGTGAGCTCGTACCGCCGGGAACGTGACTTTCCCGATTTGGGAACGCGCGATGCCCGCAGCGTCATAGGTGGCAAGCTAGCCCAGCTGCCAGCGGCGTCAGGATCGCAAGCCAGATCGCGGTCGTCGGCGCCAGCCTCTCGCGCCACTGGATACCGCGGGACGCCGGGCTGGTCAGCCGTGCGGCGCGGGCCGGTACTGCAGTACCGGCGGCTCCCAACGCAGTCGACGACGCTACCGACCTCTGCCCCGCCAGGGCCAACAATCCGCTCAGCAGTGGCACCGGACCGTAGCAACGGACCGCGACATCGTCGGCACACATCTCCAACAGGTCGGCGACCGCATCCGCTGCCGCGGGAAACAACGGCAGCCGCGGCATGCTCGTAGCAATCGCTCGCAGCAGCATGTGCAGACCGTGGTGACGGCCGGTCAGATGAGCTCTCTCATGCGCCAGTACAGCGGCCAACTGCGATTCGTCGAGCCGGTCGAAGGCGGCGGTGGTGACGATGATGGCATTGGGCCGACCCGCCACGCAATAGGCAGTAGGCTCACTTGCGGATATCACCACTACACCGGGCTGGTCACTGGGCCGGCCGATCATCAGGGCGATCGACGCGTGGCGACGGCTGCACGACCGCTGTTGCCGCAGCCGGCGAGCACTACGCAGGATCACCACAGCGGTCGCCATCAAGCCCACTGTCAGGAAGCCCAAAGCGAAGGCCGAACCGGCCTTCTGCGGCAGTCCCAAGTGGCCCGCGATACCGAGTATCTTCCGGCATATTGTGAGTGTCGAATGCCGCCCTATACTCATTAACACGTCGATGAGCAGGATGACCAGCGCGCCAACCCACGTGGCGATAACTGCGGTCACCGTCGTCACCCACGCCGCTACAGCGAGACGTGGATGCACACCACGCCCGGTGACGCGCCGGAGCAGCGGCGGCCCGAACCAAGCCAGCGCCAACGCGTGCAAAACCAGCAAAATAGCGGTGTTCATGTGAGGTTCCCGCCCTCGATGATGCGACGCAGGGCGGCCCGAACCTCTATCGAGTCTTCCTGGCTCATCTGGCCGAGAAAAAACGACAGCACTAGATCTGAGTCGCCGCCGGTGTCCAACGCATCGCGCATCAGGGCGGCTGAATATTCCTCTCGGGTCATGGTCGGCCAGTAGTGGAAGGCCTTGCCGGCCTTTTTGCGCTGCAGCCAGCTTTTGCGGTGCAGGTTGTCCATGGTCGACATCACAGTGGTGTAGGCGATCTGCCGCTCGCGTACCAGATCCTCGAAGATGTCGCGCACCGTGACCACGTCCCCCCGCCTCCACACCCGGTCCATGACGGCGGCTTCGAGACTTCCAAAACTATGAGCGGGCACGAGGTCCATCATTTAGTTGCACGGCAGGGGCGGTGTTGGCCTTGACAGTAGCAGGAGAACACACACCAGCCATTAATCAGCGACGATGCCCGCGCAAGATGATTCGCGTCATCCTAAGCGTGAAGTGGGTGAACCGCCAGGACTGCACGAGCATGTTTTGCCGCATCCGAAGCGTCGCACGGGTGGGCAGCGGGGCGTCGGCAATGCTCTCGGCGGTGCGGGTGTTGGCGTCTGAGTTGAGGCCGTTCTCGTCCACGGGGGCGCCTTTCATTCGGGGATCAGCCACCACAGCGGTCGGGCCTTGGCTTTATAGATGAACATGTAGTGCAGCATCAGCTTCATCCAGTGGCCGGCCAGGCCGAGTTCACCGAACGTGCCCGGGATATCGCGCCCGGTCTGCGGATACTTCGCCGGGTCGGGAACGACCGGGAACATCGTCATCGAGGCGGCCGAGCCCTTACGCAAACCGGTGCCGGCTGAGGCGATACACGCAGCACCCATGGTCGCCATCGAGGCCTGATGGGCGATAGCGTCGGGGTTTTTGATCCGGTCACGGATGGTCTCGGCGACCGTCTTGGCCATGACGCCCGATGGCATCCCGGTGCGCGGCGGTGCAGGCGTGATCACCGTTCCCTTGACGCTTTTGCGCGGCCGGGAGATCGGGTGCGGGGGGGCAAACGCGATGCCCGGGGCGAAGATGTTCGGGTAGGCGGGCGACTCGTAGGTGCGCGGCCAATCCTCGGCGCACCATTCGTCATACGGCTTGCCCGAGTAGTCGGCGTCGACTTTGAGAAAGCCCGACGGTGCGAACAGCACCGACGTGATGTCGTCGCCGTCTTTGTCGTAGGCGGCCAGCGGCGCACCCCGAAACGGCGGCAGCAGCATCGCGAAGTCGAAGTCAAGGTCGTGCTCGTTGCCGTCGAGTTGCTCGTAGCGCAGCTTGCCGTCCATCACCTCGTGCACGGCAGCCTGGGTGATCGCCTTGACCCCGCGCTCGCGGAACAGCGATTCGGTCCACATCCGGCTGGACTGTAAGAAACCTTTATCGATGAATTTCATGCCGTTGACGCCGAAGTCGCCGAGTTCGTATTCGTTGGTCAGGTAGATGATCTCGGCGAGGTCACGTACGCCGGCATCCCGCAGGACTCGATCGACGTTGAAGGTGTACTCGAATGCAGCGCCCTCACAGGTGCAGGTGCTGTGACCGATGCCGACGACCAGACGCTGCCGCTCTCCGGCCTTCAGTTTGGCGACGACCTGTTCGAAGGCCTTGCCCGCCTCGACGGCGTGCTCGGCGGTGCATACCGACCAGGAGTGCCCGCCGGGCCCCAGGCCGGGTGTGGCCGCGAAGTTCAGCTGCGGACCGGTGGCGTTGATCAGGTAGTCGTAGGTGAGGTTGCCGGTCTCGTCATGGCGTTCGGCGTCGGTGTAGGTGAAGTCCACCGACGGCGGCGAGGAGTCGCCGGTGCCCTCGGGGCGGATCGCGGTAGCAAAAGCCTGATGGAACTCGATGCCCTTGCGGCGGTAAACGGGCCGCAGTGGGATCAGCACCTTGTTCGCCTGCATCCGGCCAACCCCGACCCAGATGTTCGACGGGATCCAGTTCCAATCGGCGTTGGGGGACACCACCACGACCTCGTGTGCGCGCGGCAGCCATCGCCGCAGGTGCAGCGCGGCGAAGTGTCCGGCGATACCGGCGCCAAGGATGACGACTCGTGCCATTTGACTCTCCTCACTAGAACCGGGCCACCAAAACTAGAACCGGGCCATAGAGCGGCATTGTCACAATCATATACCCTGGCGGGTATAAAGCCAACCCGAACAGTCGCCGTCCTCGTCGTCCGATGGCTGCCACCGGCGACGTGTCCCGCATGTGCCGCCACCTAACGTTGAATACCCACACCGGTATGGGTTACCCTTCATGCGTGGACACCTGCCGGGGTATACAACAAGGCTACCCGTCACACATCGCCGCTATCGGGTAAGGAGACATGACATGTCCATCGCCATAAGCACATCCATCGACGCAGCCGACTTCGACAAAGTGGTCTCGAGAACTCGGGAGATATTGAAAGACAACGGGTTCGGGGTATTAACTGAGATTGACGTGCAAGCGACTCTGAAGGAAAAGCTGGGAGAGTCGATGGAGCGTTATCTGATCCTCGGTGCCTGCAACCCGCAGCTGGCACATCGGGCTTTGTCGGCGAAGAAGCAGGTCGGGTTGCTGATGCCGTGCAACGTCATCGTCCGCGAGGATCCGCAGAACCCGGCAACGGTACACATCGAAGCGATGCACCCCCGGTTGATGGCGGAGGTCGTCGACGATCCGGGTCTGTCGCCGGTCGCCGAACAAGCCACCCGCCAACTAGAAACCGCGATAAGCGCGCTCACCCAGGAACTGCGATGACCTCGATCGAGCGAGGTCCGGGGTGGCTGGCGGCAACCCCCGCCTGTAGAAGACAGTAGAACGAAGAGCAGATCGTGGCGTCCGCCGATGCGATGGATCTGGTACTGACACGGCTACGCCGTGCACAAGGCCAGCTCTCAGGGGTCATCGCGATGATCGAAGCGGGCCGTGGCTGCAAGGAAGTTGTCACGCAGCTGGCTGCGGTCTCTCGTGCGCTCGACCGTGCCGGCTTCATGGTGGTCGCGGCCGGGTTGCGGCAGTGCATCATCGGGACTGACAGTGCCGACGGCCCGGCGCGCACCGAGGCCGAACTCGAAAAGCTCTTCTTGTCGTTGGCCTGAGATCGTTTCCCGGCCCCGCGGACGGGAATGTACGGATGAACAAGTTCACGTCCGAACGCTAGCCCCTAAAGCGAAGGGAGACCCTCATTTTCGCGCCACTGAAGCGGGCCTGGGTGCCCGTAGTCGTCGTCGTGGCGGCCACTCTCGGGAGTATCGCCGTTATCAACCTTCGCGGCGTATTCGGCTCCGACGCGATTTTCTCCTGGAACGGAAGCGGCTCTGAAGTGATCGAGTCGATCAATACCAAACATGTGACCTACGAGGTTTTCGGGCCACGCCATGCCGCCGGGGGGGTGAGCTATTTGAACGTCGATAGCCAGGCCGAACAGGCAGAGTTCAGCAGCCTGCCCTGGACCCACGAGATGACGACGACAAACCCGGCGGTCATCGCCAACGTGTTGGCCCAAGGCGACAGCGACGGTATCGGGTGTCGCATCACCGTCAACGGTGACATCAAAGACGAGCACTTCTCCGACGGGCATCACGCCCAGGTGTTTTGTCTGGTGAAAGCCGCATGAGCAGCCACCACGACACCCGCCCGCTGTACATGCGGGCGGTCCGTCGGCTCGCGGTCCCGATTATTCTCGCCTGGCTGGCGCTGACGATCGCGTTGAACGTGTTGGTGCCGTGGATCGAATTCGTCGCCAGGGATCATGCGGTCACGATGTCGCCGCAGGATGCGCCGGCGATGATCGCCGCCAAACAGATTGGTAAGACCTTCCAGGAGTTCGATTCCGACAGCATGGTCATGCTGGTCTTAGAAGGCGACCAGAAACTCGGCGAGGATGCCCACCGCTATTACGACACCTTGGTGGAAAAGCTGGTGGCGGATCACGAACACGTCCAGCATATCCAGAATTTGTGGGGAGATCCGATCACGGCCGCTGGCGTGCAAAGCACCGACGGCAAGGCTGCGTACGCGCAGATCCACACGGCCGGCGATCAGGGCAGCACCCTGGGAAGCGAGTCGGTCGACGCGGTCCGCAAGATCGTCGACGCGTCACCGCCACCGGACGGGGTGCGGGTGTATGTGACCGGGCAGGCCGCGCTCACCACGGACATGACCGAGGCCGCCGACAAAAGCATGTTCAAAATGATGGGCGTGACCGGCGTGGTCATCATGATCATGCTTGCGCTTGTTTATCGCTCCGTCAGCACGGTGCTTCTGGTCCTGTTGATGGTCTTCATCGAGATGCTCACGGCCCGTCAAGTTGTCGCGGTTCTTGGCCACTACGGCCTGCTGGGATTTTCGACATTCGTCGTCGCCATGCTGTCGTCGCTGGCCATCGCCGCAGGAACGGATTATGCGATTTTTCTCATCGGGCGCTACCATGAGGCGCGCCAGGCCGGCGAAGACCGAGAAACCGCCTGGTACACGATGTTTCACGGCACCCAGCACGTTATTTTAGGTTCGGGCCTGACGATTGCCGGCGCGTCATTGTGTTTGCACTTTGCGCGGTTGTCCTATTTCAAGGCCTTGGGCATCCCGTCGGCGCTGGGTTTGCTTGTCGTGATCGCCGGCGCGCTCACTGTGGCGCCGGCGATCGTCGCGGTGGCCAGCCGCTTCGGCCTGTTGGACCCCAAGCGTGTCGAGGGGCGTGGGTGGCGGCGCATCGGCACGGCCAACGTCCGCTGGCCCGGACCGGTCTTTGTGGCGGCGCTACTGGTCACCCTGGCCGGCATGCTCCTGGTACCGAGCATGAAGATCAGCTACAACGATCGCTACTACATCCCCAGCGATCTCCCGTCGATCGTCGGGTATGACGCCGCGGAGCGACATTTCAGCGCGGCCCGGATGAATCCCGATATTCTCATGATCGAAAGCGATCATGATATGCGAAATTCCAGCGACATGCTCATTTTGGACCGGATCGCCAAGAACATGTTCCGCACCCGCGGCGTGGAGAGAGTACAAGGCATTACCAGGCCGCTGGGCAGCCCGATCGATCACACGTCGATACCGTTTCAGATCAGCATGCAGGCGGTCCCGATACAGGAAAACCTGCAGTTCATGCACGACCGGATGGCCGACATGCTCACGATGAGCGACGACCTCGGCGCCATGATCAATTCCATGCAGCGGCTGCGTGACCTGGTTGGGCAGATGAGCGACACGACCGGGAACATGGGCGATCACATGGTGGAAATAAAACACACCGCGGATGAGATACGCGATCACATCGCCGATTTCGACGACGTCATACGACCGATCCGCAACTACACCTACTGGGAGGCGCACTGCTTCAACATCCCGGTCTGCTGGGCGGCGCGGTCGGTGTTCGAGGCCTACGACGGGGTGGACAGATTCAGCGAAAACATGCAGCCGCTGCTTCAAGACATCGACGACCTGAACACGGTGCTGCCCCAAATGGTCGCGGAGTTTGCGCCGATGATCGCGGTCGCGCGGTCCATGCAGGGCAGCCTGCTGACCATGCACAGCAGTTTCTCGGGCCTGATCACCCAGATGGAGCGGATGACCGACACGGCCAGCGCAATGGGGCAGGCCTTCGATTCCTCGAAGGCCGACGACTACTTCTACCTGCCGCCGGAAGCCTTCGACAACCCCGATTTCCAGAAGGGGTTGCAACTCTTTTTGTCCCCGGACGGCAAGGCCGCGCGCTTCATCATCACCTACGACGCGGACCCGGCAACCCCCACCGGCATCTCCTTCGTCAAGCCGGTACTGGCCGCGGCGCACGACGCGGTGAAGGGCACCCCGCTGACCGGCGCCAAGTTCTACCTCACCGGCACCGCCGCGGTCTACAACAACATCCAAACCGGCGCGAAATACGACATCCTGATCGTCGGGGTAGCCGCGGTGACGCTGATCTTCATCGTCATGTTGATCATCACCCGCGCGCTGGTGGCCGCAGCCACGATCGTCGGCACGGTGCTGTTGTCGCTCGGTGCCGCTTTCGGGCTAACGGTGCTGGTCTGGCAGCATATTTTCGGCCTGGAACTGAACTGGATCGCGCCGGTGTTCGGGGTGATCATCTTGCTGGCCGTCGGATCAGACTACAACCTGCTGCTGGTCTCCCGCTTCCAAGAAGAAATCGGCGCCGGAATCAAGACCGGCATCATCCGCTCCATCGGCAGCACGGGCTCGGTCGTCACCGCGGCGGGCCTGGTGTTCGCCTTCACCATGATGTCCATGGTCGCCAGCGACCTGTACTCCATAGGACAGGCCGGCAGCACGATCGGGCTCGGGTTGTTGTTCGACACTTTGATCGTGCGTTCCTTCCTGACGCCGTCCACCGCGGCGCTGCTGGGACGCTGGTTCTGGTGGCCGCACAAAGTGCGGGCTACCCCCGGTCGGGCTGCCTACCGAGCCGAGGCCCCACGGGCAGCAGACGATGATCCGACTGTTGCACACGCCGGCAGGCGCGGGGTGGAGTAGCCGCCGGCGTTGACGTTCAGTTCCGGGCAGCCGATGTCGTTGGGTAGATGGTGAGTGGCCACGACCACCGTCCGTTCTGCGCTGACCAGCCCGCCATCGGGGTCGAGCAGCCTGCGCAGCAGCACCTCGGCGTCGCCGGCGTCGAGGTGTTCGGTGGGTTCGTCGAGCAGCACGATGCGCGCCGGTGAGATGATGGCCCGGGCCAGCAGCAGCCGGCGGCGCTGACCTGCGGACAGTGCCTGCGCACCGCCGGATAACACCGTCGCCAAGCCGTCGGGCAGGCCGGCCAGCCACCCACCGAGTCCGACCCGGTGCAGCACCGCCATCAGCTCGTCGTCGCGGCAGTCGCCGCGGGCCACCAGCATGTTGTCGCGGACGGTGGTGGCGAAAGTGTGTGCGTCTTCGGCGAAAAAGGTGATGGCGTTGCGCAATTGGTCTTCGTCGAAATCACTGAGCGCGGTCCCGTCCAACTCGGCCTGGCCGTGTAGTGGCGGCAGCAGGCCGGCCAGCGTCATCAGCAGCGTCGTTTTGCCGGAGCCGCTGGGGCCGGTGACCGCGAGCCGGGCACCGGGTTGCAGGTCCACCGTCACCAGGGTCGAGCGCTCGGCGTGGTGACCGACGCGGATATTGGCGGCGCACAGCCGGTGGGTCACCGGTGGATGCGACTGCGCCGGCGGGCGAGCCGGGTCGGTGCCCGGCTGGTCTGCGGGGGCCAGGTCGAGCAACCGCCGCGCCGCGATCCGCGACCGGGTCAACTGGATGGCCGCGGCCGGCAACGCCGCGGTCGTCTCGAATGCCGACAGCGGCAACAGCATCAGGATCGCCAGGGTGGTGGGCGCGACGGTGGGCGCGATCGAGATCGAGGCTATCACCGCGCCGAGCACGCTGACCCCGATCGCTGCGGTGGGCATGGCGGCGGCCACCGCGGCCGGGGTTGCCGCGGCGTCGATCGCGTCGGCCCAGGCGCGTTGCCGGCGTTGCGACTCGGCGACGATATCAGGCAGTCTGCCGCTGACGCGCAGCTCGCTGGCGTGCTCCAGCGCGAGCATCGCCGCCACGTCACGCTCGGCCAGGTGTTGGCGGGCAACGTCTTCGGCCGCCGCGGCTGCCCGCGCCGACAGCCACGGCGCGATCACCCCGGCGGCGAGCAGGCAGACCGCCAGCACCGCGGCGGCCGCCGGCGAAATCACCGCAATCACCGCCACGGCGGCCACGCTGAGCACAACCGCGACCCCAATCGGCAGCAGGGCGCGCACCAGCACGTCGGCCAGCACGTCGACGTCGGCGCCGACCCGTGCCACCAGCTCACCGCTGTGCAGCCGGGTCGCGACGTCTGCGGGTCCGTGGGCCAGCCGGCGATAGATTGTGCCGCGGGCGACGCCGGCCGCGCGCAGCGCGGTGTCGTGGGTGGCCAGCCGCTCGCAGTAGTGCAGCACGCCGCGGGAAATCGCCAACGCCCGCACCGCTACCACCGCGATCGACAGGTCCAGGATTGGCGGCATCTGCCAGGCCCGGGTGATCAGCCAGGCCGACACCCCGGCCAGCCCCAGCGCGCTGGCCTGCGACAACACCCCCAACGTGACTGCCAGCACCAGCCGGGGCAGCCGCGGGCGCAGCAGGGTTGACGCGGTCAGCAGATCAGGCGGGCGCATAACGACTCGCTTCCACGTCGATCACCCGGTCGCCGATCGCCAGCACCGGGTCACGGTGGCCGACGACGATCACCGTCGCGCCGGCCCGCGCCCGCTCGACGAGGGCCCGCAACACCGCGTCTGCGGTCTCGGCGTCCAGGTGGGCGGTCGGCTCGTCGAGCAGCAGCACCGGCGCGGGTGATCCGAGCGCGCGGGCCAGGCCGAGCCGCTGTCGCTGACCCAGCGACAGCCCGACACCGCCGCACCCGAGCTCGGTGTGCACTCCGCCGGGCAGCTCCGCCAGCACCAGATCGAAACCAGATGCCGCACAAGCGGTTTCTGCATCATCGAGTTCGCCGAACAGCGTCAGGTTGTCGGCGACACTGCCCGGGATCAGCACCGGGCGTTGCGGCAGCCAGGACAGCTGACGCCACCACCGGGCCGGGTCGAGGTCGGCGACGTCGATCCCGGCCACGGTGATCCGCCCCGACGTCGGCACCGTGAGCCCGGCGACGCACTGCAGTGTGGTGCTCTTGCCGGCGCCGTTGGCGCCGGTGAGCACCGTCACTTGCCCAGGTTCGAAGACCGCGGTGAGCGCGCGTGGCGCCTTCCCGTCGCGGCCGGCGACGCTGAGCCGTTCGGCGCGGATCACCGCACCGCGCGCGGACACGGTCCGGTGTCCTGGGGCCGGGCCGCCGGTCGAGTCGTCGATGAGCGCGAACGCCTTGTCGGCGGCCGCGCGGCCGTCCTGGGCGGCGTGGTATTCCACCCCGATCCGGCGCAGCGGTGCGTACACGTCCGGCGCCAGCAGCAGCACCGTCAGCCCGGCGGTCAGGCTCATCTGGCCGAACACCAGGCGCAGCCCGATGCTGACCGCGACCAGGGCGACGCCGAGCATGCCCAGCAGCTCCAGCACCAGTGCCGACAAGAAGGCGATCCGCAGCGTGGCCATCGCCGAACGGCGGTGGGCCGTCGAAAGTTCGGCGATGCGATGTTCGGGCCCGGCGGCCCGGCCCAGCGCGCGCAGCGTGGGAATTCCGGCGACCAGATCCAGTAGTCGGGCCTGCAGAGTGGTCATGGCCGCCAGCGCGGCCGCTGACCGGTCGGCGGTGGCCAGGCCGATCAGCACCATGAAGATCGGGATCAGCGGCAACGTGACCGCCACGATCACCGTCGACTTCAGGTCGTAGAGCGCGATCACCGCGACGGTGGCCGGGGTCAAGATCGCGGCCAGCGCCAACGCGGGCAGGTAGGCGGTGAAGTAGGGGCGCAACCCGTCCAGGCCGCGGGTCACCACCGTCGCGGCGGCGTCGCGCTGGGCGGCCAGTTCCCGGGGGGCGCGCGCGGTCACCGCGGTCAGCACCTGACCGGCCAGATCGGCGATCACCGCGCTGGCGCCCCGCTGGCCCAGCCGCGCCTGCAGCCAGTGGGCCGCCGTGCGAATTGCCCACAGCGCCGCCAGGATCGAGATCAGCGGCATCCAACGCTCGACGCTGCGGGTGGACGGGTCGGTGATGACCCGGGAGGCGATCTGTGCCAACACCATCGCCGAAGCGACCGCGCAGCCGGCGATCACCACACCGTAGGCCACCGTGGCGGCCAAAAACCGGCGCACCGCCGTCGATGCCCGCCACAAGCGCGGGTCCAGCGGTGCTTGGGCTGACGAACCGCTTCCGCTCAAGACGGGTGCCTCGAAAGGCCGGTCGACGGGGGTATCCGCTCGGCCGAGATCCGCTGCCGGAACACCCAATACGTCCAACCCTGGTAGGTCATCGCCAACGGGGCGAAGACCACCGCCGCCCACGTCATGATCTTCAACGTGTAAGGGGTCGACGACGCGTTATAGATCGTCAGGCTCCAGGCCGGGTTGAGCGTGGAAGGCACCAGGTTGGGATACAGCGCAGCGAACAGCAGGATCACCACCGCAGCCACCACCACCGCGGTCGACAAGAATGCCCAGCCGTCAGAGCCGCGGCGCCACACCAACGCCACCGCCGCCACCTGGGCGATGACCGCGACGGCCAGCACCAGCCAGGTCCACGTCTTGCCGTAGGCCAGTTGGGTCCACCACCCGAACCCGGCAACCAGCGCGGTCACCGGTGCCGACAACCACGCCGCGAACCGCAGCGCGTCGTCGCGGATCGCGCCGGCGGTTTTCAGCGCCACAAACACCGCGCCGTACAGCAAAAACAACCCGCCGGTGGCCAGCCCACCCACCAGCGTGTAGGGGTTGAGCACATCAGCGACCGACAGGTGGACACGGTGGTCGGCGTCCACCGGAAGCCCGCGCACCAGCACCGCGAACGCCACGCCCCACAGCACCGCGGGCAGCCACGACCCAGCGGCGATACCGACGTCAGCCCGGGCCCGCCACTTCGGGTCGTCGATCTTGCCGCGCCACTCGATGGCGACCGCCCGCACGATCATCCCGACCAGGATCACCAGCAGCGGCAGGTACAGCGCCGAGAACACGCTTGCATACCAGCCCGGAAACGCCGCGAACATCGCGCCACCGGCGGTGATCAGCCAGACCTCGTTGCCGTCCCAGACCGGGCCGATGGTGTTCAGCGCCGCACGGCGATGCGACTCGATGTCGCCGGTGCCGGCCCGGCCGAACGGCTCCATCAGCATGCCCACCCCGAAATCGAAGCCCTCCAGGATGAAGAACCCGAGAAACAGCACCGCCACCAGACCGAACCACAGTTCTTGCAGCGCCATCGCGTCTACCTCCTTCCGAGACTGACGGGCAATCAGTAGGCGAATGACAGCGGCGCCACCTCGTCGCTACCGGGCGGAGCCGGCGGGGCGAGTTCGGCGTCGTGCTCCTGCGGGCCTTCGACGACGTAGCGTTGCAGCAGCCGGAACCAGATGACCGCCAGCACGCCGTAGACCAGGGTGAACATCACCAGGGAGGTGACCACCATCCCGGGTGAGTGACTCGACACACCGTCGGCGACAGTGAGACGGATCAGCTGGTCGCCGGTCGGGTTGGGGGCGACGATCCATGGTTGGCGGCCCATCTCGGTGAAAACCCATCCCGCGATGTTGGCCAAGAACGGCGTGGGGATGGTCAGCAGCGCAAACCAGGAAAACCACCGCCGGTTCGGGGTCCTGCCGCCGCGGGTCAGCCACAGCGCGATCAGAGCGAACAGCACCGGCACGGCCAGCAGCCCGATCATCGCCCGAAACGACCAGTAGGTGACGAACAGGTTGGGCCGGTAGTCGTTCGGCCCGAAGCGCTGCTCGTAGTTCTGTTCGATGTCGCGCACACCCTCCAGGTGCACGTCGCTGAACCGTCCTTTGGCCAAAAACGACAGCGCGTAGTGCATGTCGATAACGCGGTGGAGGTGGCCGCAATTGTTCTGTGTCCCGATGGTCAGGATCGATAAAGGCGGGTCGGTTTCGGTGTCGCATAACGTTTCCGCGGATGCCATTTTCATCGGCTGCTGGACGAACATCAGCTTGCCCTGGATGTCGCCGGTGAACAACAACCCCACCGCCGCGGCCAGTGCCACCCAGCAGCCCAGGATGGTCGCCGGGCGATACATGCTGCCGGCGTCGGTTTGCGCTGCGGTGGTGTCGGTGCCCGCGCCGGCGGCACGCCCGTTTCGGGATCGGACCATCCACCATGCGCACACCGCCGCAACAAACGCTCCCGCGGTGAGGAATGCCCCGCCGATAGCGTGTGAAACCGCTGCTTGCGCAGTGTTATTGGTGAACAACGCCAAGATGCTGTCCAACTCAGCACGGCCCGTTTCGGGGTTGTAGTGCGCGCCGACCGGGTGCTGCATGAACGAGTTGGCCGCGATGATGAAAAACGCCGACACGTTGGTCGCGACCGCCACGATCCAGATGCAGGCCAGATGCACCCAGCGGTGCAACCGGCCCCACCCGAAGATCCACAACCCGATGAAGGTGGACTCGAAGAAAAAAGCCGCCAGACCCTCCATGGCCAGCGGGGCACCGAACACGTCGCCGACGAACCGGGAGTACTCACTCCAGTTCATGCCGAACTGGAATTCTTGCACGATGCCGGTCGCCACCCCCAGCGCGAAGTTGATCAAAAACAGCTTGCCGAAGAACTTGGTCAGCCGATACCACGCAGGGTTATCGGTGATCGTCCACACCGTCTGCATCACCGCCACCAGCGGCGCCAAACCGATGGTCAGCGGCACGAAGATGTAGTGGTAGACGGTGGTGATGCCGAACTGCCACCGGGAAACATCAAGGGTGTTCATCGGCCACCTCCCGAGCTATACGACTTATACTACTACGTCATGTAGTAGTTGGCCTCCCGCTCGGCGGCCGTCAAAACCCCTGCACGGTGCAGCAGCGCACTTAGCGGACACCAGCCCACTGCTGCGTTGAGCAGCAAGTTCGCGCCCACCCATCCGGCGAGGAACCGCAGCCGCCCCGACTGCGCAGGCCACACGGCCTGCGCGAGCTGGGTTGCCAGCACCATAGCCCCGGCGACGAGACTCACGATCCGCTCGATGGGCCACCCGTGCGGCTTGGGTATCCCGAACACGCCTCGTTCGGTCGACATCTGGTCTTGCATGACAACCCTCCTTGTCAGTTCCTTTAATGGTCTGTCCGCGGGATCGCTTAGGCCAGGGCCAAAAACAGCTTTTCCAGCTCGGCCTCGGTCAACCGTGGCGCATCGCCCGACCTGCTCTCGCTGATGCAGTCCCGCAGACCCGACGCCACGATCTTGAAGCCGGCCCGGTCAAGGGCGCGGGAGACCGCCGCGAGCTGGGTGACGACATCTTTGCAGTCGCGGCCCTGCTCGATCATGGCGATCACCCCGGCGAGCTGACCCTGCGCGCGACGCAACCGGTTGAGCACCGCAGTGATGGTGTCCTCGTCGCCGATCATTGACTCCTCCATTCCTGAAAGTCCTGTAAGCACCCGATACTACCCTAGGGGGTATCTGAGCGTCATGACCCTGACCGGGTTGAATACCGATACGGGTATCGGTATCATAACGGGTCATGAGCGAACATAACCACTACCACGACGTACTCAACGAGCTGAACCCGCAGCACCGGGCGCTGCGCGAGAAGATCCCCGAGGTCTACAAGGGCTTCGCACAGATGAGCAACGCCGCGCTGACTTCCGGCGCGTTGGACACAAAGTTCAAAGAGCTCATCGCGGTGGCTATCGGTGTCGTGGCCGGATGCGACGGCTGCATCGCCTCACACACCAAGGGTGCTGCCCGCGCCGGCGCCTCCAAAGAAGAAGCCGCCGAAGCCATTGGGGTCGCGTTCCTCATGCATGGCGGGCCGGCCACCATATACGGCGCCCGCGCATACGACGCCTTCTGTGAATTCGCCGACGCACGCGTCGGCGCGACATCGGGCTCGCCGCAATGAGCCGCGAAACCGTGAGACTGGGTTGTCTTTTTCAACAAGGCCGAAAGGAGGGCTGCGGTGCCGGTAAAAGCCCTCACCCACGCCGATTTCGAATCGACGATCCAGGTCAGCCCAATCGTGCTGGTCGACTTTTGGGCCCCGTGGTGTGGCCCGTGCCGGACCTTCGCGCCAGTCTTTGAGCAGTCGGCTCAAGACCATCCCGACGTCGTGCACGCCAAGGTCGACACCGACGCTGAGCCGGAGCTGACCGCAAGGTCCGGTATTCGATCCGTGCCCACCGCGATGGCGTTTCGCGACGGTGTCCTTGTCTACAGCCAGCCCGGGGCGATGCGCCCAGCGGCGCTAAAAGACCTGATCGGCCGACTCAAGGCGTCCAACAGATAACAGCCCACCTATCACCCACGACTGGAGCCTTGATGTGTTATCCGTGCCCTGCTCTTACTGCGGCAAAACCACCTGGGCGGGCTGCGGCCAGCACGCCGATGCCGTCATGAGATCCGTACCGGCCAACCGACGGTGCACTTGCTGCGACACCACCGCACAGCAACCCCACCGGCCGCCACGTTAGCGACTATCCCCCTGCGGGTATGTCCCACGTCGAAGCGCCCCGGAAATGGAGTGGACCATGACCGCTGAAGCACCGCAGGCCGCACCGCTACAAGCCCACCGGCCGTTTCCGCCCCGGCTGGGCCCGAAGGGCAATCTGGTCTACAAGCTGGTGACAACGACCGATCACAAGCTGATCGGGATGATGTACGTGATCACTTGCTACGCGCTGTTTTTCATCGGCGGCCTGATGGCATTGTTGATGCGCGCCGAGCTCGCAGCGCCGGGGCTGCAGTTCTTGTCCAACGAGCAGTACAACCAGCTGTTCACCATGCACGGCACCATCATGTTGCTGCTGTATGCGACCCCGATCGTGTTCGGTTTCGCCAACCTGGTGCTGCCGCTGCAGATCGGTGCCCCAGACGTGGCGTTCCCGCGGATCAACGCGTTCTCGTTTTGGCTGTTCGCCTTCGGCGCCGCCATCGTGGTAGCCGGCTTCATCACCCCCGGCGGGGCCGCCGACTTCGGCTGGACCGGCTACACCCCACTCAGCGACACCGTGCACTCCCCCGGGGCCGGGTCTGATCTGTGGATTATGGGCCTCGTCGTATCGGGTCTGGGCACCATCTTGGGGGCGGTCAACATGATCACCACGGTGGTGTGCATGCGCGCGCCCGGTATGACGATGTTTCGGATGCCGATCTTCACCTGGAACATCTTGATCACCTCGATCATGGTCCTGTCGGCTTTTCCAGTGCTGACCTCGGCGTTGGTCGGCCTGGCCTACGACCGACACCTCGGCGGCCACATCTATGACCCGGCCAATGGCGGGCCGATCCTGTGGCAGCACCTGTTCTGGTTTTTCGGCCACCCCGAGGTCTACATCGTCGCGCTGCCGTTCTTCGGCATCGTCACCGAAATCTTCCCGGTGTTCAGCCGCAAACCGCTGTTCGGCTACACCACCATGGTCTACGCGACGATGGCCATCGCGGGACTGTCGACGGCGGTGTGGGCGCACCACATGTTCGCCACCGGTGCGGTACTGCTGCCGTTTTTCACCATCACCTCGTATTTGATCGCGGTGCCGACCGGGATCAAATTCTTCAACTGGATCGGCACCATGTGGAAGGGCCAGCTAACCTTCGACACGCCGATGCTGTTCTCGGTCGGCTTCGCCGTGACCTTCCTACTCGGCGGCCTGACCGGGGTGATCATCGCCAGCCCCCCACTGGACTTCCATGTCCACGACACCTACTTCTTGGTGGCGCACTTCCACTACACGCTGTTCGGCACCATCGTGTTCGCCACCTTCGCCGGTGTCTACTTTTGGTTTCCGAAGATGACCGGGCGGCTACTGGATGAGCGGTTGGGCAAGCTGCACTTCTGGCTGACCTTCATCGGGTTTCACACCACGTTTTTGGTGCAGCACTGGCTGGGCAATGCCGGCATGCCGCGCCGCTACGCCGACTATCTGCCCACCGACGGCTTCCAGGGCCTCAACATCGTCTCCACCATCGGATCGTTCATCCTCGGCGTGTCGATGATCGTCTTCGTGTGGAACGTCTTCAAAAGCTGGCGCTACGGCGAGGTGGCCACCGTCGACGACCCGTGGGGCTACGGCAACTCACTGGAGTGGGCCACCAGTTGCCCGCCGCCGCGGCACAACTTCACCGAGCTGCCCCGTATCCGCTCCGAGCGCCCCGCCTTCGAGCTGCACTACCCGCACATGGTCGAACGGATGCGCGCCGAAGCGCACCTCGGCCGCCACGGCGAGGCCAGCGGGCGCGAGACCGCGGCAGTACGCAGCCAGGTCGGTCGCAATTTATGGAAAGGGAATGAGGTGCGATGAGCACTAACACCGAGGTATCTGCCGTACGAGCCATGCCCCGCATCGGCGACCCAGCCATGACAAGCACGGAACTTCCCAGATGGGGATCCGTTCTGGCGGTGGTTGCCCATCCCGACGACGAGTCGTTCGGTTTGGGCGCGATCCTGTCTGCGTTCGCCGACCGCGGCGCACGGCTGGCTGTGCTGTGTCTGACCCGCGGCGAGGCGTCAACATTGCACGGCGTGGCCGGCGAGTTGAGCGAGGTTCGGGGCGTCGAACTGGCGAGCGCCGCCGAGGTTCTCGGCGTGTCGACAGTTGAGCTGCTGAGCTACCCTGACGGCCGACTTTCCGACACGCCGCCCGCTGAATTGGGAACCCGTGTTGTCGACTTCGCACAAAGGGTCGACCCCCGTGGTTTGCTGGTGTTCGACCCGAGCGGTGTCACCGGCCACCCCGACCATCAGCAGGCCACCGCTGCAGCGCACGCCGCTGCAACCAATACTGGTCTGCCGGTGCTGGGTTGGACGCTGCCTGTCGCCGTCGCCGAAGCGCTCAACCGCGAGCACCACACATCGTTCATTGGGCATTCGCTGGCAGACATCGATCTGGTCGTCCCGGTAGACCGGCGGCGACAATATGAGGCAGTGGGCCACCATACCAGCCAGGCATTACCGACCAGCGTGCTATGGCACCGCCTGGAGTTGTCAGGCCCGCACGAGTACCTGCGCTGGCTCACCCACGGCTGAGGTCGACGTCCCAGCGCGACCATGTTCTACTATCTAGGTACGTAGATAGTAGAGCGAGCATTATCCCTGTCGCTCCAACCACCCGCCCGACCGGAAGGAACCGCCATGCCCCGCCGGCTCAGCGCCCTACTTGCCGCCGCAGCGATCGTCGTCGCAGCGTGTGGTTCGCAGCTAACAGCCGAGCCGGGCCTGGTTACACCCGCCGGCGACCCCTCCGCGCCGGCTCAGCTGCAGTTCACCGCCGAAACCCTGGCCGGTCAACCGTTTTCTGGTGAAAGCCTGCTGGGCAAACCGGCGGTGCTGTGGTTCTGGGCGCCATGGTGTCCGGCGTGTCAACGCGAAGCCTCGACGGTGGCCAAGGTTGCCGCGGCTAATCCCGCGGTGACGTTCGTCGGGGTGGCCGCACGGGCCGATGTGCCCGCCATGCGCGAGTTCGTCGACAAATACCGTATGGCCGGGCTCGCTCAGCTGGCCGATACCGATGCGGCAGTGTGGGCGAAATTCGGTGTGACGCAACAACCCGCGTACGCGTTCGTCAGTTCAGACGCCAGCATCGACGTCGTGAAGGGCACGCTCCCCGAAGCACAGTTGACCGAGCGAGTCCACAGGCTTGTCGCCAAATGATCGACACCGCGGCGCTGAGTTTCGCCCTGGGCGCTGGGCTGGTCGCCGCGCTCAACCCGTGCGGGTTCGCGTTCCTGCCCGGCTATTTGGGCTTAGTGATCGCCGGTAGCCAAGACGCGTCGCGGGGCGCGGCGCTGGCCCGCGCAGCTGCGGCCACGGTGACGATGGCGCTCGGATTTCTGACGGTGTTCGGCATTTTTGGCCTGGCGATCTCACCGGTGATTGCCTCGGCGGGAAAGTACCTGCCCTTTGCCACCGTGGCCATCGGTGTTGCGCTGGTCGCGATGGCATTTTGGCTACTGGCCGGCAAGGACCTCAGCATTCTGTTGCCCAAGTTGGCGGGCGGTGCACCTACCGCACGGCTGGGTTCCATGTACGGCTACGGCGTAGGCTACGCAACCGCTTCGCTATCCTGTACGATCGCACCGTTTCTCGCTGTCGTCAGCACGACATTCAAGCAAGGGTCGATGCTCTCGGGTGTGCTGGCGTTCCTGGCCTACGCAGCCGGCATGAGCGTCACTGTGGGGGTGGCGGCGCTGGCGGTCGCGGTAGCCGGCTCGTCGGCCGCCGCGGCGTTTCGCCGGATTCTGCCCTACGTGGGCCGCATCGCCGGCGTTATCGTGCTGTTGACCGGACTCTACGTAACCTATTACGGGTACTACGAAATCCGGCTACACTTCACCGGCGCAGGCGCCGATGACCCGGTAGTCAACGCGGCCAGCGAAATACAGGGCTGGTTGGCCCACCAGGTCGACAGCCTGGGTCCATTACCACTGTTGTTGGTGGCTGCCGCGCCGGTCGCCGTGGTAGTCGGCTGGCACGCCATCGCCGGCCTGCGCTCGCGAAACCGCAGCGTGGCTAGGGCTAGGGATTATTTGTCAGACAGCAGCTGATGGACCAGCGGGTGATAGGAAGCTGTGCACGGCGATCGCAAGATCTGAAGCGATGTCTGGTCTGGCAGCTGATGCTGCTGCGCGCCAACGTGCCACACGCAGGGGACGCACACACCCAGCGCCGATGGTTTGACCACCCGGCGAAAATGGTGAGGTGGAAGAGATCCTAGGCGGCTGTGGCAATACCGAGAATACGTACCCGAGCTAGTGCGGAAAGCGGCGCAGTTGATAAACGATACCCATTTCGCGAAGGATCGTGAACGGCTCAGCCGGGCTCATCATCGAAACGGTGAACGGCTTGAGCGGTGTAGGTGGTTTTCACGGCGCCACCGGGGGTGGTTTCGGTTTTCATGATCGCGTCGACGCGTACCCGCATGCCGAGTCCGAATCCGCGGACGTCATCTACGCCGAGTTGGCCGCGTTTGACGGTGACGGTTTCCCCGTCTTCTTGGCGGATTAGCCAGGATTGCACGGAGCTGACGGTGAGGTATTCGCCGACGAGCTGCACTGGCTGTTCGTCGAGGTTGGCGTTTTCCACGGTGGTGGCGATGTGGGCGGCGGCGGCCGCGGACACCGCTACCCGGCGGGTGGCGCGAGCGGGTTGCCGCCAGTCGATTTCGACGTCGAATCGAGCCCGGTCCAGGGTCTTGGACAGATCACGTAGCGCCGAGGCGGTGCGGGGCCCCATCTGGCCGAGTTGTTGCACGAACAGTGAGTCGGCGGGGTCGGGGCCGATGTCGTTGCCGGCGGCGAACACGTCAATCGTGGCGCCGATCGCGGTGTCGAGCAGCTGATCGTCGGTTTCGAGCTCGGCGAACATGCCGACCTTGCCGTCCCCGTGTCCGGTTTCGATAATCGGCGAGCTGGCCGGCGTAAACGCCAAGATGATGGACCCGCGCCCCGGTGAGGCAGTGAGCAACAGGTCGGTGCGGCGACGCACAAGGGCGTTGGGTTGGCGCTCCAGTGTCTTGTCGCCCTGGTGGGCGGCACCGACCGCGGTGGCCAGCCGCTGGAAGCCGGTCATGACCCGTGCAACATCGGCCACCCGCGCTGCCGATCCGCTGACCCCGTCGCCGGTGATGCGGATGCTGCCGTGCGACGCCAGCGTGCGGCCCAGGGTGTCGGCGGCGATTAGCCCCTCGACGCTGATTCGGGACAGGTCATCCGGCGTTGTCCAGGTGGGTGCGTCGTCGTCGGCCATCGCCGCCAGGAGGGTGGCTTCCATCCGGTCGATGTCGTCCTCACTGGTAGTCATCGACGATCACCTCCACATAGCCTTGGCGAGGTAGCGCGTCTTGACGTGCCGGTTGCGATCCCCGTGGGCCGGAATGCATTCGCTGGAGGTAATCATCCACTTGGCCTCGCAGTTGCAGGTAGTCGGGTAGGTAGCGGTCGTCGGTGCTGGTGTCGGGCTGGCAATGCCAGGCGACGAGTTGCGTGTCCACCTGCACTCCGAGGGTGCGGCGGACCTTACCGCGTTGCGCGAAGGCTTGCAGGAGTTTGATGCTGGCCGGGTTCAGGTGCGCCTTGGCCAGCTCGAGGTCCTCGGCCCAATACACGCACGACACCACTTCCGGGTCTGGGTCATTGGAGAGGAACTGCCCGTAGAGCCACGCGGCGTTGACGTGCACGTGCCGGCGCAGCACATTTGTCGCACACTCCCAGTCCTGCCATAACCGTTGCCGGTGTGCGCTGCGCCCGTCGACGAAACGCTGATGCACCTCGTCTCGGGTTGCGCGATATCGGCCAGGTGGCAGCAACCCGTGCGATGAGTCCAACTCCGGAATCACAACACCGCCCCTCTTGTCGCGCGCCGTGCGGGCCTATCCGACTGCGTGTGCTGGACCGCTGTCCTCCTGTCGTTCAGTGAGTTGTGACCATGGTGCGCCATCGGGTGCGTCCTGGTCGGCCGACGCGGCGAACAGCGCGTCGATGACCTCGTCGATGCGTGCCACTGCGTCTTGGGCTGCGGCCGCAAGCCGCTCGGGGCCCTCGTGCTCTGCGGCGCTGGCCAGCGCGGCGTGCAGGTTTTCCCGCGCAGCCAGCAACCGGCCGAAGTCGACCCCGGTGGCGGCCGGGGTCTCATCGGTGGCGAATGCGCGGATCAACTCATCGAGCGCCTTGCGTTGCCGGGTGCTCATCCGCTGGGCTTCGGAAGGCGGCTGGTAGGCGACCGGGGCCGGGGCCCTCACCTCCGCTGCGGCGAATGCGGTGTTCTCCGAGACGTCGGCCAGATAGGCGATCGCTCGGATCGAGGCATCCGAGGCCCGGGTGGCGTAGGTGCCCTGCCGCAGCCGGTTGAGCGTGGCGTGCGAGATATCGTGACCTGCGCCCTGCGCGAGTTCCGCCAGTCGACGTCCCGACGCACCGCCATGCCTCTTCACGGCGACATCAATCAGGTCGATCAACGACCTCGGCGTCTTCACCATGTCCTGCCACCCACTTCCCGGCTACGCTGACGCGTGCGCGCGTGCGCGCGCGAGACCCAGTCTTCTGGAACCTGGAACACGAGTCAAGCGCAACACGCCGTTGCGGTACGGGCGCAATCGAATCACAGGGATGTAACCTGCCTCATGTGACGGACGGCATTGGGTTAGGCGGTCGCTCGCCGGGTCACACGGCGGCGGTTCGGAGTGGGGCCATGCTTGGGCCAGAGCGCCCGACCCAGGGCGTCTTCCAGGCGGGCCAGCGAGCCGATGTCGCAGAGCACCGTGCCGGCCAGGATGCGCCCGATCGTGGTATGGGCGACCCCGCTAGCGGTGGCCAGTGCGCGCTGGCCCGTCGCGGTCTCGGCCATCGCAAAGCGCAGCGCACGCGCCAGGTGCTGCGCGGCGGACGCCGATGGCGGGGCATCGGCGACCAGTTCGGCCTCCGGCCAGGTCCCAGTGGCCACGTAGGCCACCGGGGGCTGGTCGGCGTTGCTGCGCGGCATGCGCCCACGATAACCGCCAGTGCCGTCGCATCGACGCGACTTGTCGGACCCCTCTGCTCAAATGGTGCATACATGCACCGATGCAGAGGGAGGCGGCATGCGCAACCGGTCATCGAAGGCGCCGGGCCTTGGTGAGCGCCGGCGAGCAGCTGGCGCTGCCGTTGTGTTGGGGGCCCGCCATGGCTGACGGCAGCCTGGAGACGGCCGTGCACGCGGTGATCGGCGCCTGGATCGATGACGGCGCGCTGGCCGCGCAGACCCTGGACAAGTTCGGGTTGCTGCTGTGCCGGTTCGCCCGGTTCGCCGCCGCCCATGACATCACCACGCTGGCCACGGTCGATGCGGCGCTGGTCACGAAATTCGTTGCCGCCAAAGGACGCACCCGCCACGGCAGCGTGTCGGGGGCGGCGGTGGCGACTATGCACAACCGGCGCGCCGCACTTCGGGCGTTCTACCGCACCGCCCGCCGGCTGCAGTTGGCTCTCGATGACCCCACCACCGACATCGACGTTCCCGCTCGCCAATCCTCGGTACGGCGCCCCCTGTCGCACGACGAGTCCGCCCTGGTGCGGCTGTTCGCCGAACACGGCACCCCGACGCGACATGCCGCCACCGCCGCGCTGCTTCTGGCCGGCGCGCACACCTCCGAGCTGGGACACATCACCGCCACCGACCTCGACGCTCAGGCCGCGACTGTGTGGGCGCACGGGTCATACAAGCACCGACCCCGCGTCCTGCCGCTGGACAACTGGTCGCTGCGGGTGCTCACCGAGCGCGCCGACCACATCACCGGCCCACTACCTACGTCGGCCTCGTCGCCGGTGTTGTGCACCGGCGCCGGCGGCAGCGACGCCCACAAACAAGCCCGTGTATGCGTCACCGTGCGCGACATCCTTTCCCGCGCCGGGCTTTCCCAGGACCCCGGCATCCGCCCCGCATCGCTGACCGCTTATGCCGGCCGCCTCGAATTCGACCGCACCGGCCGTATCGAAGACGCCGCCCACCGCATCGGCTCGTCGTCGCTGGACACCACTGCGGCCCTGATCGGCTACCACTGGCACGAGTCGGGTGATCGGCCGTGAGCCGCAAACCCGCCACGTCCAACCAGGCCGACGCCTACGGCGCCAAGCGGATCGGGCAGAGTCAGCTGCACAGGATCGAGACCCCGATGGATCTCACCCTGCTCGAGATCGACACCATCGAAGCCGTCGCGTCCAGCGAACTCATCTATCGACTCGCCGCCACCCTGCCCGTCCATGAGCCCGGCACCCCAGGTCGGCTCCCGCACTACCCGCCCTGGGTGCACCTGCTGCACAAGGCGCTGGCCGGGGTACTCGGTTCGCACAGCAAGGCCGCCCGCGCTATGGCCCACCCCGCCTACTGGCGCTCGATCCGCCATCACGCCGCCAAGCACGGGGCACCCACCGCGCAGCGCCGCCCACCGCAGCGATGGCACCACAACTACGCCCAACACCTGCTCGACGAGCACGCCAACGAGCTAGTCGACGCGTTCCGGCCTTTTGCCCGCCGGTTGGCCATCGAGATCGGCTGCCTGGACCCCGCCGCTGCGGTATCCCACACCAACCCCGCCCGCGGGCAATACATCGTCGGCGATGGCACCGTCGTAGCCGCACCGGTTCGCAAGTCCACCGCCGACAAGTGGGCCGAGAAGGGCGGACGTCGCGTCAACGCCGGCATCGAGGTGCAAAACGGCGAAAGCGACAAGGAGTTCCGATACGGTACCAAATTCACCATGCTCAGCACCCGCCCCGACGCCATCCGCAACAACCGGATCATCCTCGATGTCGACGCCGTGCCGGCGGGCAAGGGCTACGGCGGTGAAGCTCGCATCGCCACCGACATGATCGACCGCGTCGTCGCCGATCCCGACGTTCGCTGCGACGGCGTCTGCTACGACGGCGCATTCCGCGGCACCCACATCGACCACACCATGAAACAGGGCCTGACGGTGCTCTCACCCATCCACGACGGCACCCGTAAGCCCACCGCCCTGACCCGCCTCGACTGCGCCTGCGGCGATACCCACGACCTGTGGACCGCCGACGGCCGTATCTGCGAGCGGCAGGTCCTCGACACCGGGGACAAACACTTGCAGCCCTGCCCCGTCGCCAAGATCTACCCGCGCCGCAACGCCGACACCAGCTACCGCTGGTATATCGAGTTCGCCACCCCCTCGTGCGGCACCGTGCACCGCGAACGTATCGACACCACCGAAGCCGACCGCAGCCGCGGCTACAACCGCGCCGAACACCTGCGCCAACACGTCAAAACCGACGACGGGGCCAGCGTCTACGACCGCTGTTATGGCTGGCGCGAAGACTCCGAAAGCCTCAACAACACCCTCGACCGCACTCTCTACGGCGGCCGCATGATCGCCTATAGCGCGCTGCGCCAACTCACCGTCATGATCGGATTCGCCTTGGGCCGCAACGCCATCGCGGCCTACCTGCACCGACGACGACAACCCGACCAGGGAGCCGCCTAAGCCCGCCACCACGACGAGCGTCACTCAACGCCGACCACGCACGCCCAGACGTCGCGTGTCCATCGTCATGCCCGATACACTCACACCCGCCGTACTCGACAACACGACGCCCGCCGTCGCGACGCCGACCACGGCACCAGGATGTCCAAGAAGCCGCTGAAATCGCGCCTCGCCAGGGTTTTAGTCAGGTATTCGAAGACGTCCCCGGCCCTCGTAGCTCAGGGGATAGAGCACGGCTCTCCTAAAGCCGGTGTCGCAGGTTCGAATCCTGCCGGGGGCACTCATGTTATTGCAGTTCAGT